>CANJHY010000011.1:0-45644 GCA_947474275.1 Betaproteobacteria bacterium
CCTGTCGTTCACGCTGGTGCCGTCGCTGGGCTCGCTCCTGCGTTGCCATACCGCACCGCCGGTCGGTGGCGACACCTTGTTCTCTAATATGTATGCCGCGTATGACGCGCTATCGGACGGCATGAAAAAACTGATCGCCGATCTGCATGGCATTCATCAGTCCGGCACGCGAAAAATCGCCAACGACGAAACCGGCGTCAAGCGTGCCGCCGAGCAGAAGCGCATCAATCCGCCAGTTGCACAGCCGGTGGTGCGCGCGCATCCGGAGACGGGGCGCAAGGCGCTTTACATCGGCGAGAAAGTGAACCGCTTCGACGGCATGACGGAAGAGGAAAGCAGGCCGTTGATCGATTATCTTTGCAAGCACGCGACCAGGCACGAATTCGTTTACCGCCACCAGTGGCGGCCGGACGATATCGTCGTATGGGACAACCGCTGCACCATGCATTGCGCGCTCGGCGATTTCGACGAGACGCAGTTGCGGCACCTCGAGCGCACTACGGTGCTGGGCACGCCGTCGGGCTACGTCGCACAGGCGGCATGATGCGGGGCATGGGCTATTGTAATTTCCGTATCCTCGCCTGCTGCATCTTTGGCCTCGCGGCGCAGTCAATCCAGGCTGCCGACTACCCGAACAAGCCGATACGCATCCTCGTTCCTTTCGTGCCCGGCGGCGCGACTGATATTCTTGCGCGCCTGGTCGGCCAGAACCTCACGCAGGCGTGGGACCAGCAGGTCGTCATCGACAATCGTCCCGGCGCCAACGGCATCCTCGCCGCCGACCTGACGGCGAAAGCCACGCCTGACGGCCATACGCTGCTGTTCGTGGCGATCGGGCACGCCATCAATCCGCTGCTGCAGAAGAATCTGCCGTACGACACGCAGAAGGATTTCACGCCGGTGAGCCTCGCCGCAGTGCTGCCGCTGATCGTGTGCGTGCATCCTTCGGTGCCGGCCACCAGCGTGAAGGAACTGATCGCGCTCGCCAGGATGAAGAAACTGAATTACGCGTCAGGGGGCGTCGGCTCCTCGCAGCACCTGGCGACTGCATTGTTTGCCTCGATGGCGAAAATCGATCTGGTGCATATTCCGTACAAAGGCGGCAACCAGGGCCTGCTCGATACCGTGGGCGGGCAGGTCAACATGATGATCTCGACCATCCTGTCGCTGACCCCGCACGTGAAGTCAGGGCGCTTGCGCGGCCTTGCCATCACCACGGCAAAACGCAATGCGACATGGCCCGACATGCCAACGGTGGCCGAGGCAGCACTGCCGGGTTATCAGTCGATCGCATGGTACGGCATGGTCGCCCCGCGCGGCCTGCCGGCGCCGGTGCTGAAAAAGCTGAGCGACGAGGTCACGCGCATCATCAAGTCGAAAGCCGTGCAGGAAAATCTCATCGCGCAGGGTGCCGATCCGGTCGGCAGTTCGCCGGCGGAATTCGGCGCATTCATCAAGGCCGAGTCCAGGCGTTACGAATCAGTTGTTCGTGATGCGGGCGTCACGACGGAATAATCCGCCGGGCATTCGCATCGTCACTTCATCACGGAGCCATTTCATTGCAGGACAAAGCGCGTTTTATTCAGCCCGTGATCGTGGCGGCTGTCATGGCATTCCTGATGACCGCCCTCATCACGTTTATCAATCTAGGGCTGCCGCCGGACTATCTGTGGCGCTGGATGATCGCATTTGCGATAGCATGGCCTTTCGCGACGATCGCCGCTTTCATCGCGATTCCCATTGCAAAGCGCGCGACCGCGTTCATCATCGAGAAGCTCGATGGATGAGTGATGAGTGATGGGTGATGAGCAATGCGCGATGGGCAAATGGTGACGGCTAATTCAGTGATTGGGTGATTTAATCGCTTAGTCACGCAGACACCAAATGACTCAAGAAAGGTGGAGGGGGCACGTATTTCCCATCACCCATTGCCCATCGCTGATCACACGTTTCTACTCAGGTTTGATGCCCGCAGCCTTCGCGATCGCCGCGTAATTCTCGAGGCCGTTCTTCAGGAATTTTGCGAACTCTTCGGGCGAACTGCTGATAGGCTCGAGGTTGAGCGCGGCAAAGCTGCTCGCGCGTGTTTTCTGAAGTAGTTTAGTTCGGCACCCAAGGTAGCGGCGCTTGCACGGTACCCGGCCAGCGCGCGCCGTAGCACTGCGTCCATGAAAAACACCTGCGTCACGCCATGCGCTTTCAACAAATGCGCGACGAGCCGCGAACTCTTCATTTTCTCTGCCATTGATTTCCCCCAAACCGTCTGCGGTTGCCGGACTGCGCCATGCCCAAGCACGTCCGGACCGGCGCGTTTTTTTCGCCGTTATCATAGCGCAGCCGGAATTTCTGTGATTAGATAGTACGGATACGTGTATGGAGGCAGGAATGGCGAAGTTCGATGAGTACAGCAGCAGTTATCGCTTCATCAAGATGGAGCGGCGGGGCGGCATACTGCAGATGAGTCTGCATACCGACGGCGGTCCGTTGCAGTGGAATCTGGATGCGCAGGTTGAATTCGTGCGCGCTTTTACGGATGTCGGCGCCGACCGCGAGAACCGCGTCGTCATCCTGACCGGCACCGGTGCCGAATTCAGCGGGCCGCGGCTCGATCCGGATACCCCGTTTTTCCACGGCGCTAAATTGACGCCCGCTGGCGTGCACGAAGTTTTCGTCAATGCGCGGAAGATGGTCAACTCGGTGATCGGCATCGAAGTGCCTATGATCGCCGCCGTCAACGGCCCGGCCAAGCGCCATGCCGATCTGGCGCTCATGTGCGACATCGTCATCGCGGCGGATGACGTGACATTCGAGGACACCGCGCATTTTCACAACGGCAGCATCGTGCCGGGTGACGGCATCAATGTTGTTTACACCATGCTGATGGGGCTCAATCGCGCGCGCTACCTGATGCTGACAGGGCAGGTGCTGGAGGCGAAGGAGGCGAAGGACATCGGCCTCGTCGCCGAACTGTTGCCGCGTGACAAGCTGTTGCCGCGTGCATGGCAGTTGGCCGAGCAGCTTGCCAAGAAATCCGACATGCTGCTGCGTTATACGCGTGCGGTGCTGACGCACCCGTTAAGGAAGCAGCTCGACGAAGGCTTGCAGTATTACTTGTCGATGGAAGCGCTGTCGACGCTGGACAGGTCGCAGTGACGGTTTATAGCTTGACGCAATAAATCTTCGTCACTCCCGCACAGGCGGGAGTGACGAAAGGCGGATTCGTCACGGTGTATAAAATCAACCCGCTAACCCGGTTGCGCATCAGCCGCCCGTTTTGATGATTTTCGGCCAGCGTGCCATTTCGGCGCGGATAAAAGCGTCGAACTCCTCCGGCGTGCCGCCGGCCAGCTCGACACCGTCGCCGGTAAGCCGGGTGCGGATCGCGGGGTCGTTCAGCGCCTTGTTGATCTCGGTGTTCAGTTTGCGCACGAGGTCGCGCGGCGTGCGCGCGGGAACGATGACTCCGAACCACGCGCGCACGTCGAATCCCGGCAGGCCTGACTCGGCCATGGTCGGCAGCTCCGGCGCCAGCGCCGAGCGTTTCGGGCTCGTCACCGCCAGCGCGCGCAGCCGGCCGGCTTTCGCGAGGCCGATGCTGGTGTTGATGGTGTCGAACATCATGGTGACCTGACCGCCCAGCAGATCGACCTGCGCCGGTGCGTTGCCCTTGTACGATACCTGCACGACATCCACGCCGGCCAGCTGGTTCAGCATCATGCCCGCCATCGAAGGGCCGCCGCCCTGGGCGCCCGCCGCGAACTGGAGCTGGCCGGGGCGTGCCCTGGCGAGTGCTATCAGCTCGCGCGCGGATTGCGCGGGCACCGCCGGATGCACGACCAGCAGCAGGGGGATGTCGCCGACGTGCGCGACGCCGGAAAAATCCTTCAGCGTGTCGTAGGGAAGTTTTTTGATAAAGATGGGATTCGTCGCGTGCGACGAATAGGCCATCATCATGGTGTGTCCGTCCGGCGGCGCCTTGGCGAGCAGCTCGCTGCCGATCACCGCGCTGGCGCCCACGCGGTTGTCCACGATCACCGGCACGCTGTAGCTGGCGGCCAGAAACTGCGCGACGGTGCGGCTCAGGATATCGACCGAGCCGCCGGGCGGCGACGGGCAGATCATGCGCATGGGGCGCGACGGAAATTGTTGCGCTGCTGTGGCGAGTGGAAGAAGCGCAAGGGCGATCAATGCTGCTTGCAGGTGCTGCATAAAGTTCTGGTTTGACATGATCAGGATTGGGCTGGTTTGGTCACGAGCAGTTGCAGGACGAAGGTTTCTCGGTCGATAGGGGCGGTGCACCCATGCGCGCGCAAAGACTCGCCGGTGAGATGTGCGTCGCACGCGCTGTCGAGCGCCTCGATCGAGACTCCTTCGAGCACGACTATCCACTTGGGGATGATGGTCGGCCGGTCTTTTCTCTCCACCGGCACCACTGCGCTCGCTGCAGGGTCCGCGATGAGCAGATGCGCGCCGGCGATCTCGGGAATTTCCGCGAGCTTGGTCAGCGCGCCGTCGAGATGGCGTTCGAGTTTTTCTGAGGCCCCATCGACGGGACCGAAACGCAGCGTGAGCGCATAGCCGCCGATGCCTATGCCCAGCGATTTTTTTACCCGCGCCATGCCGCGCACGCTGTTTTTGACGAACGGCGTGGTGCGCTGCGTGAGGGCGCTCGGCGCGTTGGCCTTGGCCAGATAGTCGGGCCCCGTCAGCACGGCGATGTCATCGACCTCGTAAAAATTGAGAAAATCGCGCTGCGCGTTCACCGCGCGATAGCGCCGTCCGCGCTGAAACCCGTCGATGCGCACGCGTCCGAGCATGTGCTCGTGGCTGTGCCATTCGTAATATGCGGCGCGGTGCTCCGGCGCCACGTCGGCCCAGTTGATCATCATGCCTTTCCCAAGCAGCATTTTCGGTCCCTCGTGTTGTTCAATGCCTGAATCAAAACCCCAAACAACTATTAGCCGCAGATAAACGCCGATAAACGCAGATGAAACCTGCGCCAAATGTTTTTGATTTTAACCGCGTGTATCTGCGGCTGCAGTGTTTTAGGCGTTTCTTGTCAATCCATCCGCGCGCCCGAGACCGCGACGATGCGGCCCCAGTTCGCGATTTCGCTTTTGATGTACGCCGCAAACTGCTCGGGGGTGTTGGTGACGACCATCGCGCCCTGGCCCGCGAGCCGCTCCTTCATCTCCGCGGTATTGAGCGCCTTGACGGCTTCGGCGTGCACGCGCGCGATGATCTCTCTCGGCACTCCGGCCGGCGCCAGCAGGCCCCACCACGAGACGATTTCGTAATCGCGCAGGCCGGACTCGGCGACAGTCGGCACGTCCGGCAGCGGAGGAAAGCGCTGCGCGCTGGTCACCGCCAGCTGGCGCAACCGTCCCGATTGCACGTACGGCTGTGCGGCAATCGGCGAAGTGAAATAAAGGGAAGCCTGGCCCGCGATCACGTCGGTCAGCGCAGGTGTTGCACCTTTGTACGGGATGTGGACGATGTCGACTTTCGCGAGCTTCTTGAAATACTCGGCGGCGAGGTGGCCCGGACTGCCGTTGCCGGCGGATGCGTAGTTGATAGAACCCGGCCTGGCTTTGGCGAGCGCGACGAGGTCGTTGACCGAGCGCGCCGGCAGCGAAGGATGCACGACGAGCAGATTCGGCGAGGTGGCGATCAGGGTGATGGGAGCAAAGTCCTTCACCGGATCGTACGGCAGCTTGCTCATCAGGTGCTGATTGATCGCGAGATTGCTCGCCTGGCCGACGACCAGCGTGTAGCCGTCTGGCGCGGCTCTCGCGGCGGCTTCCGCGCCGAGCACGCCGGCCGCGCCGGCGCGCTGCTCGGGGACGATCTGCTGTCCGAGAAGCTCGCCGAGCCGCGCACCCAGTATGCGTCCGAAAATATCGGTGGCGCCGCCGGGCGGATACGGCACGATCAGCCGTATCGGCTTTACCGGATAGGATTGTGCAAACACCTGAGCGCAGGTAAATGCGAAAATCGGAATTATCAGGGCATGCCAGAAGATTTTTTTCATTGCATGGCACCTAAAAGATCGTCACTCCCGCGCAGGCGGGAGTCCAGGAGGAACCGGGAAAATGTATGCATATCGAATTAAACTCTTTTGGATTTGCGCCCCGGCCCGATACTTGCCGGGGCGGGCGCTCACGCGCGGGAATGACAGGGCGCAGATCCGCACAGATTTTTATATCAGCTAGTAGTGTATCAGCAGAGGTGACGTGGTGAGAACGGGAAGTCATCGACAGACGGTTGGTGCGGCGGCGCTGGTGGCCGTGCTGGGCTCCGCTTGTGCCTTTGCGCAGCCGGGCGTATTTCCTTCGCGGCCGGTGCGGCTGATCGTGCCGTATCCTCCGGGTGGTGGCTCGGACGTCATCGCGCGCATACTCGCGCCGAAAATGAGCGAAGGTTTCGGCCAGCAGGTCGTGATCGACAATCGCGCGGGCGCTGCCACCATCATCGGCCTCGACATGCTGGCGAAATCGCCGCCCGACGGTTACACGTTCGGCATCGCGACCAGTACGCTCGCCGTGAATTCGACGCTGAATAAATCGTTGCCGTTCGACACCGCGCGCGACTTCGCCCCCATCATGCTGGCGGCGGACGGCCTCTACGTGCTGGTTGTGCATCCGTCGCTGGCGGCAAAGTCCGTGCGCGAGCTGGTTGCGCTCGCGAAGGCCGCGCCCGGCAAACTGAATTCCGCTATCGCCGGCTCCGGTACGCCCATGCACATGGGGCTCGCGCAATTCAACGCGATGGTGGGGTCGCGTATTCCGGGGGTGATTTACAAAGGCGCCGGGCCCGCGCTGACGTCATTGCTCGGCGGCGAAACGCAGATGGCGTTTATCAGCATGCCGACGGTCGCGGCGCATATACAGGCGGGCAAATTGCGCGCGCTCGCGGTGACGGGCGAACGCCGCTCGCCCGCAGCGCCAGATTTGCCGACCGCCAGCGAATCCGGTTTACCCGGTTTCGCGCTGAGCGGCTGGTACGGATTCCTCGCCCCGGCGAAAACCGGCACGGCGCAGATCAATCGCCTGAACGCAGAGTTGCGCAAGGCACTCGCGCACCCCGACGTGAAGCAGCGTCTGCTCGATTTCGGCGCCGATGCGGTGGCCAGCACTCCTGCCGAATTCGGCGTGTTTCTGCGCGCGGAGATCGCCAAGTGGGGCAAGGTCGTGCGCGAGGCGAACATCCAGGCCGAGTAACGGGCCTTCCGGCTGGCGAAGCGTCAGGCGGGGGTGGTCGGCTTGCCGTCCTTGTTGAGCGCTGCGCGGAACTTCTCGGTGAGTTGCTCGACGGGCAGTGATTCCAGGTCGCCTTTGAGTGAATCGCCTTTCCAGGTGGCTTACCTGATTACTTCTGCCGGCGCGATGATTGCGCGCGCTTCCAGCCGCTTTTTGTTGCGGTAGAACTCCAGTTGTTCCCTGATTATTTTTTTTGCGACTAGCGCGATGATGATTGCAGCGAGACTGAAGGCGCCAATAGCGCTCCAGATCCAGAAATCGCGGCAAACGGGTACATGCATGTCGCTTCCCGCGCAGTATTGCGCGTAAACGGCCAGCCGTTTGAGTTGTTCCCAATACGGCTCCACCATTTTCAGGGCTTCCATCGGACTCCGTCGCGTTTAACCCGCAGTTAATGAACGGTGCTGATCGTGTCCCCGCAGGCCACATTTCTGGCCACGGGTTTTCCGTATCGCATTGTCATATTATGGGTCGGCGTGCGGAGATTCTCCACCGGTTTTACGCAAATTCCAAGCGGGTTTCGTAAAAACCGGCCACTTCAACTCCCGCGCCGTTCTGGCGCCTTTCCCGCACTTGTCGAGAATTCTCCGCGCTATGTTCGACAACGCACAGAGCAGGCGCCGGCGGCGGCTGAGAATCGCTGCAAGGATAGTGCGCCTGCAAATCCGGCGCTGATCGTCAATCAACCGTGAGGAGATCGAAATGAACTGGGATGGCATCGAAGGCAACCGGCATCAATTCAAGAGTCATGTCAAACAGCAGTAGAGCATGCTGACCGACGATCATCTCGACAAGAGCGCCGGCAGACGCGAACATCTGGTCGGCAAAATCCAGGAGAACTATGGCGTTGCGGAGCATGAGGCCGAGTGCCAGGTGATGGACTGGGAGCACGGCCATCAGGATCTCTTCGCGGAGTCCGCAGTCGAGGTGAGGAAACACAACGTAGGGTTGAAAGGGCAGTAGGCCTGTAAACTGGTCAATGCTATTGGAAGAACGGCGCATCCCGGATGCGCCGTTTTTTTGCTAACGAATCGTGCGGCCGGTCTACTTCAATCGCCGCGCCCTGCGAACACCTCCTGCATGATGCGGAACGCCTCGACCGCGGCAGGCAGGCCGCAGTAAGTGCCGGTCTGCAGCAGCACCTCCGAGATTTCCTCTTTGGTGAGGCCGTTGTTGAGCGCGGCGTTGATGTGGAGTCGCAATTCGTGAGGGCGGTTGAGTGCGGTCAGCATCGCAAGATTCGCAACGCTGCGCTGTTTGAACGTAAGCCCCGGCCGCGCCCAGATCTTGCTCCACACGTATTCGGACAGTTCGGTCTTGGGCTGCGACAGCGCGTCGACTGCGTGCGAATTGGCGACGTGCTGCTCGCCCAGCACCTGGCGGCGGATTTCGCGCCCGCGCGCGAGTTCGGCGGGTTCCAGCAATGGGTTGTCCTTCATCGCGTTCCCCTCAGGCGGCGTCGAATACGTCGCGCATCGAGCGGAACGCATCGACGGCCGCGGGCGCGCCGCAATAGACGTTGGCGTGCAGCAGGATTTCCGACACTTCTTCGCGCGTGACGCCGTTGGTGAGCGCGGCGCGGATATGCGTTTTCAGCTCCTGCGGGCGGTTGAGTGCTGTCAACATGGCGATGGTGATCATGCTGCGGTCGCGCGGTTTGAGCCCGGGGCGCGCCCACACCGCGCCCCACACGTATTCGTTGACGATTTCCTGCAGGGGCTGGGTGTACTTGTCGACGGTCGAAAGCGTTTTCTCGACGTGCGCCGCGCCTAACACCTGCTTGCGCATGGCGAGTCCTTTGTCGTGCAGTTTGCTGGTCATGGTTTGCTCCTTGTTAAATGAGTTGATCGGAAATCGGGGCGGCGGGTTCTATCAGCGTGGCGTCGTCATCGCGCGGATGCTTGGGATTGGACACCGGAATCGCCGCGAGCGGCGCCGTGGATGGTTTGAGCAGTTTTTTCAAGGCGGGCACGTCGTCTATGCCTGGATCCAGCCAGAACTGATAGTCCTGTGGCTCAAGAATAACGGGCATACGGTCGTGCGCGTGCCTCATCGACGCGGCGGCATCCGTTATGAGAATAGTGCACGATTCCACGATCTGCCCGCCGCTTTGCCAGCGGTCCCACAGGCCGGCGAAACAAAAATCGCTGTCGTCGGCGAGGTGAAACCACCACTTCTGCTTGCCGGCTTTCAAAGCCTGCCATTCGTACCAGCCGTCAGCGGGTATGAGGCAGCGTCGTTTCCTGAAAGGCGTGCGGTAAGAGGCTTTCGTTTCCACGGTTTCTGCCATCGCATTGATGGTGTTGAACGAAATGCGCGGCTCCTTTGACCAGTGGGGCAGCAGCCCCCACTTCAGCTCCGTCAGTTCGGCGCCGTCGTCCGCGGTGATGCGTATGACCGGCACTTTGGTGCCCGGCGCTACGTTGTAGCGCGGCGGCAGGTCCGGCCACTTGCGCTTGATCAGCGCGCCGAGCGCCCTTTGCGCTTTTTCCGGGCGATGGCGTCCTTCAGAATAGCGTCCGCACATATGACTGAACTGACTGGCCCCGTTTGAATTTGCATGTCAGTTTATCTCACAACCCGATCGAGCATATTGCGGGCGCCGGCGGAAACTGCATCGACCTTGTTCCCGGCGCACGCGTGCAACATAATACGGCCACGAACGTTTTTGACGGGACGCAGATGGAAACAGGATTGAAGGGCAAGACCGTATTGATCACTGGCGCCAGCCGCAACATGGGACGCCTCGCGGCCATCGCCTTCGCGCGCGAGCGCGCGAACATCGCGATCTGCACCAGCGCCAAGATGAAGGAACTCAGCGAAGTGGCCGCCGAATGCCGCGCGCTGGGCGCAAAAGTGGTGGCCGAGCAATGCGACGTCGCCGATGGCGCCTCGGTCAAAGCTTTCGTCGACAAAGTGCAGGCCGAGCTTGGCACTGTTCACGTCGCGCTCAACAACGCGGTTTACCGCGTAGACAGCACGCCTTTCCTCGAAGTGTCCGAAGACGCCTGGGAGAAAAGCTTCCGTGTGAACCT
Organism: Betaproteobacteria bacterium; assembly: GCA_947474275.1. Classification (GTDB taxonomy): domain Bacteria; phylum Pseudomonadota; class Gammaproteobacteria; order Burkholderiales; family SG8-41; genus PALSA-1004. Next base: position 10,295 of record CANJHY010000011.1, read on the forward strand.
GGGCGGGCCGCGCAATATCTGCCGCGCCGTGTTGCCGATGATGATCAAACAGCGCTGGGGCCGCATCATCAATTTCTCGGGCATTGATCCGCTGCTGGGCGGCAGCGTGGTGAAGGGCATGGCCAAGCTCGGCATCGTCGGCTTCACGCGCGGCATCGCGCGCGAATTCGCCGAGCACGAGATCACCGCCAACTGCATAGGGCCCGGCACCATAGACAGCGAGCGCGAAAAGACATTGAAGCCCAAGCTCCTCCGCCCCACCCAGCCGATACGCCGCATGGGCACGTCGCAGGAAGTCGTGTCATTGATGTTGTACCTCGCGAGCGAAGACGCGGGGTTCGTCACCGGGCAGAACTACCTGATGAACGGCGGGATGTATTTTCAGTGATTTGAATGAAAAGGAATGCGGCTTGTTGTTGCCGGCTTTGCGTCAATTAAATCGGCAACTAAACTTTCAATCAATACGCGCTGTTCGTCGGTATGCAAGTCAACCATGCTCTGGACATAGATACGGCATTGCCGTAGTATGCCGCAATGTTTGAGTTCATCGAGACTCCTTTTTTCACCAAGGCGCTTGAGCGCTACCTCGATGATGACGATTACTGCGAATTGCAGGCTCATTTGAATGAGCATCCCGATTTTGGAAAGGTGGTTCCCGGATGCGGCGGCGTGCGCAAGCTTCGTTGGGCTGCCGAAGGGCGCGGGAAACGTGGCGGGTTGCGTGTCATCTATTACGTGCGTCTCGTCCGCGGACAAATATGGATGCTCACGCTCTATGGCAAGAACGTTCGCGAAGACATACCGGCGCATATCCTGAGGGCTTTGAAAGAGGAAATCGAAGATGAGAAAGATGACTGAGAAGCAGCTGGCCAAATGGGAGAAGTCCCGCGATATCGGTCAGGAGATCCTTAAAGGGGTCCGGGATATCAAGGCGGGCCGTACCGGCAGGCGCTACACGACGGGGTCTTACCCCATCGTCCGGGCGCGGGAAAAATCGGGCTTGTCACAAGAGAAATTTGCCGGACTGCTGGGCGTGTCAGTTCGTACTCTGCAGGACTGGGAGCAAGGGCGTCGCGAGCCCAATGCCGCTGCAAAGACATTAATCAAAGTCGCAGAGCTGCACCCAACAGTACTGCGCAAGATCGCCGCGTGAAGATGCCACCGTATGAATCGTATGAGAACACTGTTTAAATTTACCGGCGGCGCCATGCTGATCTGCGCACTGCACGCGGCCGCATTCGCGCAAATGCCTGCCGATCACCAGCACAGTTTCGGCGACGCGCAAAAATGGTCGAAGGTATTCGACGATCCCAAACGCGACGCGTGGCAGAAGCCGCACGAAGTCATCAGCGCGCTGAAGCTCGCACCCGATGCGGCGGTTGCGGACATCGGCGCCGGCACTGGCTATTTCGCGATGCGGTTCGCGCACATGCTCGCCAAGGGGCGCGTTTACGGCGTAGACATCGAGCCTGACATGGTGAAATATCTGGGCGAGCGCGCGCAGAAGGAAGGGGTGGCCAATCTAACGGCGGTCCAGGGTGCGGCGGGTGACGCACGCCTGCCCGCCAAGGTCGATCTGGTTTTTTTGGTCGACGTGTATCACCACATCGATAGCCGCGAAGCGTATTTCCGCAAATTGCGCGACGCACTGAAACCCGGTGGCCGCATCGCGATCATCGACTTTCGCCTTGATTCTCCGGCAGGTCCGCCGAAAAGCGCGCGCGTAGCGCCGGATACCGTAAAGGCCGAAATGCGCAAAGCGGGTTATGCGCTCGCCGAAGAGCCGGGTTTTTTGCCCAACCAGTATTTCCTGATTTTCAGGCCGGCCGCCGGTCCGGCGTAGTTTTACTTCATCACCTTGTAGAGCGTGTGCTGCCGGTTGCGGGTGAACGGCCGCACCTCGGTCGGCCAGCGGCCGGCGTCGACCGCCTGCGCGAACGCGGGGCTGGTCAATACGTCTGGACTGTCGAGTTCGAGTATGCACGCATAGCGCGGCACACCGGTCGAATCGACGGCCTTGGTTACGCCGCCCATGGTGACGCGCAGGGTATCGAGCTTGAGCCGTGTTACCGAGACGACCCCCGGCACTTTGCGCAAATGCGGGACATGTTCGGCATCGTAGACCTCGTTGAAAATCTTTTCCTTGTCCGGGTCGACGTCCATGGACGCCGTGAATATCCAGTTGCCGGTAATGGACACCGATGTTCTCGCGATGGTGGTTGAAATCACATACTAGCAGGGAATGCCTGTGTGCAAGTCACGCACCGGGCCGCGCTTGACGCCGGTGCGGGCATGGAGGAAGCTTTCCCGGCAAGCATCCGGGAAAGGCGAACGCACGGGCCGGACGCATTTTTCAGACAGTCACGGGCACTGCGGCAAATGAAATCGAATCTCGTGAAACTTGGTGCCGTCATGGCAACCATCGTGGGCGTGCTGTGCGGCGTGGCGTGGGCGTTCCTGTATTTTCAGACCGAATCCGCGCAGACCCGCTGGCTGACCGACCCGGCGCTGGAATTCGTCGCAGGGGCGCAGCCGCCGGAACTCAAGCGCCTTGCCCGGCGCATTAACCAGTTCACGCCGCTCGACGTTGCGATGACGCTCGCGCGCGACGCCGGTTTCCATTGCGACGCGACGCGCTACGCCGACGTGGCCAACGGCAGCACCGGGCCGCGCATCATGATCTGTCCCAAGGGCGGTGATGAAGTCAAGAGCGGCGGCAAGGTGCTGGTAGTGCGCAGCTGGTTTCCGCAGAACTACGTGCGCGGACTGGAGCTGCGGGAGGTCAGAACGCTGCCGCCCGCGCCGTTCAAGGCCGCCGACATCGTCGACCGCTCGCAGATCATAGCCGCCGCCAATGGCATCGCGTTCACCAATGTCGCTGCACTGGTTGATGTGGTTGCCGATCGCTTCGAGGGAAACTATGTCCCCAATTGCGTCGGCGAGAAAATCGCGCCTGAATTCGCGGACAAGTGCGCCGCCTGGTACGAACAGCGCCTCAAGGCGGGGGCGCCGCGCTGGAGCGGCAAGCCGGTCAACGCCGGCAAGCATGCGGACGCTGTGATATTGCTGGTGCAATTGGGCATGGAATGCGGCAACCCGGCTTTTGCCGAGGTGGCGAGCGGCAGCGAACCTGATATCGCTACTGTCCAATGCGAGGCGCGTTCGTATGCCGCGCAGCCGCTGGCGGTGTTGCTCGAGACCGACGCGCGCACCGTGATTCCGCGCGCCGTGGTCGTGCAATTGCCCGGCCAGGAGCAACGCATCGAACTGGCGGGGCGTCCTCCCGACCACAATCCGCTGGCCATTTCGATCATGGCGCGAACGCTGGCGGGCGATTTCAAGATCCTTACGATTTCATCTCTGCCCGCCGACTGGAGCGCGAGCGAAGTGTTCAAGTCCATGGTCAGTTTCGACGCCGTGTCGCAGCGGCGGCTGACGCGTGCGTTCGCCATGCGGATAGAGGCGCAGCTGGCCGCCCCGAAGGACGCGCCTGCAACGCCCGAATTGCAGCGGCTCGACGCCGCCGCTGACCTGCTTGCACGGCTGGGTGCGGAGTCGGTCGGCATGGCGGGCGCGGACACGGCGGGACTGCAACCCGCCACGATCGCTGCCATCGCGCTGGCATCCTGCCGCGTGAAAGCGGAAGCGCCCGATTGCCTGAAAAAAATGGTGCTCGCGGAGACATCGCTGCGCGATACGCTGACAGCAGCGCTCGACGAAGCGAAGAAGTTGACTCCCGAGACGCCGGCCGACAGTCCGGCGCGACAGCGTTTGACGCGGCTCGCGGCGCAGCTTGTTGCTGTGGACAAATAGCGTCAGCCGGGCAGCGGAGTTGCCCGCACGTAACGCCTGAGCACGAGTCGCAGCCTGTCGCTCAGATGCGGCTGCATTTTTTGCGTCCACGGCGTTGTGGATGCTTCTTTCCACGCTGCCGACTCACTTACCTCGGGTGAAGTCAGGTGATAGGTCGCAACGTAATTGTGGCCCACGCCGGGCGCGACGAAGCGGCGCGCGCTGATTACCCCGGGCACTGCCGCGAGCCGCGGCAGATGTTCCTTGTCGTACCATTCGTTGAATTCGGCATCGGCTTCCGGCGCGACGTTCATCGCGGAGACCAGCAGCCCCTGCGCATTGTCGGGCGCTATCTTGTCGCCGGGTGAAATCTGGTTGCAGTTGAAGCGGCACAGGCGTTTGCACTTCTGCACCAGCATGCGCGTTGCCCATGGCGAAAAATTCGCGGGCGACACCGCTATGTAATCGGGCTTCTGCAACACGGCGAGACTCTCGATGTCGTAAATCGCAAGCGAGATCTTCGGGTTCTCCGCGCCTATCCAGCGCACGGCGTTGATAAAGCCCTTGATGCGCAGGCGCTCCGGGATGTGCTCGGTATCGTACCAGTCGTCGAATTCGTCCTGGGCGGCTCCCGAGTAATCGAAGCCGCCGCCTAAGAGTGACAAGCCCATTTCAGCTTCCGGGCTGGTCGTGGATTTCGGGGAAGTACAAGTCCTTCCACGAGGCGGCGCGGGTCTTGATGTAGCCCGCGTCGAACATGAAGTCGGCGTATTTCATGACATTTTTCGGCGTTGTCGTGAACACGATGTTGACGTCTTCAAGCTGCTTAAGGATGTCGGCCACCGTGCTTTTCTTGTCGCCCGACACGTCGAGGTAGATCTGCGCCGCCCATTTCTTATCCTTGTTGATGAGCGCCACCGCATCGGTGAACGCCGCGAGCGCCGCCTTGTAGGTGCGCGGGTTCGCGTTGCGGAATTTGCTGCTCGAGAAAATATTGGAGAACGTGGTCGGCCCGCCGAGGATGTCGTCCGAATTGAGCACGCGGCTGATGCCGGGTTGCTCCAGCTCCAGGTATTGCACCGGCGGCGAAGTCAGGTGCAGCGTGACTTCCTTTTTCGAGAACAGTGCCGCCATGCCGTCGAAATGCGACATCGCGACTGTCTGCGCCGTGAATTTGTCGAATTGGTCCTTGCCAAGCGCCTGCGCCGTTGCAATCTGCAGCACCATCGCCTGATTGGAGGTCTTGATGCCGGGCACCGCGATGCGGTCTTCGGGCCCGATGTCGCGCACGCTCTTGATGTTGGGCTTGTTGGTGTTGAGCCACATCGGCGAAGTGATCATCGCCGCCATGCCCTTGATCTCGTTATCAGTGCCCTTGGTGCGCGCCCAGATGAGGATGATGGAAGTGGGGCCGTTGGTGCCGATGTCGATACGCCCGGCCAGCATGGCATCGTTCATGACTGCCGGGCCGACGGTCGTCGCGTAGACGCCCTTGACGTCGCCGAGCCCGGCGGCGCGGGTGTGTTTCTCGATCAGCTTCTGGTGCTCCATCACCATGATGGGCAGGAAGCCCAACCCGATCTGCTTGACGATGCGCACTTCGTTGGTCTCGGCCGCCGTTGCGTGCGGCAGCATTGCGACAAACGACCATAGAACTGCGGCGAGCACGCTGAGCGCGTTTCTATGATTTTTCATCATACCTCTTCGATATGTAAAGGGAACAAGGGTTCCAGCGCCTCGACGTCCATCACGTGATAGACGTTGAAGCGAAAGGCGGTCGCCGCGGCGACTTCGGGCGGCGTGAACGGAAACGCGAGGTTGCCGGCGGTGGATAGCCGGCCCGGGAATCCGTGGTGCAGCAGGTATTGCTTGGTGACGGTGGCGACCGCGCGGGCTTCCTCGGCGGTGTCGGCGATGACTTCGCACATGAAAAAGATTTCGCGCGGCAGCGGGTCGGGCGGCGTCGCCCACGGGAAGACCGCGTCGATGCCGTACACGCGCCAGATGATCTGGTACGGCTTGGCCGGGTTGGGCGGCGTCAGCTCGCGCACGGTTTTCTCGACGCCGGCGGTGATCGACTTCGCGTTCGCAATCACGCGCGGGTCGGCCGAGCCCGCCAGCAGTATCGCGCGCTCGCCGACGCGCATCGCGCCTTCTATCTTGACGGTGAACTGGTCGGCGGGCTCCCAGCGCGAGCCGGATACGCGCGTGCGGTGCTCATCGACGACTTCGTAGCGCGCCTCTTTGGTATGCAGCGTGCCCTCGGGTTCGCGCACCGCGTACGGGTCGGCCTGTTCATACAGGCTGTGCGCGGCAACCGAACTTGGCGATGCGTGGCGCGTCGGGTTCATGCTGTCGACGGTGAAGCTGTCGCCTTCGAGCGTGCCGATGATGGTGTCGCGCCCGCCGGGCGTGCAGCACAGCGAGCAGCATTCGATGATCTTCGACATGTGCAGCGTCGGACCGAGTGGATAGCCGAGCAGGGCAGGCACCGCGGCGAACACCGCGGAATCGCATGCGCGGCCGGCGATGATTACGTCGGCGCCGGCGTTGAGCGCGCGCTGGAATGCTTCCATGCCCATCTGCCCGACGAGGTAGGTCGCGTTGTCGACGTCGGCTTCGGTCAGTGCGCCGATTTCGCCGAGCGGCACTACTTTCTTTGCGCGGATCGCTTGTTTGACAACGTCGCGCGGCATGTCGGCCGAAATCGAAGCGAGCCGGAAATGCAGGCCGTCGCGGCGCGCGATTTCGCGCACCATGTCGAGTGTCGCGGCAAGATGCGGTGCCGCGCCCGCGCTGCCGGCGGTGCCGATCAACAGCGGAATGCCGAGCTTGCGCGCGCCGTTGATGCACTTGGCAAGGTCGACGCGCACCATGGTGTCGGACTGTGCCATCTTGCCGGCGCCGAGATAGTAAGGACCGGGATCGATTGAGCCCATGTCGGCGCCGATCAGGTGCGGTTTGCGCGCGAGGCCCGCGTTGAATGCGGGGTCCGGGATGCCATAGCCGAGTTGCCCGGATGCGGCCATCACGCGCAGCGGTTTAAGTTTGCCGTCGCTGCCGACGACTTCCTGGCGCAGGCGTTCGATCGCGGTGCTCATAGTTCTATTCCCAGCATGGGCCCGTGCTGCTGCGCGCCGTAAACGTCGCTGTCGCCGGGATTACCCGAGACGATGCGGCGCGGCATCACAATCTTGATGGCGAGCGCGGGTGGATAAGGCAGGACCTCGACCTTGGCAACGGGCTGCGAGTACAGCTTGGCGATTGCGTCGGCGGTGAGGGATTTCGACGCGCACGCGGCTTTGAAGCCGGCTTCGTCGTTGAAAAGCAGGTCGAGCGTAAGCACGGTCGGGCCGGCGTTTTTGCTGCGGATGACTTTGGCGATGTCGACGAGTTTCACGGGGGCGGGTTCCAGCATGTGGAAAGTGGTTTCGAGCGCAGGGGGCAAATCGGTCGCGGAGCTTCTTTTTGCGGTCTCCGTTGCACGTATATTACACGCGAAAAGCGCATCGGCTAAACTACCGGTTCGCAAAAATCCGGAGGAAGACATCATGCTGCAACTGTACGGTTCCGTGAACTCGCGCGCGATGCGCAATATATGGATGCTAAACGAGCTCGGCGTCAGCTACGGCCACAAGGACTGGCTGCCGCGCGCGCCCGAAACGAAGACGCCGGAATTCCGCGCGCTCAATGCCAATTCGCGCGTGCCGACCATAGACGACGACGGTTTTATTTTGTCAGAGTCGATGGCGATTAACATCTATCTTGCGAAAAAACACAAAAGTCCGCTCTATCCAGCCGACGCGAAGACGGAAGCGCTGGTGCTGCAATGGAGCCTGTGGGAAACCGACCGCCTCGACCGCCAGGTCGTCGATTACCAGCGGCACAGTAGCCAGTTGCCCGCCGCCGAGCGCAAACCCGAGGTCGCTGAAAAAGCGTGGAATGAATGCGTGCCCGCTTTCGACGTGCTCGAAGACGCGCTCAAGAAATCCAAGTTCCTGCTCGGCGCGGAGTTCACGATGGCTGATCTGAACGTCGCTTCGGCGCTGTATCGCGCGCTCACCATAGACCTCGCGAAATGGCCGCATGTGCAGACCTGGCTCAAGACCTGCTGGGACCGGCCCGCAGGGAAGAAGGCAAGGGCGTTGCGGGAGAAGTAGATTTAATGCCGTGAGGGCGTGATGACGCGAGAGCGTGAGGGCGCATATGACTGGCGCAGGATTTGTAAGGGAACGCGAGTGACTCGATGTCTGTTTAAAGGGATTGCCGTTGTTGGCCTGACGCTTGCGGCGGTGCTTGGTAGTGTGCAGGCCGCGCAGGCGCAGGAGCCGCGCAAAACCGTCGAGATCGTCGTCGGCGCCGATCCCGGCGGCGCGCTCGATATCACGGCGCGGCTGCTGCAGAGCATTTGGCGCGACAAGAAAATCCTCGACGGCATCGTCCTCAACAAACCCGGGGCGGGCAATGCCATCGCGTGGACTTATCTGAATCAGTTCCCGGGCGACGCCAGTCATATCGCAATCGCCACGCCCAACTTGTTCACCAATCAATTGATGGGCATCAGCCCGCTGACGTACCGCGACGTGACGCCGCTTGCCGTCATGCTCACCGAATACATCGTCGTCATCGTGCGCGCGGATTCGCCGTTGAAGTCGATGCGGGACGTTGCGGCACCGCTGCGCAAAGACCCGGGCGCGCTCAGCATAGGCATGTCGCCGGGCCAGGGCAGCCCTGCATATACGGCGGCCGGCATCGCGCTGAAGGAAGCCGGCGTCGACGCGAAGAATATGCGGCTCGTCGTCTACAAGGCCGCCAGCGCCGTCATCACGGCGTTATTGAGCAATGACATTGATCTGGCGTTTGTCGCCGCACCGAATGTGCCGCCATTGCTGGGCGCGGGGCGGATCCGGGCGATCGCGATTTCGTCGGGCAGCCGCGTCGGCGGCGAACTGGCAGGCGTGCCGACTTTCAGGGAGCAGGGCATAGACGCCGTTTACGAAAACTGGCGCGGCCTGGTCGGCCCGAAAGATCTCAAGCCGGAGCAGATCGCGTACTGGGAGAATGTCATTCAGCAGACGATCAAGACCCCGGACTGGCAGAAAGCGCTTGAAAAAAACGGCTGGGGCGACCGCTACATGAGCAACGAGCAGAGCAAGCGGTTCTTCGACGAGCAGTTCGCCAAGTACAAAGCCACGTATACCGATCTCGGTATCGCCAAATAACAAGCAACATCGTGCAACCCACTAAACGGGAGCAGTCATGACCATTGAATTGACCAAAGAACTCGGCAAGTTTGTTGCCGGTGTGCGCTACGAAGACATCCCCGAGGAAGCCGTGTCGGCAATCAAATTGGTGATCGCCGATTGCATCGGCTGCGCCATCGCCGGCGGTAATGACCCGGCGCCGCAGTTGGTCAGGAAAATGCTGGCGCCCGCGGGTACGGAGGCCACGCTGCTGCTCGGCGATGGCCGCGCGTCGGCGCTCGATGCAGCGTGGATCAACGGCACCGCTGCGCACGCGCTTGACTACGATGACGTCGCGCAGCGCGGCGGCCATCCGAGCGCGCCGCTGGTATCGGCCATACTCGCAGAGGCGGAAGCCCTCGGCGCATCGGGCCAGCAAATGGTCCTTGCCTACGCCGCCGGCTACGAAGTGTACGCTGACCTCGCGCGCCGCGACACGGTGCAGCAGCACGAGAAAGGCTGGCATCCGACCAGCATATTCGGCACGCTGGGTGCTGCGGCCGCGTGCGCTTCGTTGCGCGGGTTGGATGCAGAAAAAGCAACGATGGCCATTGCCGTCAGCGCATCCCAGTGTTCCGGCGTCGTCTCCAATTTCGGCACCATGACCAAGCCGTTGCACGCGGGGTTGGCGGCACGCGCCGGCGTCGCATCGGCGCGCCTCGCAGAACTGGGTTTCACCGGCGCGGCTGATGCGCTCGAACATGCGCCCGGCCTCCTCGAGGCGGTCTCGCCGTCCGGCGGCATGGACGTCGATTCGCCGGTGCGCGCCGGCAAAGAGTGGCAGATCCTTGGCAGCAACCGCATCGGCATCAAGCTGTATCCGATGTGCTACTGCGTACACCGCACGCTCGACGGCATGCTCGACCTGCTGAAAAAAGACAAGCTCGATCCCACCGACGTCGAACAAGTCAGCATCAGCTACAGTCCGCGCAATGTCACGATCCTGCGCAACCATCAGCCGCAGACGGGCCTCGAAGCGAAGTTCAGCATAGAATTTGCGGTGGCGTCCGCGTTGATTGCCGGCCGCGCGGGGTTCTCCGAACTCACCGATGAATTTGTGCGCAGGCCCGACGTGCAGGCGCTGATGAAGCGCGTCACCGCGACGGCCAATCCGGAACTCGATCCCAAGCGCTCCGGTTACGCGCTGTTCGACCAGGTCGTCATCGAGACCAGGGGCGGCGGGCGTTTCGACACCGGCGCCATCCGCAACGTACGCGGCGACCCCACTTTGCCGCTGGGGCCCGAGCAGCTGTGGGTCAAGTTCGAGGACTGCGTGCGGTTCGGCAATCCGCGCCTGCCGGCGCGCCAGCTGTTCGATGCGCTGATGAAGTTGGAGCAACTGCCGCAGGTGCGCGACCTTGCCGCATTGCTGTCGCGGCCGGCCGCGCTGCGCGATGTTAAGTCGCTAACCAAAGCGGGCTAGTCCGGTTGCTGCCCGGTTTCCGGGCATACTTGACGCGCCGGCGCACTGTACGCCGGCCTGCATAGGAGGAGAAAACGCATGAAATTGCCATCGCACTTCTGCGCGGAGCTTGTCATGGCTGCAGCCCTGACATTGCCGGCGCTGTTGTTCCAGTCGGCCGCGGCGCAGGCGCCGTATCCGTCCAAGCCGATCCGCTTCATCGTCGGCTTCGGCCCCGGCGCCACCAACGACCTCGTCGCACGCCTGCTTGGCCAAAAGCTGACTGATCAATTGGGCCAATCGGTGGTGGTTGAAAACCGCGGCGGCGCGAACACCGCGATCGCGTCGGCGCAGTTCGTGCGCGCCGCGCCCGACGGCTACACGCTCATGCTCAATTCCCCCGGACATCTCACCAATCCGTCGCTGATGAAGCTCGAGTTCGACTCGGTCAACGATTTCGCGTTCATCACGCAGCTCGCAGAATCGGTGAACCTGCTGGTCGTGCATCCGTCGCTGCCGGCAAAAAGCGTGAAGGAACTGATCGCGATTTCGAAGCCGCGCCCTGGCCAGATCAACTACGCGTCTTCCGGCACCGGTACGACAGTGCATCTGTCGGCCGAGTTGTTCCAGTACATGGCTGGAGTCAAATGGGTCCACATTCCGTACAAGGGCGGCGGGCTGGCCCTGCAGGAACTGATCGCCGGGCAGACCTCGCTCAGTTTTCTCAATCTGCCGACGGTGATAAATATCGCCCGCGCCGGGAAACTCCGTGCGCTGGCCACCACGGGCGCCAGGCGCGCGGGCGCCGCGCCGGAGCTTCCCACCGTCGCCGAAAGCGGCGTGCCTGGCTTTGAAGTGACGACCATGTACGGCATCTCGGCGCCGGCCAAAACGCCGCGCGTGCTTATCGACCGCCTGCATGCCGAGATCGTGCGCGCGCTGAATTCGCCCGACCTGCGCGGCAAGCTGATCGAAGCCGGCGCCGATCCGGTCGGCAATGCGCCCGAGGAATACACTGCGTTCATCAAGAGCGAAATCGCCAAGTGGGCGAAGGTGATCCAGGCGGCGGGCATCAAGGGCGAATGAAAAGTTTTTGCTGCGCCAGACTCACCAACATTAGGGAATAACCGCATGCTGCAGAAAAAATTCTTGATGCTGCCGCCGCAATCGTCGCGCGTAACCGACTGGCCGGCGAAGCTGCGCGCCGACGTGCCCGAACTTGAAATCATCGTTGCCGACAATGCGCAGCAGGCGGCGCAGGCCGTCATCGATGCCGATGCGGCGTACGGAATGATGACGCCGGACCTGCTGAAAAAAGCGACCCGCCTGCAGTGGCTGCAATCGCCGATGGCATCGCCGCCCAAGGGATTTTATTTTCCGGAGTTGATTGCGCATCCGCTGACGGTGACCAACTTCCGCGGCATTTTCGACGACCGCATCGGCACGCACATCATGATGTACGTGTTGGCGTTCGCGCGCGGCCTGCATTATTACTTTCCGCGGCAGATGCAGCGCAAGTGGCAGCCGGAGCCCGAAGACACCGGTGTTGTCCACCTGCCCGAATCGACTGCGCTGGTCGTCGGCGTGGGCGGTATAGGTGCCGAAGCGGCGCGGCTGCTCGCGGCTTTCGGCGTCACGGTACTGGCAACCGATGCGCGCGTGACGGCAGCACCGCCCGGCGTGGCCGAACTGCACCAGCCGGACCAACTCGACACGCTGCTGCCGCGTGCCGATTTCGTGATCCTGACGATGCCGCTGACGCCCTCGACCGAAGGCATGTTCAATCGCACGCGTTTCCAGCGCATGAAGCGCAGTGCGTTCTTTATCAACATCGGCCGCGGCCGCACGACGAAGCTCGACGATCTGGTCGCGGCGTTGCAGGCGGGCGAAATCGCCGGCGCGGGGCTCGACGTCTTCGAGCAGGAGCCATTGCCCGCCGACCACGCGCTGTGGACCATGCCTGGCGTCATACTCACGCCGCACATGGCGCTGTATGGGCCGCATCTGAACGAGCGGCGCTACGAGATCACCGTCGACAACTGCCGCCGCTTCGCGGCAGGACAGCCGCTGCGCAACATCGTCGACAAAGCCAGTTGGTTTTGATCCGTCTTTTGTAACTAGAACCCATCTCAAAAATGCAAGACCGAAAAGCAACCGCCGATTGACGCCGATTGACGCCGATATAATTCCGGATCTTTCCCCGAATCCAGTTCAAGCCCCTTGAGCTTATCTGCGTTCATCCGCGTTCATCGGTGGTTTCAAATTGTTTTTGAGTTAACTTCTAACTACCCGAAAACGAAAAATGAAAATCGAATCCATCGCAGTCCATCCGCTGTCCGCCACCACCGCCGTGCCGCTGTCCACCGCGCACGAAACCTTCCGTACCTCGCATTTCATCCTCGTCGAGGTGACGACCGACGACGGCATCAAAGGCTACGGCAAGGTGCACGGCGAACCGATGAAGACGATCTGCGAATGGATCCTGAAATTCGGCGACATCATCAAGGGCATGGACGCGCTGGGCCACGCCGAAGTGTGGGAAAAACTTTTCCTGCTGACCTGTCCGCGGCCGGGCGGCCTGCAGGGCAGCGGCGGACTGCCGCCGCCGTTGCCGCGCAGCGCGCGCCCGCAGATCATGGCCGCGATTGCCGGCATCGACATTGCGTTGTGGGACATCAAGGGCAAGGCAGCCAACTTGCCGGTCTATAAATTGCTGGGCGGCGCGCGCAAATCGTTCTTCACCTACGCGACCGGCAGCTATTACCGGGAAAACGCCACCATTGAAACCTACGCCAATGAAATGGCGTCGTTCGTTGCCAATGGCTATCGCGCGGTTAAAGCGAAATGCTGCTGGGCGGATATGGGGGAGGAGGTCGAGCGCATCGCCGCGATCCGCGAGGCGATCGGCAAGGACACGCTGTTCATGCTCGATATGAACGCGCCGTATGACGTCGAGGAGTGCATACGTTTCGCGCACGCGGTCGCGCCGTACGACATTTTCTGGCTCGAGGAGCCGCTGCACTGGTATCTGCAGCCGTCCGATTACGTGAAGCTTGCCGCGGCGAGCCCGATCCCGCTTGCGCACGGTGAGCGTGAACTCACGCGCTTCACCATGCGCGACTTCATCACCTCCGGCGCGCTGCGTTTCGCGCAATTCGACTCCACGCGCTATGCCGGTTTTACCGAAGGCCTGCGCGTCGCCCACGTCGCGGAACAGTTTAACGTGCGCATCGCACCGCATCTGTCGCCCGAAATCCACACGCATTTGTGCGTGGCTTTCCCGTCGGCGAGCTTTGCCGTCGAAACCATCGGCAACAAGGTGCGCGACGTGCTCGGGCTGGGCATTTACAAAAACGGCCCGCAGGTGAAGAACGGCGAGGTGCACATCACCGACGCGCCGGGCTTCGGCATGGAAATCGATTGGGACTTCGTCAACCAGTATCGCGCGCAGTAATCGCCGTGCGCCGGCCGGCGCTAGCGCAATGGGTCGGCGACGTGCGAGAGCGATTTGAGGCCGGTCGCTGTGCCGATCAACACCGTGGTTTCATTTTCTCCGACGGCACCTGACTCCACGGCTTTGCGGATGCCGACCAGCGTGGTGGCGACTTCGGGGCAGATGAACACACCTTCGGCGCGGCAGATTTCGGCCTGCGCGGCGAGCGCTTCCTCATTAGTCACTGATACCGCGGTGCCGCGCGTGCGGCGGAGTATCGCCAGCATGTCCGGACCGCACAGCGGGTTCGGCGATTTCATGCCGCCGGCGAGTATGTTTATCGCGCCCCACGGCTCGCAGTGGTCTTTGTTTTCCTGAAACGCCTTGGCGATGGGCGCGCAGCCCGCATATTGCGTGATCACCAGCTTGGGATCGGGGTCCGTTATCCATCCAAGGTCACGCAGTTCCTGAAAACCCTTGTAGAGCGCGATCACGCCCTGTCCGCCGCCGGTCGGAAAGACGATGGCCTGCGGCAAATGCCAGTCGAATTGCTCCGCGATTTCGAAGGCGAGCGTTTTCTTGCCTTCTATGCGATACGGTTCGCGCAATGCCGATACGTTGAGCCAGCCGTGCGCCGCGCATTCGCGCGCGACCAGGCTGCCGACATTGGCCCAGTCCTCGATCTCGACGAAGCGGACCTCGCCGCCGGAGAGGCTGCACTGTTTGCGCGTTGATTCCTGGCCGTCGACCGGCAGAAAACTGACGCACTTGATTCCCGCGCGCGCCGCGTACATCGCCCATGCGGCGCTCGCATTGCCGGTGCTGTTGAGCGCCAGTGCCTTGACGCCGAGCTCGCGGTAACGCGTGAAGCCCGCGCTGGCGCCGCGGTCCTTGAACGAGCCGGAAGGATTCTGCCCTTCGTCTTTCAGCCACAGTTGTTTATGGCCCAGCGCGCCCAGCCTGACGAGAGGCGTCTGGCCTTCGCCCATGGTGACTGCTGCCGCGGGATCATCGGCCGGCAGCAGCATCCAGTAACGCCATATCGAGTTGGGCCCGCGCTTGATCTCGTCGCGCTTCACCGCGCTGCGGATTTTTGGCAGATCGTAACGGGCCAGCGGGAATGCGCCCGGCGGCCCCGAAAAATCCAGCGTGGCGGCGGGTTTAGCGACGCCGTTTATGTCTATGGAGGTCAGATAGCTCATATGCTTTAAAAGTTATAAATTACAATGATTTATCATTTTACGTATACGGTATACCGCATGTGGATTCTGCGCTAGAATGATTCCCGATAGCAAGCACTAAGCCCTCACGCATGGTTAACCCACCTGGACTGGAACCCTGATGAAACGCCTGTATCCGTCTTTCAGCATGCTCGTTTTTGCGGCCGTATCGTTTGGCGCAGTGGCCGCAGATTATCCCGATAAGCCCATCCGCATGGTGGTGCCATGGTCGCCGGGCGGCGGCTCGGACGTGTCGGGGCGCATCATCGCGGCGAAGCTGACGGAGGCCCTCGGCCAGCAGGTCGTAGTTGACAACCGGCCTGGCGCCGCGGGCAACATAGGCACGGCGATCACCGCGAAAGCGCCCGCCGACGGCTACACCGTGCTGCTTGCGGACACCGGTTTTTCCACCGGCATCAGTTTGTACAAGGACGCTGGCTACCATCCGATCAAGGATTTCGCGCCGGTATCTCTCGCGGCAATCACGCCCATCATCGCCGTGGTGCATCCATCGGTGAAGGCGACTTCAGTCAGCGAGCTGATCGCGCTCGCCAAGGCCGAGCCGGGCAAACTCAATTACGGATCGGGCGGAACCGGCGGCAGCGTGCATCTCGCCGGCGAAATGTTCCTGCTGCGCACCGGCACGAAAATGATTCACGTCCCCTACAAAGGCAGCGGCCCCGCGGCCGTCGATCTCGCGGGTGGTGTCGTGCAGGTCATGTTCGCGACGGCCCCCGCCGTGATGCCGCTGATCCGGGGCAACCGGCTGCGGCCGCTTGGCGTCGCCAGCAATGCGCGGTCAGTTTTCCTGCCTGACGTGCCGACCATGAAAGAAGCCGGCGTGGCCGATTTTGTCGCCGATAATTGGTACGGTGTGTTAGTGCCCACTGGCACGCCGAAGCCCGTCATTGAAAGGCTCCAACGCGAAATCGCCAAAGCCGTCGTGCAGCAGGACGCGAAGGACCGGTTCTTCGGCGCAGGCCTCGAATCCAGGCCCAGCAAGACCTCGCTGGAGTTCGGCGCTTTCGTGGAAAACGACGTGGCCCGCTGGGCCACCGTCATCAAGCAGGCCAATATCAAGCTGGAGTAGGAGTTCCTGACATGATGAGGACTCCGCTTTGATCACGCGCATCCCCGCATCGCTTTACCGCGGCGGCACTTCCAAGGGCCCGTTAATCCTCGCCAGCGACCTGCCGGCCGACCGCAAGACGCTGGACGCCGTGCTGCTGACCGCCATGGGCTCGCCGCACAAGCGGCAGATCGACGGCATCGGCGGCGCTGAGACGCTTACCAGCAAGATCGCGGTGGTGTCGAAATCGTCGCGCCCAGGCCATGACGTCGACTATCTGTTCGTGCAGGTGAACCCCGAATCCGACGTCGTCGACTATTCCTCCAACTGCGGGAACATGCTGTCGGCGGTCGGGCCGTTCGCGATCGAAATGGGGCTAGTCGCGGCGACGGACCCGGAAACGCGCGTCGTCGTATTCAATATCAACACCAACTCCACCATCGAAGTCATCCTGCAAACCCCCGGCGGGGAAGTCACCTACGACGGCGACGCGGCCATCGCTGGCGTGCCGGGCACGGCGGTGGCCGTGAAGGAAAATTTCGCGGGTACGGTTGGCAGCAAGACCGGCAAGCTGTTGCCGACCGGCAATGTCAGCGAGGAAATCGACGGCGTCGAGGTGACGTGCATCGACGTCGCCGTCCCCATGGTCATCGTGTCGGCCGCGGCCCTCGGCAAAACGGGCTATGAGTCCAAGGCTGAGCTCGACCCGGATGCCCGACTGATAGCCCGCCTGGAACAAATTCGTATCGAAGCCGGTAAGCGCATGGGGCTGGGTGATTGCAGCAAGCTGGTGATTCCGAAGCCGGTACTGGTGGCGGCACCGCGCGCGGGCGGCACCATAGCCTCGCGCGATTTCGTGCCGTTCAATTGCCATGCAACGTATTCGGTCACCGGCTCAATGGCGCTCGCCGCTGCGTGCCTCATGCCGGGAACCGTCGCCAACCAATTGGCAAAGCTCAAGGGTGCCGGGCGGCAGATTGTCGGTATCGAGCATCCAGGCGGCACGCTGGAGGTCGAATTGCTCGCGCGCCAGGTCGGCGGCAAGTTCGAAATGCAGGAAGCGAACCTGCTGCGTACCTGCCGCAAGCTCTTTGAAGGGCAGATCTGCATTCCGTCGCGCATCTGGGACGGTAAAAATAAAGCGCGCGATGCCATGCAGCTCGCGGCTGCGGCATGACGAAAAGCACGCAATGAAAAAAGCAGGGGGAGAGGGTACGAAAATGAGAGTGGAGCTGCCGGCGCGCAACCATTTGTTCGAGCAGATCCACAGCATCTTGTGGGAAAAAATCCGCAGCGGAGAAATCGAATCCGGCCAGCGCCTGAAAGACATCGAGTGGGCGCGCAAACTGAACGTGAGCCGCACGCCGGTGCGCGAGGCGATGCGCAAGATGCAGCAGGAGGGCGTGCTGGTGCCGTTAGCACAGGGTGGCTATGAGGTGCGCGGGACCTCGCAGGTCGATCTCATGGAGCTGTACCGTTGCCGCGCGGCGCTCGAGGCGCTGGCCGCGGAAGAAGCGGCGCGTCATTTTGACGGGCCGACCGCGGCACGCTTCGACGATCTCGTCCGCCGCGCCGACGAGGCAATCGAACGTGGCGATCTGGATACCGCGTTCACGCTCAACACCCAATTCCATGCCGAAATTCTCGCGCTGAGCGGCAACCGGCACCTGGGCGGACTGCTGGAGGCGCTGCAGCGGCTGGTATTGTTTTATCGCGCCGCGTTGCTGCGCATGTCGAAGGACGACGCGCGCAACAAGGCTTTGTATCTGGATCGCTTGCGCGTGAAGCAGGACTGCCACCGCGAAATCCTGGCAGCGCTGCGAGACAGGGACGGCGCGCGCGCGGCGGCCCTCATGCAGGCGCATGTGCGGGAAACCGCCGAGGATCTGCTGCCCGCGGTGCCTGAATCGACGAGTATCGCCGAAGAGCTGCCGCGCAACGCGGCGTGAGAAGTCCGTTCGTGCTGAAGTATAGAAGCTCGAACAAGGTATTTGCAGAAGGTGGAATCCACCTTTCGATACCTCAGGGCGAACGTTGTTGATATGGCTTGTAGCCTCAGTCCGCTTTAAGGCCTGCCTGTTTCGCCGCGACGCCGTTCTTCTGATAATCGTCGCGCAGGAAAGCGGCGAATTCCTGCGGATTGTTGCCCACGGGTTCGCCGCCGATCGCTATCAGCCTGGCGCGAATTTCGGGATTGCGCAAAGTCTGCGCGGCGGCTTCGTTGAGCCGCGCCACGATAGCGCGCGGCGTGCCGGCGGGCGCCAGCAGACCCAGCCAGCTTCCTGCCTGGAACCCGCGCAATCCCGTTGCTTCGTCTACGGTCGGCACGTCGGGCAACAGCACGGAGCGTTTAGTGCCGGACACGCCGAGCGCGCGCAGCCGTCCCGCCTTCACGTGCGGCAGCGCCGGCGGAATCGAATTCAGTATCACGTCGAGCCGCCCCGCCATCAAATCGATCACCGATTGCGGCGCGCCGGCGTACGGCACGTGCGTGAGATTGACGCCCGCCATGCTCTTGAACACTTCCATGCCGATGTGATTGGTGCCGCCGTTGCCTGCTGAACCGTAATTGAGTTTGCCGGGCTCGGCCTTGGCGCGCGCGATCAGGTCTTTCATGCTGGCGATCGGGCTGGCCGCGCTGGTCAGCATCAGCATGTCGCTGGTCGCAATCAAACTGATGGGCGCGAAATCCTTCAGCGTGTTGTACGGCACCTTCGCGATATGCGGCACTATGGTCATGCTCGGCGAACTCGCCATGAACAACGTGTAGCCGTCGGGCGCGGACGTAAACACGGTTTCGGCCGCGATGCGCCCGCCCGCGCCGCCGCGATTGTCCATCACCAGTTGCTGCCCGAGCAGCGCCGACATGTTCGGCGTTACCGTGCGCGCCAGCACGTCCGGTGTGCCGCCGGCGGGCACCGACACGACCACGCGGATGGGTTTGTCGGGATAGGCCTTTGCGGTCTGGGCCATGAGCGCCGCGGGCGCGCAGGCCAGCAGGGCTGCGCCAAAGAACCGGCTTGTTCTTGCATTGATCATCAGGTTTCCTGGTATGGATATCTCTCGAACAGAGATTTTGAATTGATTCGTCGCGGAATCTTGCCACAAAAGCCGCGGTCGTGGCCGCGCCGAGGTCGGGCGCGGCATGTGCGGACTGCGCTCCGGCCCCTTTCCAAGAGTGCCCCAATGGGGTATATTGAGCCATGTATCTGACAGTAGCGCAGACACCGTTATTCGAAAAATATGCGTCGCAGATCTGGTCGGAAGAGGAGCTGGATCAATTCATCGACTGGATTGCAAACAATCCCGTGGCAGGGGACGTCATTCCCGGCGGCGGTGGATTGCGCAAGGTGCGTTGGACGGCTGCCGGCCGCGGCAAGCGCGGAGGTGTCCGGGTAATTTATTACAACGTTTTGCGGAGCGGCACTATCTGGCTGTTGATAGCGTATACCAAAGCGAAGTTCGATAATTTGCCGCCGAACCTGTTAAAGGAACTCAGAAATGAGATCGTCAAAGAAAAAAGCTGACCGGGAAGTGCAGGCGTTCAATCAGGATCTTTTGCGCAGCGTCAGGCAAATGAAGACCGGCAAGGCCGCGCGCAAAACCCGCGTCAAGCTTCCCGCTGTGGTAAGCGCGCGCAACGCAAGCGGGCTTAGCCAGGCAGAGTTCGCGGTTTTGCTCGGAATTTCCGTGCGCACGCTACAGAAATGGGAGCAAGGCACGCGCGAACCCTCGGGCGCAGCACGAAGCTTGATTCGTATCGCGCAGAAACATCCCAACGTCCTTGCCGATGCAATGAAGTGAGACGCCGCGCGCATTTTGCCTTTTTATCGCTGATGTTAGTGGAATAGTTGCTGGATTGTGAAGCTGGAAGGACCTGCGCCATCACGATTTTTCCGCGTTCACGGCCCCTCATGAAACTCATCAACCCCCGCATCAGCCACGTCATCACCAACCCTGTCGCCTTCACGCTGCAGGTGTAGCGGGCGTTTCAGGCCAACCACGGCCTGCTGCTGGCCAGTGCGACGGCGGCCGTGCTGTGGGAAATCATCCGCCACGCGCTGGGTTGGTATTTCGGCAACCTCTCGCAGGTGGCCGTGGTCTATGGTTCGCTCGCCACCGCCATCATCGTGCTGCTGAGCCTCGAAATCGGCAAGCCACCGCCGGAGGCGGTGCCGATGCGCACTGAACCGTTGTAATTCAGTGCTTGAATCGAGCGTATCCAAGAAATACAGCACGCAAGAGGTATTTCCGTGCACTGATTGATCAAAGGAAACGGACATGATAAAACGAGTGAAGATAACGCGTGGCAGCAGCAATGTGTTTCGGGACGTCGGATTCGCGTCGGGGGAGGCGCACAATCTCCTGCTACGCTCCGAGTTGATGACGCGGATCGAGCAGTTCGTGAAGCGCGGCGGGCCTGACGCAGAAAGATTCTGCGCTTGCACTGGGCGTCACTCAGCCGCGCCTGAACGATCTGCTTAAAGGGCGGATCGACAAATTCAGCCTCGATGCGCTCGTGAATATGCTGGGCCACGCCAAGTTGCGGGTCGAAATCAGGGTCAACAAAATGCCGCTACGGAAAGCGGCGTAATTCTGCTAAACCGTCATACCCGCGCGTTAGAGCCTGCCCCGGCAGGTATCAGGCCGGGGCGGGTATCCAGAAGAGCCTCCTGGGTTCCCGCCTGCGCGGGAACGACGAAAGTGTCGTGCGCCAGCACAGCGGCTTTTATTTTGTTCATGTCGTCTCCTCCCCCAGAGGTTTTATAGCTTGTGGCGGCAAGCATAGCCCCATCGACTTGCGCGGACAACGCGGCGTCGGCTTCAATTTATGAATACTCCCTCGCCCCGCGTAAGTGGGGAGAGGGTCGGGGTGAGGGGCAGGGTTAATTCACGAACTTTAAATTCGCGTGACGTTATGCCTGTCCAAAGAGTGTTCTTTACTTAACAATGCTGCAACTTCAATCATTCAAGTGAATAACTCGATGCGCAATTTTTTCTTTCGCAGTATCTGGCCCGGAATCCTGCTGTTGCTGGCGTCTGCCGCGCACGCCGCGACTCTCGAGAAAGGCTATTACATCGCGCCGCCGGTCCTGCCGGCTGAATCGGCCGACAAGTTCCTCGGCAAGGTGCGTCCTTCCAACAATAGCCGGCCGGTGTCCAATACCATCAAACCAGTCGAGCAGCTAAAGAGCGGCGAAAGTTCCGTTGCTAAAAGTGGAAGCCAGCATAAGAAGCGCGTCGCGCCTCCGCCCGTAGCGCCGACCTCGCAGCAATGATTTCAGAGTTCGCCAAACAAAAACCCCGCAGATGCGGGGTTTTTAACTGGCGTCGCCAAAATATTCAGAGAGGCGAAGAAGCAGGATAGACGGGTCTTGGCATCCGGAGAGGCGAAGAAGCAGGATAGACGATAGACGGAGGTCTTGCGGCTCTTGCGTCTTTCGTCTCTCGCCCGGCGCCTCTCGGCGAAGCGCGCCTCTCGCCGGGCGTCTCTCAGCGAAGCACGTCTCGCGTAAAGGTTTTTTGCTTGCTATCCAGTTCGAGCCAGATCCTCTGGATTCTTTATTGGCCGGATCGGATGAAATCCAGCAGTGGCCGATAGTCTTTCGCGTCAGCGGCGTGCAGTGACTCGATGTAACTGTGACGTACTTCGCCGGCAGCGATAAGATTCCCCGCTCCCCACGAAAAGCGCTGTGCACCACTTTGTACGAGCAAAAGATCTGCCATGGTCCGCGAAAAACGCCCATTTCCATTCGGGAAAGGATGTATCCAGGTAAGCCGGTGATGAAACCGGGCAACCATCTCATCTATCCCGTAACTCTTATGTGCGATCTGATAAACAACATCGTCACAGAGTGTCCTGAGCTCTGGACCAATCTTTCCGGCTTCGATACCTATATTCTTTGCCGTCGTACGAAATTTCCCCGCCCAATTCCAGGTATCTCCAAATAATTTCTTGTGTAGTAGACACATGAATTGGATGGTTAGAAGTTCATTGTGCTTCCGCGAAAACGCCCATTTCTCGCCATCCAGTATATTTGCGGCTTCCCATTCGTTCAGTTGTCCATGGGTGGTTATGTGATCGGGAATCAGTCCCGCTGCTTCATCGGGGGCTAGCGGTGTCGCGCCTGGTGCGTATTCAAACTTGATTGCCACCGATTATTCCCACAATTTTTTCGGGTTGCCATTGAGAAGCTCTTCAACCATACGATCGAGCGCCCTTTTTTCTTCGGTGTCGTTAATTCCCTGGGCTTCCAATTTCATGGTGTGAGCGACGTGTCGAAGCTGGCGGCTCGCAATTGCGTGAGCCCGGTCGCGCCTCACTTCATCAAGAGGTTTGAGCGGGACGACCGCGTAGACGACGCGACAGCCAAGAGCCTCCGCAAGCTTGCGCAGGGTCTGTAATTTGATTGTTCCACTCGCTTCGTTATTCTGCGTAGCTTCAATTGTCTGGGGCTTGAGTTTTAACCGCTTGGCCAGTTGTACATTCGTCATACCTAATGCTTGCTGGATAGCGCGGACCCACCCGCGGCGGGGGACATCTCTATCAAGAAGCGCCCGGAAGGGGCGTACAGACTCCTCCGTCTGCTGAAGCCTGAGTAAATCGGCATGTTTCATGGGGCTCGCCTTTTGTTAAAAAACAAGTCTATGATATGGTTATTAGTAAATTAATACATATTGTAGACTGGTTATTTAAAATAATACCAGATTATAATCTGATTTATAATGAAGAGCATCTGCCAGGAAGTTATCTTGAAACGATATAAATAATTGTTTTTATGTATAAATAATATTTAGGCGGGAGAGGGGCAGAAGCCGAAGAGACGATAGACGGGTTTTAATGCATTTACTCCTCTCGCCTCTCGCCTGGCGTCTCTCAGCGAAGCACGCCTCTCGCCCGGCGCCTCTCGGAACAAAGTCAACTGCCGTATTCATCGTACCTCTTCAATTCCTGCGGCGACACATACCACGGCGCGCCCGACTTCCAGAAAATGCTGCTGTCCGGCCGCGCGCCGGGATCGGCGTCGAGCAGACCGGCGGGTATGAGCATGTTCTCCGTCGTGTTGATCTTGTGCGGCACCCGCGTCCCGCACTCAGTGCAGAACACCACCGCAAATCTCTTCGCGCCCGGCAGATCGAACCGCTTTACCAGCGAGTCACCGGCCAGCCATTTGAATTGCGTTATCGGCAGAAATGCATTCGCCGCGTGCGCGCTGCCACTCGCTTTCTGGCAGCGGGTGCAGTGGCAATAGCGAAACGCCGTGAAGGGTGGGGTGACTTCGAATTTGACGGAGCCGCAGAGGCAGGTTCCGGTGATTGGTGTGAATGACATGACCGCTCCTTGCGTGCCGTATTAATTTTTCGCGCTCAAAAATCTCTCTAATTTTTTTATCTCACGTCTCAATCCCAACGATGTCAGTGCATGGCCATCGTTTTGGACTCGAAACGTTACGGGCCTCGAGCCGTGAGGCTTCTCTGTAATCAAATAGCAAACCCTGTTTACGTAACGGACGCCGTTAATGATCCATTGATCAGCTGCCGAATCGCCATCAACGACAGTCCATACAAAAGCGGGCTCGTGACGGCGAACAATCTTGAGATCTTCGCCATATGTCTCTAGACCGTGGCCACCCCATATATCGCACATCGTGCCAGCATGAAGAATAGGTTTGAAGTACTCGTAGAAGGTGTCTTCGTGCAATACGCACGGCGTTTCCATCTTAGCTTTTTTTGTTTTCAACAATTGCCTCGTCGCGGCGTGATGAAAATCATGCTGTCACTGTCGCCTTCAAGAAAACGGAATTGCGGTGAAATTCAAGAAACTTTTTCTGGCCATCCGAGAAGGAACCTACGTTTAATCGCTCAGCCGTCGGGACGTGCATTCGATTCAGGGATGTCTGATGTGCCACCGGTGAGATCAAGAGGTCGCCGTTATTTTCGAATGATATAAAGCCTCGATCAAATAAATGGTCAATGCTAGGAGTAAGAAGCAGGCCATTTTCACCCTCAAGCCTTTCCTCATTTGTCTCACAATCGCGCCAGGGTTTGCAGTGACTTGCGCGGAGGTGCTCTGGTCGGTCTACCTTGGTTACCCGACAGAACCGCTCGACACGTTGCACGTTCTTGCGGAAAAGGCCTTGACCTCGACGAGCCATGATAATTTGCTCTTTCTCGGTCTGTGCAATGGACATGTCAGAAACAATTTCGTCGCGGAGGTGTTCCTCCCACTCGATTACACCAGCCCCGTATGCGCCCGTTGAATAGTTAGCGATGGGCTCAGCCGCAATACCCATTCGCATAAGGTCATGAACTTCCCCTCCGATCAAGTCGGCCAGAACCCGCATCAGATCTTCGGGGATGCTCGTCAAATATATGCCTTGCTTTCCACGACCATCTGAGAGATGTGGGGCGTACTGCGCCGGGAGCCTCGGCCCGATGACCGCCATTTGGTCGGCTGGACGGAACCGACCAATCAAATCGCGGTAATACACATCGACTTTCCAGCCGATGTTTTCCCAGTTGGGACCTGCGGTACCGAAATCAGCCGGCTTCGGGCACTCGTAGCAATACGATTGAACGACGCCTATTGCCCGGATAAAGGTTCCCTCGAACGAGAGAACTAAATCGCCGGGCGCAACTTCTCGCATGAATTCGTAAAAAGGGTTCCTCCTGCCGTCGGCGTTGCGTTTCGGCGACCAAATAAACCCCCCGGCCCGTTCTTGCCGAAATGTTTGATTCTGATTTACCCACCAGTAACGCATTATTTTTCTATAGAAAAGACAACAGCGTCGCCACATACTTCAATATTTCAGTATGCCATGGGAGCGTCAATCCGAGGAAGCCGTGGTCTGTCTCGCAGTATCCCATTCAAAAAAAAGTTAATGGGATTGAAAGTTGCGTTGGAGCGGCGGTTAAAACCAGTCCTCAATCCAAAAACGGTAAATCTTATCGCACTGCAAGCATCTTTCAACGCAGTGGTCGGCTAGCGCCTCGATCAGTTCGGTTCGCGTGCCATCGTACGGACACGTAGTCGGATTATCTTGATCACAAATAAAATAGTTTTTTTCCTCATAATGTTTTCCTTTGTGGTGTCGCCTGATATCGATCCGCCCAGTCTATTTGTATTATCTTGAGTCCTGCCACATTTCCCTGTGTCGTCGCAGGAATGCAACCTCCGGCCTGAATTTCTCGGGAAGGGTAATGGACTGGCCGTGTATCGCAATGAGCGTGTCACGGATAAACGGTTCTTTTTCGAAATGGGACAAGGTGGGTGAGACATGGACGCGAAAGTCATCCGTGATCACTATGAGTCCTCTATCGAACGCCTTGTCGTGAAGCGCGGATAGACATAACCCGTTGCGAGGATTCAAGCGAGTCTTCGGATCCGATTTCCAAGGGACGATATGGCTTGCCACCAGCAAGCGTGGTTCGGAAATCCGTGTGATGCAGCAGCGTCCGCCGTAACTGCTCAACACGGCTTTCCGAAAGAACGATTGCTTTATTCGCGCTTGTATTTGCACGGACTTTGTTTGGCCCTCGTAATCGGCCTCATCGAGGTCGTCGAATTGCTTGCTAGGCATTGGTGGTGCGACTGCACTTTTGCTTACAAGAGTTTTCAGATAGGTTTGACTTTCAATGGCCAGTGCTTCCCAATCGCTATTGAATTCGTCCCAGATGGACTTGTCGGCGCGCGAGGCATTGCCGAGACCAGTTCGTCCCGTCGATGTTATTGAAGGATCGAGGCTGGCAAAGTTGACAAGCTTCATCGCTACCGAAGACGGCGTGCGGCCCAAAGCGCCCGCTACACGGACAATATCGGGATTGCGCGCATGCATTTTTCCGAACGGCATCTGGCAGTAAAGATTGAACGCGACCAGAAGTTCTTCACGCGTCCAGCGAGAGTTCTGCGTTGCCATTTGCATGATCCTTCCGGTATACGAGTCAAAGGGAAGCTTTGCGAAAGCTTCTGCCTTGCGTGGGCTACAGTCAAGTGCGGTATGACGATGTCACGGTTTCTAAGGTAGTACATCCACACTAATCTTCTCGTCCTTAATCAGTATCTCCTGCTCGCGCCGCGGCGTTTTCAACCCGGTTGCGCGAGTGCCTTGCGTAACGGCGCATTCGCGCGCCCGGCAAGGGTAGGCAGGCGCCGGATCACGGCACCGGCCTTTTGCTCCGCCAGCCGCAATTCATAGAGCTTCTGCAGGTTCAACCAGAATTCCGTGCTGGTGCCGAAGAAGTGAGCGAGTCGCAATGCAGTGTCGCCGGTAATGGCACGCCGACCGTTCAAAATACCGGTAATACGGTTGGTCGGCACGCGCAATTGCCGTCCCAGTTCGGCTGCGCTGATGCTTAGCGCCTGCAACTGCTCTGCGAGGTGTTCTCCCGGATGAATCGCGCTGCGTGCCATGTGATTGTTCCTTAATGATAGTCCACGATTTCTACATTGACCGGTCCTGGCGAGCGATCCGGCCACTCGAAACAGATCCGCCATTGATCATTGATCCGCACGCTGTATTGGCCTTTGCGGTCGCCCTTCAGCACTTCGAGCCGATTGCCCGGAAGCGCCGCGAGATCCCGGACCGACGTGGCGGCTTCCAGTTGATCCAGCTTCAATTCGGCCTGTCGGGCGAAACCCGAGAATGCTTTTACGAACTTGCCTTGGGCGAACTCCCGGGTGCGCTTGTCGCAAAAGCTCACGATCATGCGCGTACGCTACACCTCGTTAGCCGTTACGTCAAGCGTAACGAGCGACCCTTTTGGGAGGAGAGGTTCAAGGTCACGGGGACACCTGCCGGGTTATACTTTTGCAGAGCACCATACCCTGATAACAGGAGTGATCGGTCATGACAAAAATCATACGGCACGCTTTAGCGTTTGGACTTGCCGGCCTCGCCGCGGTTGCGAACGCGGCGGATTACCCGACGCGGCCCATCCGCTATGTGGTCGCCTTCGCGCCCGGCGGCATCAACGACATCATGGCGCGGATAGTCGCGCAAAAGCTCAACGAGTCATGGGGTCAGGCGGTGATCGTCGATAACCGGCCCGGCGCCGGCGGCAACCTGGCGGCGGGCCTTGTCGCCAAGTCCACCACGGACGGCTACACCTTCATGAACATCAGCACCGCGCACGCCATCTCGCAGACGCTGTACGCCAAACTCGACTACAGCCTCGAGCGCGATCTCACGCCGATCGTGGTGCTCGGCGCATCGCCGAACATCATGGTGGTCAATGCGGGTATCCCGGCGAAGAACGTGGCCGAACTGGTGGACTGGGCGAAGAAAAATCGCATGATCTACGCCTCGGGCGGGATCGGCGTTATCAGCCACCTCTCGATGGAAATGTTCAAGGTGGCGGCCAAAATCGACGCGACGCACGTGCCTTACAAGGGAGTTGGACCTGCCGTGCCCGACCTGCTCTCTGGACAGGCGCACCTGATGATCAACTCGATTCCCGAGCTGCTGCCCCATACCAAGGGCGGCAAGCTGCGCGTCATCGGCTCGATGACAGAAAAGCGCCATCCGTTCATTCCCGACGTGCCGACATTCATCGAGCAGGGCTATAAGGAGTTCGTCATGGGCAACTGGACGGGTATCGTCGCACCCGCCGGGACGCCGAAAAACGTCATCGACAAGCTGGCGAAAGAAATCACGCGCATCATCCGCACGCCGGAGATGAGCAAGCGGCTGGAAGAAATGGGTGTTGATCCGATGGGCGGTACGCCGGCGGAATTCGGCACACTTATCCGCGCCGAAACTGCGCGCTTCGGCAAGGCGGTCAAGGAGTCCGGCGCCAAAGCGGAGTGACTTGCGCGAGGCGAGAGGGGAGAGGGCGAGAGGCGAAAGCGTGTAAAAGCCTTGCTCGCTCTCACGCCCTCACGCCCTCACGGTTTCAATCACGGCAACACATCCACACTGATCTTCGCGTCCTTGATCAGCTTCTTCCAACTTGCGAGATCGCTCACGATCATGTCGTGAAAGCCCTGCGGGGTGGAGGTGGCGACTTCGAGGGGGCTTTTCTTAATGTTGACATGTCAACATATATAATATAACGTGGCCGGCATGAAAAACACTGCACCCATTGCGGCCCGCAGGCCCGGTCGTCCCAAAGTCAATTCCCTCCCGCGGACAGATCAGATACGCATTGCCAAGCGCGCGCAGCGTCAGCGCGATCGCGACGCGGGCCTTGCGCTGTGCCAGGTAAAGCTTCGCAAAGACGTCGCGGAACGGCTGCGCAATGCGCTGGCCATTCCGGGATTTGATGCGGAACTTGAAAAGTTTCTTGAAGATGCGGTCGTGGAAGTGCGCAAATTTCCCAATCTGAAGCTGCTGGCCTGGAATCGCGTCGATCAATTTCTCACGGAACGGGATGCATTCGGTCTGTATGAGCGCAACTGGAAATTTGTCGATACAAAGAATATGACCGATGGTGAGCGCGAGCTCATTCGCCGGCTGACCGAAAAATGGGGCCGCGGCGTGATGAACGTCTAGCCACGCTGCCATGTATACCCGCGTTCGCCATATCTCGGTAAACAAAGCGCTTGCCGCGCTGAACAGCGAATTTTTGATCCGTTCCAAATGTTTCTTTGGCGGTGGTACGAGAGTGGTCTTGGAATTGAAAGAGTATCGTGAGTCCGCCGATATCGATTTCCTGTGCTCCGACCGCGCCGGTTATCGGGCATTGCGTTCCACGATCACCGACGTTTCGCTCGGCGAGATAAGCGCCCGGCCATTCAAGCTTGCACGGGAGGTCAGGGCGGATCAGTACGGGATAAGAACGGTCCTTCAGATTGGCGAAGAGTTGATCAAATTTGAAATCGTGCATGAAGCCCGTATTGACCTTTCCGGGGGGGCGGTGAAGCAGCTTCATGTGCAGTGCCTGGATAAACCCTGTTGTTTCGCCGAGAAGATCCTCGCCAATGACGACCGCTGGAACGATGAATCGGCGCTCAGCCGGGACATTGTCGATCTCGCGTACATGATCGAAGCCTGGGGAACCAAACCGTTTCTGGAGGGCATGCATAAAGCCCATCAGGCTTATGGCGATCATGTCATGGAGTCGGTCCGTTCCTCGGCGAAGAAACTTATGACTAACAAGACATATTCGAAGAAGTGCGTGGACGGCCTGCGCGTTACCAGAACAAGCACTCTTGCAGCAGGACTGAAACGGATCGCGGCGACGGATTGGTCCAAAAAGCTTGGATCGGCATCGACTCCGTAGCCTTCAGCACGAGTGGAGCAGGGGGGGCGCAAGAGCGTGAAATGGTTGTCCACTCACGCCCTCACGCCCTCACGCCCTCACGCCCTCACGCCCTCACGGTTTCAATCACGGCAACACATCCACACTGATCTTCGCGTCCTTGATCAGCTTCTTCCACATCTCCAGATCGCTCACGATCATGTCGTGAAAGCCCTGCGGGGTGGAGGTGGCGACTTCGAGGCCGTTCTTTTCGAAGCGTGCAAGCTCGTCGGGCTGCGCCAGACCCTTGACCATGATGGCGTTGAGCTTGTCGACGATGGCCTTGGGTGTGCGCGCGGGGGCGGCGATGCCCCACCAGCCGGTGTTGTAATAGCCCGGTACTGTTTCCGCGACGGTAGGGATTTCCGGGTAAGCCTTGAGCCGCGCGGTGTGTCCGACAGCGAGGATGCGGATGCGGCCGGCCTGGTGCAGCGGGAGTAGTTGCAGCAACCCGGTGACGATGATCTGCACGTTGCCGGCGATGAAATCGTTGATCGCCAGCGAGCTGCCTTTATACGGCACGTGGACGATTTCGATTCCGGTGAGGGTCATCAGTTGCGCGGCGCCGATGTGATTCGGCGTGCCGACGCCGGGCGAGGCGACGTTGAGCTTGCGCGGCTGCGCGCGCGCGAGGTCGATCAGTTCCTTGACGTTGTTCACGGGCAGGCTACCCGTGACCGCGATCGCGTAAGGCACGTAAGTCGCGAGGCCAATAGGCGCGAAGTCTTTCAGCGGGTCGTAAGGGATTTTCGAGCCCATCAGCGCGGGACCGGACACCATGCCGCCCGTAGTGGCGAGCAACAGCGTGTAACCGTCGGGCACCGCTTTCGCGCCGAGGTTGTGGCCTATCGTCGCCGCCGCGCCGCCGCGGTTGTCGACCACCACAGATTGTCCGAGTGCCTTGGAGAATATCGCCGCGCACGCGCGCCCCGTGTAGTCGGTGCCCGCCCCCGGCGGGTAAGGAACGATGAGCCGTATCGGCCGGTTAGGGTAGGACGCTTGATCAGCTGCATTGCCGCTCGCGGCGGCAAGCAAGACAAGCGTGAGTGCTATTCCGATACCGGTGCACCGATAATCGGTCCCGCCATGCGAACTTATTCTTTTCGTCATTGCGATTTCCTCCTGCGCATATTGTATGCGTTTCGCCGAACGCGAACGCGCTAAATCACCGGGGTCGGCCCCGGTGCTGCTTACTCTTGCCTAAGTCACCCGGTGGCAGACCGGGGGCTGGTAACTTTCTTTTGCTTGTCCAAAAGAAAGTCACCAAAGAAAAAGACCCCCCTGGTGAGCCGCCACTAGTCGTGGTGGCCCTGTGTTACTCGACGAGCCGGGCGGCTGTGGAACTCGCGCGCAAAATGAAAAAACACATGGGACGACCGCGCGCTCAGACAGTCCTCGCCGAATTCCCCGACCCGCCTGTGTTACTCGGCGGCTCACAAGGGGACCCAAGTGCGAACGGCGTCGTGGATTGACGCTTGGTGGCGAAGAATGAGTGTTACTAAAAAAACAGTTTGAAATTCAACTTCGGAAAGCCACGCCATTCCCCGCATAACCACACTGCCGCTTTTGGGGACCCCTTGTGAGACGCCGAGTAACACAGGCGAGTTCGGAGCTTTGGTCGAGGACCTGTCTGAGCTCGCAACCCTTATGTGTTTTCTCATTCTTCGAGCGAGTTCCACAGACCCCGAACTCGTCGAGTAACACAGGGAAAGCGCAGGCGCGGCTCACCAGGGGAGGGTCTCTTTTGGTTACTTTTCTTGCCCGTCCAAGAAAAGTGACCGGCACCGGGGCCGACCCCGGAGATTTAAAAAAGAAGTAGAACCAACTCCCGGACGGAGCACGGGTAAAATGACGACATCCAACGGAGGAAAAATGAAAATCGCCATTCTCGACGACTACCAGCAGATCGCCATGCAAGCGGCAGACTGGAAATCTTTGCCGGCAGGGACTGAAGTCAAATCATTCGCCGATTACATCCCGACGCAGGATGAAGTCATCAAGCGCCTGCAGCCGTACGACGTCATTATCGCGATGCGCGAGCGGACGCGCTTTCCGGCGGAGGTCATCGACAAGCTGCCTAATCTGAAGCTGATGGCGAGCACCGGCGGGCGCAACGCCAGCATAGATTCCGAAGCCCTGGAGCGCCGCAAGATCCCGTTCGCGTTCGCGCCTGGAGTTGCGACCAGCACCGCTTCGACGTCCGAAGTCGCGTGGGCGCTGATACTGGCGCTGTTCAAGAGCATGCCGCAATCCGAGAAGGCAATGCGTTCGGGCGCCTGGCAGGAGTCGGTGATGACCCAATCGCTGATGGGCAAGACGCTGGGCGTGTTGGGCCTCGGCCGTCTCGGCACCTTCGTCGCCAAATACGGCCTCGCATTCGGCATGGACGTCATCGCATGGAGCCCGAACCTCACCGACGAGCGCACCGCCGCGGTGGGCGTGCGCCGCGTCTCGAAGGAAGCGTTGTTCAAGGAATCCGATGTGATATCGGTGCACATGGTGCTCAACGCCAAGACCAAGGACATCGTCGCGGCCGCCGACATCGCCCTGATGAAACCCACGGCTTATCTCGTCAACACCTCACGCGGTCCCTTGATTAACGAGCAGGCGCTCGTCAGCGCATTGCAGGCGAAAAAAATCGCCGGCGCGGGGCTCGACGTATTCTGGAGCGAGCCGCTGGCGAAAGACCACGTGCTGCGCAAGCTCGACAACGCCGTGCTGACGCCGCACATCGGCTACGTCGTCGACGACAACATGCAGGCGTTCTACGTGAACTCGCTGAAGACCATCAAGAGCTGGATGGCCGGCGAGCTGCTGCCGGGCAAGTCGAAGTAAAAATCCGTGAGCTCGTGAGGACGTGAAATGGTTTTTTACGACCTCACGACCTCACCCGCGCCCGGCTTTATCCAAACCCGTCGCGCACCACGCGGCGGCGCCGAGCGTGTGGGTGTCGCGGTTTACCGCGCCGACAACCTGCAGCCCGAGCGGCAAGCCGTGCGGACCTTTGCCTGAGGGTATCGTCAGCGCAGGGGCGCCGCACAAAGTCCAGATCGCGCAGAACGATGCATCGCCGGTGAACTTGAGTCCCGCCGGGGCTTCGCCAGTGGCCGGTGGGGTGATGATCGCGTCGTAGTCGCTGATGAATTCGCCATATTGACGGATGAGCCCGGTGCGCAGAACGAGCGCCGCGGCGTATTCTTCCCTGCTTACCCGTACGCCGCCCTCGACATAGTCGATGAACTCTTCGCTGACCAGCCCGCCCCAGCCCGCAAGCTTGTCGGCATAACGGTCGGCGATTTCACGCAGTTGGATCGCTTTGACTGCCTGCATGGCATGATCGAAATCCGGCGGCAGTTCGATTTCCACGACTTCGGCGCCGGCGTCGCGCAGCCGCCGCACGCTGTCGGCGAAGTTGCCACGCTGATTCGCGTCGGCCAGCGGCCAGAGCGGGGTGCGCACCGCAGCAAGCCGCGGCGGCTTGGCGGGCGCTGTGAGAAGCGACATCGCAGCAGTGCCGCCAGGCAGAGCTTCCGGCGTGATCATGCAAGCTGCGACGTGCGCAGCGTCGGCAACCGAGCGCGCGATGACACCGATGTGGTCCAGCGTGTGGCTGAGCGGAAACACGCCGTCAACAGGAATCAGGCCGTAGCTCGGCTTGAAGCCCACCACGCCGCAGTATGCCGCTGGCCGTATGACCGAACCTCGCGTCTGCGTGCCGATAGCGGCCGGCACGAAGCCGGCGGCCACCGCGGCGGCAGACCCGCTCGATGAGCCGCCCGGCGTATGCGCCGAATTCCAGGGATTGCGCGTTTTGCCGGCATGCTGGGTGGCAAATTCGGTCGTAACGGTTTTGCCGAAGACGAAGGCGCCGGCAGCTTCCAGGCGCGTCACGGCAGTTGCCGAGCGCTGCGGGACGTGGTTTTCATAGACGGCAGATCCCATGCGGGCCGGCACCCCGGCAGTCTCGAAGACATCTTTGACGCCAAGGGGCAGGCCGAGCAGCGGCAGGTTTGCGCCGGTGCTGCGTTCGCGGTCGCGTTGCGCGGCGCAATCGAGTGCCCGCGCGGCGTCGAGATGTGCCCAAGCCTGTATCGGGCCGTCGAGCGTTTCGATGCGGCTGAGGCAGTCGCGCGTGAGTTCGGCGCTGGTCAGCGTGCCGCTGTGCATGCGCGTGAGTGCGTCGATAACGCCGGGTGGAGCGTTGTTCATGAAACAGCCTGTTTGCCTGTTAGTGGGTGGAGCCGGCATCAATCATACCAGTGCACTGTTATGGACCGCGGCCAGCCCGCGTGGTGTGCGCCGCTGTGATGTTCGCGGCGGACGGTTTACACTCGCGTGACATTCATACGAAAGGTCAACGATGACGGTAATGCGTAATTTGTTGTGCGCCCTCTATTTGCTGGCGAACGGTGTTGTGTTCGCACAAGCGTACCCTGCCAAGCCAATCCGCATGCTCGTGCCTTACCCGCCGGGGGGCGGCGTCGACATCGCGGCGCGCACCGTCGGACTAAAAATCAGCGAGGCGCTGGGCCAGCAGATCATCGTCGACAACCGCGGCGGCGCGTCGGGCAATATCGCGATGGAAACCGCCGCGCGCGGCGCGCCCGACGGCTATACGCTGATCATGAGCAGCGCCGGACCGGTGGCGATGAATCCGGGGCTGTATCCCGCGCTGCCGTTCGATCCGGTCAAGGATTTCGCGCCGATCGCGCTGGCCGCTTCCACGGTGTATGCGCTCGTCGTTCCGCCCAGTGTGCCGGCCAAGTCGGTGAAGGAATTCATCGCGCTGGCGAAAGCGCAGCCCGGCAAGCTCACTTATGCCTCGTCCGGCATCGGCGGGCCGCCGCACCTTGCGTTCGAGCTCATGCAGATGATGGGGGGATTCAAGGTGATCCACGTGCCGTATAAAGGAGCGGGCCCGGCGCTGGCCGATCTGCTCGGCGCGCAGGTAACAGCGTTCTTTTCCGACCTCATCGCGGCGCGTCAGCACCTTGCGTCCGGCCGCCTGCGGGCGCTCGGCGTCAGCAGCGCTCGCCGCTCGCCATTTGCGCCGGACGTGCCGACGATCGCCGAAGCCGGGCTGCCAGGCTATGAAGCGACGGGCTGGTCCGGCCTGCTGGCGCCCGCCGGCACACCGCGCCCGATCATCGACAGGCTCAATGCGGAAATCATCCGCATCTTGCCGCTGCCGGATGTGAAAGAGCGGCTCGCGGGTGACGGTAGCGAGTTCGGAAAGAACACGCCGGAGCTGTTTGCCGGTTTCATCCGCGCCGAGCTCGACAAGTGGCGCAAGGTAATACAGACCGCGAACGTGAAGGTGGAATGATTTTCCGGGGACTATGCGATCTTAAGCCCGCCCGTGTTTCAGTCAAATCCGTTGCGCACAACGCGGCGGATTTTTTTTGTGTCCATACCCGCGAGGCCCATGCGCCCGAGCGTCCGCGCTTCGTCGGCAAATGTGCAGCTCGTCATCAGTTTCGCCATTTCGACCAGCGTGTCGATGGCCGGCGTCGGCGTCCCGGTGGCGGTGCCGAGTTCCTGTATCGGGATCAAGCCCGTCGGCACATCTTCCGTCACGTACTTGTGGTTCAGCGTGCCCGCGGCCTTGTTCACCACGTAAGGCCCGTCCGGCTCGGCACTCAGGCGCTGGAACGTTTTGACGAAGTCAGTTTCACGCACGTTGTAGGCACGCTCTATCCAGTCGGCAAGGCTGGGGACATTCACGTCAAGCGCCGCGGCGATTGCCATGCGCTCTGCGTCTATGGCCGTATAGAGATTCGCCACCGCTGACGTCACACCTTCGCCGTAAAACATGTGGCCGCCGCCGCGCTCGATGCGCGCCGCATTGGCGATGCAGTTGGCGACATGCAGGATCGCGTTCACGTTCATGAGTCCGGTGTGCAGAACGTCGGGCGCCGCGACCGCTTGCGGAAACAGCGGTCCGATGCGTGC
>CANJHY010000012.1:0-44673 GCA_947474275.1 Betaproteobacteria bacterium
CGATATTGGCAGGATAAACGGGCACCCAGCGGTGCGCTCACGATCCGCTCAAACCATTTAGCCCTCGATTCACTGTTCCGCTCGATTACCATGATCAACATCGCTCAAATCATCAACTCCAGTCCGACAGGCTGCTAGCCAAGTCGTGCGGCAACTGCCACGACAGCTTCCGCGCCAAATAACTGCCGGAAAATTCAGCCAGACGAGGCCGCACCGGTTTCCGGTGCGGCCTTTTTATTTGCGCACGATGAAAAAGACCGCGCAAGCCGCAGTCGCCACCAGCACGGCCGCGAGCCAGGTGCTCGCCAGGCGTGGCGCGGCATCGCCGGCTGCCCGCATCTTGTAGCCGCTGAACATCGGCTTCACCAAGTTGTCGGCCTTGTAAATCAGGTAGAACAGCACCGCCCCGATATGCGCGGCCGCCAGCACCAATATCACGTAGAAGTTGTAATAGTGGATGGCAGTCAGAAAATCGCTGCGCTCCTTGGTCACCAGCTTGTAGAGCGGGCCTTCGGTGACGATGTCGTCGTTCGCGAAGAGTCCGGTGCCCGCCTGTATCAGTATGCAGACCAGCAGCAACACGACACTCCAGCCACCGAGCGGATTGTGGCCGAGATGCGCGCCGGCGCGCCGTTCGGTCAAGGTGCGCAGGTAGGCGATTGCGACACGCGGTCCGCGCACGAAGTCGGTGAAGCGCGCGCTGCTGCTGCCGCAGAAACCCCACACAACGCGGAACAGCACCAGGGTCAGGATCGCGTAGCCCGACCACATGTGGTACTGCATGACGTTGCCGCCCTCCTTGCCGCTCCACCACGAAAAGGCGATCAACAGCACCAGCGTCCAGTGAAAAATTCTTACCGGCAGGTCCCAGACCTTTACGCGCCGCAACGCGGCGGCGCCGCTCATCGTCCCGGATATTTCGCTCATCTGCTCTCCCGTGGCTGGTGACCTGTGATTCGCGCGCCTGCGGCAGCGGCAATGCTCGGGCACGAAGCTGCGCAGATTATAATGGAAACATTCCAAGCGCCGCGAACAGGGATCGCTTGAACCGATTTGCGCTGGCAGCGCCTGCAATGCTGCGCGCTGCTTGAATTCGGTGTCGCGGCAGCGGCACAAAAGCTGCCACTCGACATAATCAAGCTACCGCCGGGCTTCGAGATCGCGCTGTTCGGCGACAACGTGCCGAACGCGCGCGATGGCGCGGGGCGACAGGGGCACTCTTTTGGTCGGCAGCATGCGTTCCGGCAAGGTCTATGCCGTGCGCATCCGCGACGATGACGGCAAGATCATCATGCCGGCAAGCTTCATCGAAGCAGGTGATCGCGGAATAGGTGGAAACGCCGCAAGCGCTTAAACTATTACAGGACAGGGGCGCGCAATTCGGTCAGGGATATCTGTTTCAGCGGCCAGCGCCTCTGGCCGGCAACCAGAGCTACAACTTTTCCGAAAGCATCAACGCGGCCTGAACCGGCCCGTCAGCCGCCCAGGTAATCGAGCATGGCAAG
Organism: Betaproteobacteria bacterium; assembly: GCA_947474275.1. Lineage (GTDB taxonomy): Bacteria > Pseudomonadota > Gammaproteobacteria > Burkholderiales > SG8-41 > PALSA-1004. The sequence continues at coordinate 1,506 of CANJHY010000012.1, forward strand.
GCCGGTGATGACCTTGACGTCGGTTATGCGCCCGTCGCGGATGTAGTTCCGCACTTCCGCCAGGGCCATCGGCACGACGTCGAGAAACTCGCCCTCATCAAGCCGGCGCCCGACGTGGGTGAGTTCGCGCGCGACGTAGAGGTCGAACTTTTCGTCGGAGTAACCTATGCAGGGATGCAGGGTTGCCAGGTGCTGCCATGACTTTGCGGAGTAGCCGCATTCTTCGATCAGCTCGCGTTGCGCGGTCGCCAGCGGATCTTCGCCGGGCTCAACCTTGCCCGCCGGAAGTTCGTAAAAATGGCGGCCTACCGGATAACGGAACTGCCGCTCCATGATCACGGTATGCGCGTCGAGCAGCGGAATGATGAAGACCGCCCCGGGATGCTGTATCCATTCGCGGCGCGCGGTCTTGCCGTCCGGCAAGCGCACACTGTCTTCGCGCACCTTGAGCAGCTTGCCGTCGTAGACCAGCTCGCTGGTCAGCCGGTGCTCGGTGTAATCGGGGGGTGGTGCGTCGGCCACGCGCGGCGGCCTACCGCAGCGACAAAGCGATGGAATACTCGCACAGTGCCATCAGGCCGCCGGGCAGTATGCCAAGAGCCAGCATCGCCATGCCGTTCGCGCTGAGCACCCAGCGCATGCTGGTGGACGGCGCCAGCGGTGAGCGATCCACCGGCTCGTCGAAATACATGAGCTTGACGATGCGCAGGTAGTAGAAAGCGCCGATCAGCGAGAACACCACTGCGATCACCGCCAGCCACACGAAGCCCGCGTCTACTACCGCCCACAGCACCGACAGCTTTGCGTAAAAACCGACCGCCGGCGGCACGCCCGCCATCGAGAACATCAGGAGCAGCATCATGAAGGCATACCACGGGCTGCGCGCGTTGAGCCCCCTGAAATCGTCGAGCTGGTCGGCTTCGAAGCCGGCGCGCGACAAGAGCAGAATCATGCCGAAAGTGCCGAGCGTCATCAGCACGTAAACGATCACGTAAAACATCGCCGATGCGTAGCCGTCGTTGCCGCCGGCAAGCACGCCGAGCAGTAAAAATCCCATGTGCGAAATGGTCGAATACGCCAGCATGCGCTTCAGGTTGGTTTGCGCGATCGCCGCGATATTGCCGATGGCCAGCGACAGCACCGCCATGATGATGAGCATCCACTGCCACTGCGCGATCAGGTATTCGGCGCCGACGCCGCCCATGCCGCTCACCAGCAGGCGCATGACAAATGCGAATGCCGCGAGCTTGGGCGCCGAGCCGATGAACAGCGTTACCGCGGTGGGCGCACCCTGGTAAACGTCAGGCACCCACATGTGAAACGGCACGGCGGAAAGCTTGAAACCCAGTCCCGCCACGATGAATACAAGCGCGAACAACAGTATCGTGCTGTCCGCGCTGTCACTGGCAATCACCGCCGCCATACGCGTCAATTCGAGGGTGCCGGTCGCGCCGTACATCATCGACATCCCGTAGAGCAGCATGCCGGAAGCAAGCGCGCCCAGCACGAAGTATTTCATGGCGGCCTCGGTCGCCACTGCCGAATCGCGCTGCAGCGCGATCATCGCGTAAAGCGAAAGGCTCAGCAGTTCCAGCCCGAGATACAAGGTCAACAAATGGTTGGCCGACACCATCACCATCATCCCCAGCATGGCAAACAGCGCCAGCACGAAGAACTCTCCGCGGAACATGCCGCGCGCGCGGATATAGGCCTGCGAGTACACCAGCACCACCGCCACCGTGATGTAGATGGCGAGCTTCAGGATGTTGGCCATCGGATCGGCGACGAACATGCCGCTGAACGAATAAATTTCGCCGCCCCAGTCGGTAAACCCGGTGATCAGGAAACATCCCAGCAGCGTCGCCAGCGTCAACGCATACGTAATCCAGCGCCGCTCGTCCGGCACGAACAGGTCGAGCAGCAGGATGATGCACACCATGGCGAGCAGGAAGGCCTCGGCGCAGGCAGGCATGAACGGCGTGATGAATTCCATGGCTCTACAGTCCGATCAACAGTTTGCGGCCGGGAGCGGCGAGCCGCAGTATTTCGCCCACCGACTCGTGCAACACTTCGCCCAGCGGCGCGGGCCACAGGCCCATCGCCAGCACCACAACGGCGAGCACGCCCAGCACGAGCATCTCGCGCCGGCTTAAATCGGTGAGTTCTTCGACGTGCGGATTGGTGACCGCACCGAATATCACGCGTTTGTACATCCACAAGGTGTAGGCCGCGCCGAAAATCAGCGTGGTGGCCGCGAGCGCGGTGTACCAGAAACTCACCTTCATGGTTGCCAGGATGACTAGCCATTCGCCGACAAACCCGCTGGTGCCCGGCAGCCCCGAATTGGCCATCGCGAACAACATGAAGAGCGCGGCAAACACCGGCATTTTGTTGGCGACGCCGCCGTAATCAGCAATCAGCCGCGAATGCATGCGGTCGTACATGACGCCCACGCACAGGAACATCGCAGCCGAGATGAAGCCGTGCGAAACCATCTGCAGGATCGCGCCTTCGAGGCCCTGCGCACTAAAGATGAAAATGCCGAGCGTGACAAAACCCATGTGCGAGATCGACGAATAGGCGATCAGTTTTTTCATGTCGGCCTGCACCAGCGCCACCAGCCCGATATAGACCACCGCGATCAATGAAAGGGCGATGACGAAGCCGGCCAGCTCGTGGCTGGCATCCGGCACGATAGGGAGCGACAGCCGCAGGAAACCGTAACCGCCGAGCTTCAGCATGATCGCCGCCAGCACCACCGAGCCGCCAGTCGGCGCTTCGACGTGCGCATCGGGCAACCACGTATGCACCGGCCACATCGGCACCTTGACGGCGAACGCCACCATGAACGCCATGAAAATCAGTTTTTGCGCGCCAATCGGCAACTGGACATTGTAGAAATCGAGCAGCGAAAAGCTGCCGCCGGAGACACTGAAGAGGTAAATCAGGGCGACCAGCGACAGCAGCGAGCCCATCAGCGTGTAGAGGAAAAATTTGACGGCGGCGTACACGCGGTTGGGGCCGCCCCACACCCCGATAATGATGAACATCGGGATCAGCGTCGCCTCGAAAAACACGTAGAACAGCAACGCATCGAGCGCGCAGAACACGCCGTTCATGAACCCGGACAGGATAAGGAAAGCCGCCATGTACTGCGACACGCGCTCCTTGATCACTTCCCAGCCCGCAATAACCACCAGCACGGTGGTAATGCAATTGAGCAGTATCAGCAGCAGCGACATGCCATCGATGCCGAGGTGGTAATTGACGTGGAAGCTATCGATCCAGGGCGTCAGTTCCATGAACTGGAAATCGGCCACACCGCGGTCGAACCGCGTCCATAGCGGCAGCGCCACCAGCAAACCGGCGAGCGCGCCGATCAATGCCAGCACACGCGCGGCTTGCGGCTGGCGGTCGCCAATGGCAAGCACCGCCAGACCGGCGAAAATTGGCACCCAGATGACCAGGCTCAGAATATGCGATTCCATGGTTGTTCTTATCGCCGCCGGATATTCATTACAGTGAAACTCCCGAGACCAGCAACCACGCGAACCACACGGACATTAGGAGAAGAATGCCGATGATCATCGCGAATGCGTAGTGGTAGATGTAACCGGACTGGACTTGCCGGATCACCGTGGAACTCCAGCCCACGAGCCGCGCCGTGCCGTTGACGAAGAGCCCGTCAATCAACGCAACATCGCCGATTTTCCACAAGCCATTGCCGAGCAGACGGGCGCCGCCGGCGAAGAACCAGTCGTTAAAGCGGTCGAAGTAGTATTTCTCTTCGAGCACGGTCACCAGCACGCCCCACTTCGCGCGCAGCACCGGTGGCAGATCCGGGCGCGCGATGTAGATAAACCATGCAACGCCAGCCCCCGCCAGTGCAAGCAGGAACGGCAGGGTCGTAAAACTGTGCAGGATCATCGGCAACACGCCATGAAACTCTTCCGCCATTTTTTTGATGCCTTCATGCCCTTCGGCGAAAAATATCGAGTCGCCGAAATAACCGCCATACACAAAAGTGCCGATCACCCAGCCGGCGCACACCGATGGAATCGCCAGCAGGATCAGCGGTAGTGTCACAACCAGCGGCGACTCGTGCGGCACGCCACCGTGGACATGACCAACATGCGCATGGCTGTCGTTCCCGTGGGCGTCAGGCACGTGTGTGTCGAAGCGCTCCTTGCCGTGAAACGTGAAAAATATCAGCCGGAAAGAATAAAAACCGCCGACGAACACCGCACCCAGCGCGGCGAGATACGCGAACGTGGCGCCCGGCATCCCGGCCGCATAGGCCTCATGTACGGCCTCGATGATCGAGTCCTTGGAAAAGAAACCGGCAAACGGCGGGAAACCGGCATTGGCCAGCGCGCCAATGAACATCGTCAGGTAGGTGATTGGCAGGTATTTGCGCAGCCCGCCCATCTTGCGCATGTCCTGCTCGTGATGCATGGCGATGATCACGGACCCGGCGCCGAGAAACAGCACTGCTTTAAAGAACGCATGCGTCATCAGGTGGAAGATTGCGACCGAGTAGGCGGAGGCACCCAGTGCCATCGTCATATAGCCGAGCTGCGAAAGCGTTGAATATGCGACCACCCGCTTGATGTCGTACTGAACCGTCGCAATGAGCGCCATGAAAAACGTGGTGATCGCGCCGACGACCAGCACAAACGACAGAGCGGCCTGCGACTGTTCGAACAGCGGCGACATGCGCGCGACCATGAAAATGCCGGCAGTCACCATCGTTGCAGCGTGGATCAACGCGGAGATCGGCGTCGGACCTTCCATCGAGTCGGGCAGCCACACATGCAAGGGAAACTGCGCGGACTTACCCATCGCGCCGACGAACAGCAGGATGCAGATCACCGTGAGCAGCGACCAGGCGTAGCCGGGGAAAATTTCTATCGTGTTGGCGGCCAGGGTGCCGGCCTTCGCGGCGGCGAACACAGGAGCGTAGTCCAGCGTGCCAAAGTACATGAGCACCAGCGCGATGCCGAGCAGGAAGCCGAAGTCGCCGACGCGATTCACGAGAAAGGCCTTGAGGTTCGCGTAGATCGCCGTCGGCCGCGTGAACCAGAAGCCGATCAGCAGATAGGAAACGAGGCCCACTGCCTCCCAGCCGAAGAACAACTGCAGGAAATTGTTCGACATCACGAGCATCAGCATCGAGAACGTGAACAGCGAGATGTAACTGAAAAAACGGTTGTAGCCGGGGTCGCCCGCCATGTAGCCGATGGTGTACACGTGTACCATCAGGGACACGAACGTCACCACCACCATCATGGTGGCAGACAGCTGGTCGATCAGAAAGCCTATCCCGTACTTGGTCGTGCCGCTCACCAGCCAGGTATAGAGAGGAATTTCCGTGCTGGAATGATCGTGCATTACGTCGTTGAATACCATGCCGGCTGCGATCGTCGATATGACCATGCCCAGGATGGTTACCGTGTGCGCGGCCCGATTACTGATTTTCATGCACAAGAGGCCGGACACGAGCGCGCCCAGCAACGGGGCGAGCGGCACGACCAGGCAGAGGGTCTCGATCGTCACGGCATCAGCCTTTCAAGCTGTCGAGGTCTTCGACGTCTATGGTCTGCAGATTGCGGAACAGCACGACCAGGATCGCCAGGCCGATCGCGGATTCCGCGGCGGCCACCGTGAGAATGAAGAACACGAATATCTGGCCCGCGGTGTCCTCCAGGTAATGCGAAAACGCGATGAAATTCATGTTGACCGCGAGCAGCATAAGCTCGATCGCCATCAGCAGGATGATGATGTTCTTGCGGTTCAGGAAGATCCCGACCACGCTGATCGCGAACAGGATCGCGCCCAATACCAGGTAATGCTGCAGTGAAACCAATCGTTTCCCCTTTTATCGAGAGGCGAGAGATGAGAGATGAGAGGCGAGCACGCTCGCCCGCTGTTACCCCTCTCCCCTCTCCCCTCTCTCTTCTCGCTTTTCGGATTGCATTTTCACGATGCGCACGCGGTCCTTGCGCTGGATCTCGATCTGCCGCGCCGGGTCGAGATACTTGGTGGCCTTGCGGGTGCGCAGCGTCAGCGCAATCGCCGCGACTATCGCCACCAGCAAAATCACCGCCGCGATTTCAAACGGGTAGACATATACGGTGTAAATCAGCCGGCCCAGTTCCTTGGTGTTGCTGAAACCGGCAGCGGTGGGCGCCGGCTCTTCGAGTTCCAGCGCGGCATAGTGCCTCCACAAAAAAAGCCCCATTTCCAGGACCAGCGCCGCCGCCACCAGGCTGCCCAGCGGCAGGTAGCTCCAAAAGCCCTCGCGCAGCTTCGCCAGATTGATGTCGAGCATCATCACGACGAACAGAAACAGCACCATGACCGCACCAACGTACACCAGCACCAGCGCGATGGCGAGGAACTCCGCCTGCAACTGTATCCACAGACCGGCCGCCGTGAAAAATGCGAGCACCAGCAGCAACGCCGAGTGCACCGGGTTGCGCGAAGTGACAACGCCAACGGCGGCCGCGATAAGGACAGCCGCGAAAACATAAAATATAAAAGTCTGAAAACTCATATCAACGGTATACCGCGTCGGCGGCACGGTCCTTGGCGATCTGCTCTTCGTACATGTCGCCAATGGCAAGCAACATGGGCTTGGTATAAATCAGGTCGCCGCGCTGCTCACCGTGGTACTCGAGGATGCGCGTCTCGACGATCGAATCGACCGGGCAGGACTCTTCGCAGAAGCCGCAGAATATGCATTTGGTCAGGTCGATGTCGTAGCGCGTGGTGCGCCGCGTGCCGTCGTCGCGCTGCTCTGATTCGATGGTGATCGCCAGCGCCGGGCACACCGCTTCGCACAATTTGCAGGCAATGCAGCGCTCCTCGCCGTTCGGATAGCGGCGCAGCGCGTGCAGGCCGCGGAAGCGCCCCGACTGCGGCGTTTTCTCTTCGGGGAACTGCACCGTAATTTTGCGCGCGAACAAATGCCGACCGGTCAGCATCATGCCCTTCACCAGCTCGAAGAGCAGGAAGGTGCGGAAAAAATCGCTTATGCGGGAAATCATCGTAACCTCATTTCCACCAGACCCACAGCGGCGTCTGCATCCATGCGCCGAGCACGATGATCCACACGATGGTCACCGGGATAAACACCTTCCAGCCGAGCCGCATGATCTGGTCGTAACGGTAGCGCGGGAAAGTCGCGCGGAACCAGATGAACAGGATGAGCACGAAGAACACTTTCGCGAACAGCCAGTGAAAGCCGCCCACGCCCAAGAACGGCCATGAGTCGGGAAATGGCGACAGCCAGCCGCCGAGGAACATGATGCTGCAGAGGGTCGCAACCAGGATCATGTTGATGTATTCAGCAAGGAAAAAGACCGAGAACATCATCCCGGAGTATTCGACGTGGAAGCCGCCGACGATTTCCGACTCGCCTTCGGCCACGTCGAACGGCGCGCGGTTGATCTCGGCGACGCCGGCAATCAGGTAGACCAGGAAAAACGGAAACAGCGGGATGAAAAACCAGTTGAGTGCGCCGTATTTGCCGGTCTGACTGTTGACGATCTCGACCAGGTTCAGGCTCTGTGACGCCATCAGCACGCCGACCAGCGCAAAACCGATGGCGATCTCGTACGAAACGATCTGCGCCGCCGAGCGCAGCCCGCCCAGAAAAGCATATTTGGAATTGGATGCCCAGCCGGCCACTATCACGCCGTAAACGCCCATCGAGGTGATGGCCATGATGTAGAGCAGGCCGGCGTCAATGTTGGAGAGCACCATCTCGGGCCCGAACGGCACCACCGCCCACGCCGCCAGCGCCGGCATCATGGCCATGATGGGCGCCAGCACAAACAGGAATTTGCTCGCGCCTGCGGGAACGATGATTTCCTTGACCAGCAGCTTGAGGCCGTCGGCAATCGGCTGCAGCCAGCCATAGCCGACGCGGTTGGGGCCGTGGCGCACCTGCATCCAGCCGATGACTTTGCGCTCTAACAGCGTGAGGTAGGCCATGCACAGCATCAGCGGCGCCACGATGCAGACGATGAGGATCAATATCCAGATCGCGTACAAAACATAGGGCGCGAAATCCTGGCCGCACAACCCGACCACCAGCGCGCCGAGCAGGCCCCATGCCCAGGTGCCGAGATTAGCCAGTGGCTGCAGAAGCGCGGTCACACCGCCACCTTCTGCGGCGCGGCGACGCGTTCCGCGGTGATGGCGCCGAACATGCCGCCGAGCGCTGCCGTCAGCGCATGCGACGCCGGCACACGGATGCAGTTTGCCGGCAATTTGTCGTCGCGCGCCACCGCCAGCACGGCGCTGCCGCCGCCTTGCACAATTCTCACCTGGTCGTCATCGCGCAAACCAAGCTGCGCGAACAGTTCGCCATTCATGGTTGCGACTGGCGCTGCGGCATCATGGGTTTTTTGCAACGAAGCCGCGCGGCGCACGATGGAATCCGCCTGATATATCGGCACCTCGGCTATGCGTTCGATGCCCGCACCCTGCGCTTCGATTTTGCCGATTGCCGCGTTGGGCAGCCGGTTGTTCAGGCGCGCCGCCACGTCTCCGGGCAACGCGTCCTTCAAGACTGCTTCGCTGCTGTCATAGTCGAACCCAGTTACGCCCAGCAGATTGCCGAGCACGCGCAGCACTTTCCACGCCGGCCGCGTTTCTGCCAGCGGTTGCACGACGCCGCGGAAACTCTGCGCCCTGCCCTCCGTGCTGACGAACGTGCCGGAGGTTTCAGTGAACGGTCCGATCGGCAGCAGCGCGTGCGCGTAGTCGAGCGCACGGTGCTGGTACGGCGACATCGCCACCACGAATTCCGCCTGTTTCAGCGCGGCCATCGCCTGCTGCGGATCAAAATAATCGAGTTCGGGCTCGACGCCGAGTAATACATACGCTTTGCGCGGCTGCGCCATGAGCTGGCGCGCATCGAGTCCACCGGCCGCGGCGCCCGCGAGATGGCCGCCGACGCTGTTCGCCGCCTCGCCGAGGAAACCGAATTTCGCGCCGAGCAGATCGGCGAGCGTTTGCGCGAGCGCGTGCAGCTGCCCTGCCGCCGGATGGTGCTGGGCGAAATTACCGAGGAATACCGCGGCGTTCTTGCCTGACACGAGGCTGTCGGCGATGTGTTGAGCGGCGGCGCCGACTTCAACAGCGGCGACGTCGGCGGGCGCAGCCGCGCCTTTCGCCAGCGCAACAGCCTTGACGACCTGCGCCAGCGTGTGCGAGAACCGTGACGGCGCGGCAATCGCCTTGTTGGCGACGCGCATCAGCAGTTCGTCATCGGCCGCGTGAATCAGGTTCAGCTGCAATTGCTTCTTGGCGGCTTGCCGCAAGCGGTTCGCAATAAGCGGCTGGTCTTTGCGCAGAGTGCTGCCGATAACCAGTACGCGGTCGAGTTGCGCGATTTCAGAAATCGGCATACCAAGCCATGGCACAACGGTCGCCGCGGCGCCGAAATCCGCCTGGCGGGTGCGAAAATCAACATTGGCGCTGCCAATGCCGCGCATAAGCTTTTGCAGCAGGTAGAGTTCTTCGAGCGTCTGGTGCGGCGTGGCCAGCGCGCCGATTTGTGCCGCGCCATGCTGGTCGCGGACTTTTTTGAGGCCGTTGGCGACGAAATCGAGCGCGACCTGCCAGTCGACTTCCTTCCAGGCGCCGTCGGTCTTGATCATCGGTTTAACGAGACGGTCAGCGGAATTCAGGCCCTCGTACGAAAAACGGTCCTTATCCGACAACCAGCATTCGTTGATCGCTTCGTTCTCGCGCGGCAATACGCGCATCACGCGGTTCTGCTTGACCTGCACCGTCAGGTTGGAGCCGAGGCCGCAATGCGGGCTCACCGAAGAGTGGCGCGTCAGTTCCCATGTCCGCGCACTGTAACGGAACGGCTTGGACGTGAGCGCACCGACCGGGCACAGATCGATCACATTGCCCGACAGTTCGGAATCGACCGTCTTGCCGACAAACGCGATGATTTCAGCATGTTCGCCACGGCCTATCATGCCGAGCTCCATGACGCCGGCGACTTCCTGGCCGAAGCGCACGCAGCGCGTGCAGTGTATGCAGCGCGTCATGTCGGTCGAAATCAGCGGACCGAGGTTCTTGTTGTTCACCACACGCTTGGGTTCGTCGTAACGCGAACCGCTGCCGCCGTAGCCAACCGCCAGGTCCTGCAACTGACATTCGCCGCCCTGGTCGCAGATCGGGCAGTCGAGCGGATGGTTGATGAGCAGGAATTCCATCACGCCTTTTTGCGCATTGACGGCCTGGTCGGAATGCGTGAACACCTTCATACCGTTGGTCACGGGGGTAGCGCACGCCGGCAGCGGCTTGGGCGCCTTCTCGACCTGCACCAGGCACATGCGGCAGTTGGCCGCAATCGACAATTTCTTGTGATAGCAGAAATGCGGCACGTAGACGCCCGCCTGGTTGGTGGCGTCCATCACCGTGCTGCCATCCGGCACTTCGAATTTCTTGCCGTCAATTTCTATTTCAAGCATCTCGCATGCTCATCAGATGTAATGGGGAACCAGGCATTGCTTGTGGTCTATGTGATGCTGGAATTCGTCGCGATAATTTTTAATGAATGCGCGCACCGGCATCGCCGCCGCGTCGCCGAGCGCGCAGATCGTGCGCCCCTGGATGTTGTCGGCGAGGTTGTTCAGCAAATCGAGGTCTTCGGGCTTGCCCTTGCCGTGCTCGATGCGGTCTATCACGCGATAGAGCCAGCCCGTGCCTTCGCGGCAGGGCGTGCACTGCCCGCACGACTCTTCGTAATAGAAGTACGCCAGCCGCAGCAGGCTCTTAACCATGCAGCGCGTCTCGTCCATCACGATCACTGCGCCAGAGCCCAGCATGGAACCGGCCTTGGCGATGGAGTCGTAGTCCATGTCGGTCGCCATCATGATGTCGGCCGGCAGCACCGGCATCGACGACCCGCCGGGAATCACGGCTTTCAGTTTCTTGCCGCCGCGCATGCCGCCCGCCATTTCGAGCAGTTTCGCGAACGGCGTGCCAAGCTTCACTTCGTAATTGCCGGGACGCGCGACGTCTCCCGACACCGAAAAAATCTTGGTGCCGCCGTTGTTCGGCTTGCCGAGACCGAGGAACGCATCGCCGCCGTTATTGATGATCCACGGCACCGCGGCGAACGTCTCGGTGTTGTTGATCGTGGTCGGCTTGCCATAGAGCCCGAAGCTCGCCGGAAACGGCGGCTTGAAGCGCGGCTGGCCTTTCTTGCCTTCGAGCGATTCGAGCAACGCGGTTTCCTCGCCGCAGATGTACGCGCCCCAGCCGTGATGGTTGTGGAGCTCGAAGCTGAAGTCGGAGCCCCGGATGTTCTTGCCGATATAGCCGGCGGCGCGCGCTTCGGCCAACGCTTCTTCCATGCGCTCGTAGACGTCCCAGATTTCGCCGTGGATGTAGTTATAGCCGACGGGGATGCCCATCGCGTACGCGCCTATCGCCATGCCCTCGATCAGGATGTGCGGGTTGTAGCGCATTATGTCGCGGTCTTTGAACGTGCCGGGCTCGCCTTCGTCCGAATTGCACACCAGGTATTTGGCGCCCGGAAACTGGCGCGGCATGAAGCTCCACTTGAGCCCGGTCGGGAAGCCCGCGCCGCCGCGGCCGCGCAAAGCGCTCTTTTTCAACTCGGCGACGATCTGCTCGGGCGTGATTTTTTCGGCGAGTATTTTCTTCAAAGCCGAGTAACCGCCGCGCGCCAGGTAATCCTGCAGGCGCCAGTTGGCGCCTGTGATGCCTTTCATGATGACGGCATCGGGACCGAAGAGATCGGCGGCAAACGGCGCGACAGGCAGGCCCATTATTTCAGTTCCTCGAGCAGTTTATCGAGCTTGTCGGCGGTCATCGCACATGCCATATTCTTGTTGTTGACGAGCATCACCGGCGCCTCGCCGCAGGCGCCCAGGCACTCAGCCTCTTTCAGCGTGAACGCGCCGTCTGCAGTGGTTTCGCCGAAACCGATACCAAGCTTCTGCTTGAGATGCTCTGCAGCCAGTGTCGCCCCTTGCAACGCGCACGGCAGATTGGTACAGATGGCGATTTTGCAGCGGCCGATCGGCTTCAGGTCGTACATCGTATAGAAGCTCGCGACTTCGTAGACCGCGATCGGCGGCATGTCGAGATAGTGGGCGACGACATCCATGGTGTCGGTGGACAGCCAGCCTTTTTCATCCTGCGCGATGGTCAGCGCGGCCATCACCGCCGACTGCTTCTGGTCGGCCGGATACTTGGCGACCGCCTGATCGATTTTGGCGAGCGCAGCCGGGCTTAGCATGAGCGGCGCGTTCATCGATCTATCTCCCCGAACACGATGTCCTGCGTGCCGATGATGGCGACCACGTCGGCAATCATGTGCCCGCGCACCATTTCGTCGAGCGCCGCCAGGTGCGGATAACCCGGCGCGCGGATCTTCACGCGATACGGCTTGTTGGCGCCGTCGGATATGAGATAAATGCCGAACTCGCCTTTCGGATGCTCGACCGCCGCGTAAGCTTCGCCGGGTGGCACATGCATGCCTTCGGTGAACAGCTTGAAGTGGTGGATCAGCTCTTCCATGTTCTGCTTCATCGCAACACGCGACGGCGGCGCCACCTTGTGGCTCTCGCTCATCACCGGGCCGGGATTCTTGCGCAGCCATTCAATGCATTGCTTGATGATGCCGTTGGACTGGCGCATTTCCTCGATGCGCACGAGGTAGCGGTCGTAGCAATCGCCATTGACGCCGACCGGTATGTCGAACTGCATGCGGTCGTACACCTCGTACGGCTGCTTCTTGCGCAAATCCCACTCGATGCCCGAGCCGCGCAGCATGGGGCCGGAAAAGCCCAGCGCCTTGGCGCGCTCCGGCGTTACCACGCCGATGCCGACAGTACGCTGCTTCCAGATGCGGTTGTCGGTGAGCAGCGTTTCGTACTCGTCGACGTAGGTCGGGAAGCGATTGGTGAAGTCCTCGATGAAATCCAGCAATGAGCCTTGCCGATTCGTATTCATGTCGCGCACCGCCGCCGCGTTGTGGATGCGGGAAGCCTCGTATTGCGGCATGGTGTCCGGCAAATCGCGGTAGACGCCGCCCGGCCGGTAGTACGCGGCATGCATGCGCGCGCCCGACACTGCCTCGTAGCAGTCCATCAGGTCTTCGCGCTCGCGGAAGCAATACAGGAAGACCGTCATTGCGCCGACATCGAGCGCATGCGCGCCGAGCCACATGCAATGATTCAGCACGCGCGTGATCTCGTCGAACATGACGCGGATATACTGCGCGCGCAGCGGTACGTCGATGCCGATCAGCCTCTCGATCGCCATCACATAAGCGTGCTCGTTGCACATCATGGACACGTAATCGAGGCGGTCCATGTACGGCACCGACTGGATGAACGTGCGGTGCTCGGCGAGTTTTTCGGTCGCGCGGTGCAGCAGCCCGATATGCGGATCTGCGCGCTCGATAACTTCGCCGTCGAGTTCCAGCACCAGGCGCAATACGCCGTGGGCCGCCGGATGCTGGGGCCCGAAGTTCATCGTATAGTTTCTGATCTCCGCCATGACTCAGCCCTTGCGAAACCCTTCGCTGTCGGCGTAGTTTTCTGCGCGCACGATGCGCGGCACGATCTCGCGCGGCTCTATGGTGACCGGCTGGTAGATCACGCGCTGCTGGTCGGGGTCGTAACGCATTTCAACGTTGCCCGAAATCGGGAAATCCTTGCGGAACGGATGCCCGATAAAACCGTAGTCGGTCAGTATGCGGCGCAGATCCGGGTGCCCGTCGAACACAATGCCGAACAAATCGAACGCTTCGCGCTCGAACCAGTTCGCCGCCGGCCATACGCCGATGACCGAATCGACCACCGGAAAATCATCTGCCGCGCAGAAAACGCGCACGCGCAACCGCCGGTTATGCCTGAGACTCAGCAGATGGTAGACGACCGCAAAACGCTGGCCCTCGTAAGTCGCGTACGTGCTGTAATCGACGCCGCACAAATCGATCAGTTGTTCGAAACCGAGATCGCCACCATCGCGCAGCGTGGTCATGACACTGACCAGATCGCCGGCCTTGACGACCAGCGTCACCTCACCGAGCGCTTCCGCGACGGAGACGGTTTTATCACCCAGCGCTGCCTGCACGCTCTCGACCAGGGCTTGACTATGCGTAATCAATTTCGCGGGCTCATTAGCGTGCAATGGTGTTGGTGCGCTTGATTTTGTTCTGCAGCTGGATAATGCCGTAAAGCAGCGCTTCGGCGGTGGGCGGGCAGCCGGGGACGTAGATGTCGACCGGCACGATGCGGTCGCAGCCGCGCACCACGGAATACGAATAATGGTAATAGCCGCCGCCGTTGGCGCACGAGCCCATCGAAATCACCCAGCGCGGCTCGGCCATCTGCTCGTAGACCTTGCGCAGCGCCGGCGCCATTTTGTTGCACAGGGTGCCGGCGACGATCATCACGTCCGACTGGCGCGGGCTCGGGCGGAACACGATGCCGAAACGGTCGAGGTCGTAACGCGACGCGCCTGCGTGCATCATTTCGACTGCGCAGCACGCCAGCCCAAACGTCATCGGCCACATCGAGCCGGTGCGCGTCCAGTTGATCAGCGTATCCACGCTGGTCACGACGAAACCCTTGTCCAATACGCCGCCGTCAGCCATAGGTGGCCCTCATCAAGACTAGTCCCACTCCAGAGCGCCCTTCTTCCATTCGTAGATAAAACCCACGACCAGAATGGCGAGAAACATGACCATCGCCAGGAAACCGAACATGCCGATCTCCCGCAACACGATGGCCCACGGAAACAGAAATGCGATTTCGAGATCGAACAGGATGAAAAGGATGGCCACCAGGTAATAGCGCACGTCGAACTTCATGCGCGCATCCTCGAAAGCCTCGAATCCGCATTCGTACGGCGAAAGCTTCTCGCTGTTCGGGCGATGCACGCCCAGCAGCCGGCTGACCCCGCTACCGAGCACGATGGGCGCGAGACCGGAGACCGCGCCGACGATGATGAACAGCAGAATAGGAAAGTAGTTTTCTAACATTGGCAGGATTCAGGATTCGGGATCCAGGATTCGGGATTCAGTAAAACCTCAGTTAACGTATTTCATCGATACAGTCGGCCAAAATCAAACCTCGCAAGCCCACCAACACAATTCCGCACTACTTTGGATTCCCGAATCCTGATTGCTGAATCATGAATCGTAAATCCTGCCTTACAACTGGTGCCGACGGAGAGACTCGAACTCTCACGGCTTTCGCCACCGCCCCCTCAAGACGGCGTGTCTACCAATTCCACCACGTCGGCATTAACTCACGAGAGACGCCTGGCGAAGGAGGATACACGCATCAAACATTCCGCGCCCTCGCCTCTCGTCTCTCGTCTTTCGCTTATTTTGGTATGTCCTTCGTTTTCGAATCCGCATCAGCGGCCGGCTTGTCCGGCGTGGGCACGGGAATCGGCGCACCGGGCACTGTCGTCGGCGCCGACGACGCCGGAGGCGATGCCATCACACCCTTCGAATCGCTCTTGTGCGAGTAATACCAGGTCAAACCCATGCTGGTCAGGAAAAACACCGTCGCCAGCATCGCCGTCGCGCGGCTCAGAAAGTTGGCCGAGCCGGTGGCGCCGAACACGCTGCCCGAAGCCCCGCCGCCGAACGCAGCACCCATGTCTGCACCCTTGCCATGCTGCAGCAGCACCAGGGCGATGATAGCAAGCGCCGCCGTCACGTGTATCACCAATAACAAAGTTTCCATAAGCCTCTCACTCAACCTTTAATGACGCTGCGCAGCTTTGCAGATCGCCATGAATTCTTCCGCCACCAGCGCGGCGCCCCCGATCAGTCCGCCATCGATATCGGGCATCGCAAACATCTGTGCTGCATTTGCGGCCTTGACACTGCCGCCGTACAAAATCTTCAGCTCCGCCGCCACCACCGCATCTTGCGCCGCGATGCGGCTGCGGATAAATGCATGCACCGCCTGCGCCTGCTCGGGCGTTGCGGTCTTGCCGGTGCCTATGGCCCACACCGGCTCGTAAGCGACCACCGCTTTGCCCAGCGCCGCGACGCCTGCCGCCGCAACCACCGCATCTATCTGCGCGCCAACGACTTGTTCCATGGCGCCCGACTCGCGTTCCTGCAAAGTCTCGCCAACACACAGTATCGGCGTCAGCCCCGCCTGCAATGCCGCGCCGAACTTCGCCGCGACCATCGCGTTGTTCTCGCCGAAAATGCTGCGGCGTTCCGAATGGCCGACGATCGCATAGCGGCAGCCAAACTCGCGCAACATCGCCGCCGTCACCGCACCCGTATAGGCGCCAGCACCGAACTGGCTGACGTCCTGCCCACCCCAGGTCAGCGTGCTTCCTGCAAGCAATTTCTGGATTTGAAACAAATACGGATAAGGTGCGCAGACGACACAGTCGACGCCCTTCAAACCTGCTGCCGCAGCGCGCAAATGACCGAGCAGCAGCTGGTTTGCGGCCAGATCGCCGTTGGATTTCCAGTTGCCAGCCACCAGCCTGCCGCGCATCGACTATTCACCCGCTTAAAGCGTTGGAATTTTACCGGGCTAGCCCCTCAGGGTCAACGTAAATCCGGTTTTGTGCAATGCCCAAGCGCGTTGATTCAAGAAGGATTTTAAGGCTTCGCGGGCAACCCCAGGAAGTATGTCGGGCGCCACGCCGGATCTGCGGGAATTGCGGGAGCTGCGGGAACTGCGGCGCATGGCGCCCCAAGGAACATCAAAATTCGCTTCAGCCCGCTGCTTTGCGCACGGCGGCAGCGATGGCGTCCGCCCACGTCTTGACCTGCGGGCGCCTCTTGCCTTCCACCATGACGCGTATCACCGGCTCGGTGCCGGATGCGCGCAGCAGCACGCGGCCATCGGCGCCGAGCGCGGCTTCGGCCTGCGCGACTGCCTGCCGCACACCGCGGTTGGCGCTGAAATCGAAATCACGCCGGATCCGCACGTTGATGAGCAATTGGGGATACAGCTTGACCGGCGCCGCGGCTTTGGCCAGCGTAGTCTTGTCGCCGCGCAGCGCGTCCAGCACCTGCAGCGCAGATACCAGTCCGTCCCCAGTGGTGTGCTGGTCGAGACAGATGATATGTCCCGAATTTTCGCCGCCGAGCACCCAGCCGTGTTTCTGCATCATTTCGAGCACGTAGCGATCGCCGACCTTGGCGCGCGCGAACGGGATCTTGAGCCGCGCCAGCGCATGCTCCATGCCGAGATTGGTCATCAGCGTGCCGACAACCCCGCCGCGTAACTGGCGGCGCTGGCGCAAGCGATAACTGGCGATCACGTAGAGCAATTGGTCGCCGTCGTAGACTTCGCCCTTGGCATCGACCATGACCAGCCGGTCACCGTCGCCGTCGAGCGCGATGCCGAGATCGGCGCGTTCGCGCTTGACGGCGTCCTGCAAAGCGCGCGGACTGGTCGCGCCGAACCCCGCGTTGATATTGAAACCGTCGGGGTGATTGCCGATGGCGACAACATCGGCTCCCAGCTCGTGAAACACGTGCGCGGCAATGTGGTACGTCGCGCCGTGCGCGCTGTCGATGACCAGGCGCAGTCCGCGCAAGTCGAGGTGCGCCGGGAAAGTGCTCTTGCAGAATTCGACATAGCGGCCGGCAGCATCGTCGATGCGCCGCACCTTGCCCAGCTGCGCGGATGTGCTGCATTTCAAAGGCCGGGCAAGCTCGGTTTCGATCGCGCTCTCGACCTTGTCGGCGAGCTTGGCGCCAGCGCCCGAAAAAAACTTGATGCCGTTATCGGCATACGGATTGTGCGAGGCGCTGATCACGATGCCCGCCGACAGCCGCAGCGCGCGCGTCAGGTAAGCCACCGCCGGCGTCGGCATCGGCCCCACCAGTAGCACGTCGACGCCGGCCGCGCACAAGCCTGCTTCAAGCGCCGATTCCAGCATATAGCCGGAGATGCGCGTGTCCTTGCCGATCAGCACGGTGCGGCGCTCGGCACCCTTGCCCACGCGCGCCAGCACCTTGCCCGCCGCGTAGCCGAGCTTCAGCACGAAATCAGGCGTGATCGGCGCTTCGCCTACCGTGCCGCGTATGCCGTCGGTGCCGAAATATTTTCTTTTCATTTTTCCAGTAACCGCTAGGTAAACTTGTTTACCGCAGCCCACACCGCCAAAGCATCGCGCGTCGCCGCCACATCGTGCACGCGCACGATACGCGCCCCCTTCTCCACCGCGATCAAGGCCGCCGCGACGCTCGCGTAACCACGTTCGTTCACCTCGCGGCCCGTGATACTGCCGAGCATGCCTTTGCGCGAGATGCCTGCCAGCACCGCAACACCCGTATCGCAAAAGCGGCCGATTCCGCGCAACAGTTCGAGATTATGCTCCAGCGTCTTGCCGAAACCAAAACCCGGATCGATGACGATGTGCTCGGGAGCTATTCCGGCATTGCGCGCAGCCTGCACCCGGTCCGCGAGAAACGTCAGCACCTCGGCCACCACGTCGTCGTAATGCGGATTGACCTGCATATCGGCGGGCCTACCCTGCTTGTGCATCAGGCACACCGCGACGTTGCCCGCGGCCACTGCCGCCAGCGCGTCCGGCGCCTGCAATCCGTTGATGTCGTTGATCATGGCCGCGCCGGCGGCGATGACCTCGCGCATGAATTCGGGCTTCTGCGTATCGACGGACACCGGCACCGTGCCGCCCGCCAGTTGCTCGAGCACTGGCAGCACACGCCGGCGTTCTTCGTCGAGCGCAACGCCACCCGAGCCCGGGCGCGTGGATTCGCCGCCGATATCGATAATGTCGGCACCCTCCTCGGTCAGCTGGCGCGCGCGGGCAAGTGCGGCCCGGGTTGTTGCGTAGTCACCGCCATCCGAAAACGAATCGGGCGTGACATTGACGACGCCCATGATGAGAGGACGCGTAAGTGACAGCCGGAATTTACCGCACTGGAGATACATCGAGAGGCGTGAGGCGAGAGGGGTGAGGCGGAACCGCAAGGAGCCGGGAGATACTACGCCTCGCCCCTCACTCCTCTCCCCTCATCGCGCGCTTTCGGCGCGCTCAGGTTCCCGGCGCCGGCGCGGCGGTAGTGGGCGCGGGGCTCGGCGGCGGCGTGTCTTTGGGCGGCACGCTGGTCGCCGTGGTGGCCGGCTTGGGCGGGCGCGGCTCGCGGCCTTCCATGATGTCTTTCAACTGCTCGGAATCCATGGTTTCCCACTCGAGCAGGGTCTTCGCCATTTTCTCGACCTTGTCGCGGTTTTCTTCGATGATTTTGCGCGCGACCTGGTACTGCTGATCGATGATGCGGCGCAGTTCGGCGTCGACCTTCTGCATCGTCGCTTCCGACATATTCTTGTGGGTAGTGACCGAGCGGCCGAGGAACACTTCACCCTCGTTCTCGCCGTACACCATCGGGCCCAGCGCATCTGACATGCCCCACTCGGTGACCATGCGGCGCGCCAGCGTGGTGGCGTTCTGAAAGTCGCTGCTTGCCCCGGTCGTCATCTGACCAAGAAACACTTCTTCCGCAATGCGCCCGCCGAGGGAAACCGAGATGTCCTGCAACAGATGTTCGCGGTCCTTGCCGTGGCGGTCCTCCTCCGGCAGCATCCAGGTCAGGCCCAGCGCGCGGCCGCGCGGGATGATGGTGACTTTGTGCACCGGGTCGGCTTTGGGCAGCGTATAGGCGACCACTGCGTGCCCGGCTTCGTGGTAAGCGGTCGTAATCCGCTCGTCTTCCGGCATGACCATCGATCGGCGCTCGGCACCCATGTAGATCTTGTCCTTGGCCTGCTCGAAGTCGTCCATGTCGACGAGGCGCTTGTTCTTGCGCGCGGCAAACAGCGCGGCTTCGTTCACCAGGTTGGCGAGGTCGGCGCCCGACATGCCCGGCGTGCCGCGGCCGATGATGTCGGCCTTGACGTCCGGCGCGACCGGCACTTTGCGCATGTGCACGAGGAGTATCTGCTCGCGGCCGCGAATGTCCGGCAGCGGCACCACGACCTGGCGGTCGAAGCGGCCCGGACGCATCAACGCGGGATCGAGCACGTCGGGCCGGTTGGTCGCGGCAATCACGATGACGCCGGCGGTGCCTTCGAAGCCGTCCATTTCCACCAGCAGCGCGTTTAACGTCTGCTCGCGCTCGTCGTTGCCGCCGCCCAGCCCCGCGCCGCGCTGGCGGCCGACCGCGTCGATCTCATCGATGAACACGATGCACGGCGCATGCTTCTTCGCCTGCTCGAACATGTCGCGCACGCGCGCCGCACCCACGCCGACGAACATCTCGACGAAGTCGGAGCCCGAAATGCTGAAAAACGGCACTTTCGCCTCACCCGCAATCGCGCGCGCCAGCAATGTTTTACCGGTGCCGGGCGAACCCACCAGCAGCACGCCTTTCGGAATGCGCCCGCCGAGTTTCTGGAATTTGCCGGGGTCGCGCAGGAATTCCACGAGTTCCGCGACTTCTTCCTTCGCTTCCTCGCAACCGGCAACGTCGCCAAACGTGACGCTGTTGTTGTTCTCATCCATCATGCGCGCGCGGCTCTTGCCGAACGAGAACGCGCCGCCGCGCCCGCCGCCCTGCATCTGGCGCATGAAGAATATCCAGATGCCGATCAGGAGCAGCATCGGAAACCACGAGATGAAAATATTCATCAGGAACGACTGCTCTTCCTCCGGCTTGGCATCGACTTTGACGCCCGCCTTCAGCAGATCACTGACCATCCACAGGTCGCCCAACGTGCCGGGGCTGTAGGTCACGTACTTGCGGTTGTCCTGCGAGATCCAGCGCACGGTGCGCCCTTCGACCTGCGCGGAGGTCACGCGTCCCTGCTTCACTTCGTCCATGAACTGGGAATAGGGGATCACGCTTTGCGCGGCCTGCCGGCTGCTGAACTGGTTGAACACCGTCATCAACACGAGTGCGATGACCAGCCAGATCGCCACATTTTTTATCAGATTATTCAACGTTATTCCTCATCGCTTTTGGTGCTGCGGGACACGTATCTGGTTCAATTCTAAACTGTTTCTACTACTATTGTTAGTACGGGCGCCAACCCCGCCTGCATGCCGCCGCAAGCGTAAACCCGTCAATCCGCGCCTTTGCAGTCCTTTCCCAGCAGGTACATCTCGTTGCTGCGGCCGCGCGACGCCTCAGGCTTGCGCGTGACGACCTGCTTAAACCGGCTGCGCATCACGCGCAGAAACTCCTGGAACCCGGAACCCTGAAAAATTTTGACCAGCAGACCGCCGCCCGGTTTCAAATGTTTTACGGCAAATTCGAGAGCAAGTTCAGCCAGATACATCGCCCGCGCCTGGTCGCTCAGAGCGATACCACTGATGTTGGGCGACATATCGCTTAATACAAGGTCTATCGGACGACCGGCCAGCTCCTGCTCCAGCGCTTTGACCACGGCATCCTCGCGGAAGTCCCCCAGCAGGAAGGTGACATTGCGCAGCGCATCCATCGGCAACAGGTCGAGCGCGATGACGCGCCCACGCTCGCCGACTTTGGCCGCGGCGACCTGCGACCAGCCCCCGGGGGTGGCGCCGAGATCGACCACCACCATGCCCGGTTTGAGCAGCTTGTCGCGTTCGGCGACTTCGATCAGCTTGTAGGCGGCGCGCGAGCGATAGCCTTCCGCCTTCGCGCGTTGCACGTAGACGTCGTGGATATGCTCCATCATCCACTGTTTGCTGGTCTTGGTACGTTTCATCGGTTAGGATGCCGCCATGATTCTCGAACTCACCTCAGTACAACGCCGTGAACTGCGCGCGCGCGCCCACGGTCTCAACCCGGTCGTGATGGTCGGCGACGCCGGCCTTACCACCCCCGTAATGAATGAAATCCACCAGAACCTCGCCAGTCACGAGCTGATCAAAATCCGCGCGATGGCCGACGAGCACGCAACACGCGCCCGGTTTCTCGAAGAGATCTGCACCACGCTGCATGCAGCGCCCGTTCAGCATATCGGCAAGATACTGGTCATTTTCCGCCCGCGCCCGGAACAGGCCGCCACCCCGGCCAAGAAAAAAATCAAACCGCGGCCGAAGCCGGCCCGCCGCACCAAGCGCAGTTTCCAGCACTAGCAACCCGGCGTCAGCGCGGTTTGCGTGCGTGCAGCCAGACCAGCAGCACGCCCAGCACTGTTTGTATCAGGTACAGCACGCTGGCCACACCGTGCCACGCCGCGAAACGGTCACGAAACACGCTTTCCATCACGCCTTTGGGCAACGCCTGGTCTTTCAGGCTGGCCAATATCGGCTGCACGCCGAATTCGCCCGCGAGGGTGAGCGCCAGCATGGCGAGAACGATCCAGAATATGCCGTGCTTCGCGCACGCGCCGCCGAAACGCACCAGCCGGAACAGCACGAGATAAATCGCGCAGCCGATCCCGACATAAGCGATCAGCGTAAAAAGCTTGCCGGCCAATGCGCCGGCAAGCGCACGGTCAGGCACCGAGTAGAACAGTGTCGGCGCCACGATATAGCCGATCGCCCACAAGCCGCCAATCCACAACGTCAGCGCGATTGCATATATCGCTTCGGTAAGGGCAGTCATCGCGTGACAGCGCGGGAATCAGGTATTGTCATTGAATCGCGGCTTCCTTTGCACTGGGGAATAGACAAGGCCGCCCGCCCCTTGTTCCGCCCGCTTTAAATATACTTTACGTCCAGAATCTCGTATTCGCGCACGCCGCCGGGCGCTTTCACTTCGGCCACGTCGCCCGGGTGCTTGCCGATCAGCGCGCGCGCGATGGGCGAACTGATCGAGATCTTGCCCTTCTTGATGTCGGCTTCGTCGTCGCCGACGATCTGATAAGTGACGGTTTCGCTGCTGCTCATGTCTTCGAGTCCAATGGTGGCGCCGAACACGCAGCCGCCGTCAGCGTCGATCAGCGCGGGATCGATGATCTGCGCGTTGGACAACTTGCTCTCGACTTCAGCGATGCGCCCCTCGATGAAACTCTGGCGCTCCTTGGCCGCCGCATATTCGGCGTTTTCCGAGAGATCGCCGTGAGCGCGCGCTTCCGCAATGGCCGCGATGATGGAGGGCCGCTGGACTGTTTTCAGCTCGTGCAATTCGGCGCGCAGTTTATCGGCGCCAACCACCGTCAATGGAGTTTTGCTCATAACTACCTGCCTTGTTTTTAAGCGGTGGCCGCCGCCGCGGTTGCCAGAATACGGCGGTGCAAGCCCTGCAAGTCGTAGGCCGTCATTTCACGCGATTGCTGCATACCCGTGCAGGCGGCGCGCGCGCCGGCAAGAGTCGTGTAAAGGGTGATCCGCGCCTGCAGCGCCGCGCGGCGAATCACGTAGGAGTCGCGTACCGCGGTCCGCGACTCCTCGACGGTATTCACGATCAGCACTATATCGCCGTTCTTGATCATGTCGACCACGTGCGGGCGCCCCTCCGCGACCTTGTTGAGCGGCATCACCGCCAGTCCGTCCGCCGCCAGCGCCGCAGCGGTGCCGTGTGTCGCGACAAGCTGGAAACCCAGCGCCACGAGATCACGCGCAATCACCACCGCCGCCGGCTTGTCGGCGTCGCGCACGCTGACAAAAACCTTGCCGGATTCCGGCAGGCGGTCGCCGGCCGCCAGTTGAGATTTCACGAAAGCTTCGCCGAAGCTCGCGCCAACCCCCATCACTTCACCGGTCGATTTCATTTCCGGACCAAGTATGGTGTCCGCACCCGGGAACTTGATGAAGGGGAATACCGCTTCCTTGACCGAATAATACGGCGGCACCACTTCCTGCGTGCTGTTTTGTGCCGCCAGTGAGGTACCGATCATGCAGCGCGCGGCGATCTTGGCCAGCGCCAAGCCGGTCGCTTTCGACACGAAAGGCACGGTGCGCGACGCGCGCGGATTGACTTCGAGCACGTAGATGACGCCGTTCTGGATCGCGAACTGCACGTTCATCAGTCCGACGACTTTCAACGCGTGCGCCATGGCGACGGTTTGCTTGCGCAATTCGTCCTGGAGTTCCGGCGTCAGGCTGAAGGGCGGCAGCGAGCACGCCGAATCGCCGGAGTGCACGCCGGCCTGCTCGATGTGCTCCATGATGCCGCCGATCAGCACCGCCTTGCCGTCGCAGATCGCATCGACGTCGACCTCGATCGCGTCGTTCAGAAAGCGGTCGAGCAGCACCGGCGAATCGTTCGAAACTTTTACCGCTTCGCGCATATAGCGCTCGAGGTCGCTCTGCTCGTGGACAATCTCCATCGCCCGCCCGCCCAGAACATACGACGGGCGCACCACCAGCGGATAGCCGATCTCTGCCGCGAGCGCCAAAGCTTTCTGCGCACTGCGCGCAGTGCGGTTCGGCGGTTGCTTCAATTTCAGCTTGTGAATCAGTTTCTGGAAACGCTCGCGGTCTTCCGCAATGTCGATAGAGTCTGGCGAGGTGCCTATGATGGGCACGCCATTGGCTTCGAGATCGCGCGCGAGTTTCAGCGGCGTTTGCCCTCCGTACTGCACGATTACGCCGTACGGCTTTTCGACGTGCACGATTTCAAGCACATCTTCGAGCGTCAGCGGCTCGAAATACAGCCGGTCGGACGTATCGTAGTCGGTCGATACCGTCTCCGGGTTGCAATTGACCATGATGGTCTCGAAACCGTCTTCGCGCAGCGCGAGTGCTGCATGCACGCAGCAATAGTCGAATTCGATGCCCTGCCCGATGCGATTCGGCCCGCCGCCCAGCACGATCACCTTCTTGCGGTCGGTCGGTTGCGCCTCGCACTCTTCCTCGTAGGTCGAATACATATACGCGGTGTTGGTGGCGAATTCCGCCGCGCAGGTGTCGACACGCTTGTAGACCGGACGTATGCCGAGCGCGTGACGATGATTCCGCATCTCGGCTTCGGTCGACTTCATGAGATAGGCCAGGCGGCGATCGGAGAAACCTTTGCGCTTCAACCCGCGCAATTCTTCGGCGCCGAGGTCGCCTATTTTCCGGTCGTCGAGTTCCATTTCGAGATCGACGATTTCCTTGATCTGCACCAGGAACCAGCGGTCTATTTTGGTGAGCTGATAAACCTCTTCGAGCGTAAACCCGTTCTCGAACGCGTCGCCAACATACCAGATGCGCTCAGGTCCCGGCTCGCCGAGTTCTTTTTCGATGGTCTCGCGGTCGGTCGTTTTCTGATTGAGGCCGTCGGCGCCGACTTCGAGCCCGCGCAGGGCTTTCTGGAATGATTCCTGGAAAGTGCGGCCTATCGCCATCACTTCGCCCACCGACTTCATCTGCGTCGTCAGGCGGTCGTTCGCTTGCGGGAATTTCTCGAATGCGAAACGCGGCACCTTGGTGACGACGTAATCGATGGTCGGCTCGAACGACGCGGGCGTAGCCCCCCCGGTGATGTCGTTGCGCAATTCGTCGAGCGTGTAGCCGACCGCCAGCTTGGCCGCGATCTTGGCGATCGGAAAGCCCGTCGCTTTCGACGCCAGCGCGCTTGAGCGCGACACGCGCGGATTCATTTCGATGATTAAGAGGCGGCCGTCGTCGGGATTGACCGCGAACTGCACATTGGAGCCGCCGGTATCGACGCCGATTTCGCGCAGGCACGCGATCGACGCGTCGCGCATGATCTGGTATTCCTTGTCGGTCAGCGTCTGCGCCGGCGCCACCGTGATCGAATCACCGGTATGCACGCCCATCGGGTCGAGGTTTTCGATCGAGCAGATGATAATGCAGTTGTCCTTGCTGTCGCGCACCACCTCCATCTCGTACTCTTTCCAGCCGAGCACGGATTCTTCGATCAGCACTTCCTTGGTCGGGCTCGCATCGAGCCCGCGGTCGACGATGGCGACGAACTCTTCCTTGTTGTAGGCGATGCCGCCGCCCGCGCCGCCCAGCGTGAATGACGGCCGGATAACGGTCGGAAAGCCCACCATTGCCTGCACCTGCAACGCTTCTTCGAGGCTGTGCGCAATCGCCGAACGCGCGCTTGCCAGTCCGATCTTGGCCATCGCGACCTTGAACTTTTCGCGGTCCTCGGCCTTGTCGATCGCTTCTTTTTTCGCGCCTATCATTTCGACGTTGTACTTATCGAGCACACCGTGCTTTGCAAGATCGAGCGCGCAATTCAACGCTGTCTGCCCACCCATCGTCGGCAGCAATGCGTCGGGTCGTTCGATCGCGATGACTTTCTCGACCATCTGCCAGGTGACCGGCTCGATGTAAGTCGCGTCCGCCATGTTGGGGTCGGTCATGATCGTCGCCGGATTCGAATTGACGAGCACCACGCGATAACCCTCTTCGCGCAGAGCCTTGCAGGCCTGCGCGCCGGAATAATCGAACTCGCACGCCTGGCCGATGACGATCGGGCCGGCGCCGATGATCAGGATGCTTTTGATGTCTGTTCTTTTAGGCATGTTAAATCAGCCGCAGAGGCGCAAAGACGCAAAGGAAACCTGAAGGAAAAATATTCGTGTCATCTTTGCGCCTTCGCGTCTTTGCGGCTAAGCACTTGGTTGTTCCATCAATTTCACGAAACGATCAAATAAATATCCCACATCGTGCGGTCCCGGGCTCGCCTCCGGGTGTCCCTGGAAACAGAACGCCGGCCGGTCGGTGCGCGCAAAACCCTGCAGCGTGCCGTCGAACAAAGATTTATGCGTGACACGCACGTTGGACGGCAGTGTCGCCGCATCGACCGCAAAACCGTGGTTCTGGCTCGTGATCATCACGCGCCCGCTGTCGAGATCCTGCACCGGGTGGTTGGCGCCGTGATGGCCGAATTTCATTTTCAGCGTCTTCGCACCGCTGGCGAGACCAAGCAGCTGGTGGCCGAGACAAATGCCGAATACCGGGACGCCCTTCGCAACCAGTTCGCCGATCGCGCGTATCGCGTAATCGCAAGGTTCGGGATCGCCGGGGCCGTTCGACAAAAATATGCCGTCGGGCTTCAACGCGAGCGCATCCTGCGCCGAACTTTGCGCGGGCAGCACCGTGAGCTTGCAGCCGCGCGCCGCCAGCATGCGCAGAATATTGCGTTTGATGCCGTAGTCGTAGGCGACCACATGAAACTTCGGCGCAGTCTGCTGCCCGTAACCGTGGCCGAGCTTCCACGTCGATTCCGTCCACGCATAGGGTTTGGTGCAGCTCACGACTTTGGCGAGATCCATGCCCGCCAAGCCGGGAAATGTGCGTGCCGCTTTGAGCGCGGCCTTCTCATCAATCTTGCCCGCCATCACGCAGCCTTCCTGCGCGCCCTTTTCGCGCAGAATGCGCGTCAACTTGCGCGTGTCGATGTCGGCGATCGCGACCACGCTTTGCTCGCGCAGATATGACGGGAGGTCCTGCGTGCTGCGCCAGTTGCTGGCAACCAGCGGCAGGTCGCGAATCACGAGGCCAGCCGCGTAAACCTTGTCCGACTCGACGTCTTCGGGATTGGTGCCGGTGTTGCCGATATGCGGATACGTAAGGGTGACGATCTGGCGGCAGTACGAGGGATCGGTGAGGATTTCCTGGTAACCGGTCATCGCCGTGTTGAACACGACTTCACCCGCCGACAGGCCGGCCGCGCCGATCGATGTGCCGCGAAAAACCGTGCCATCTTTAAGGACAAGGATGGCTGGTTCACGATGCGACAAGTCGAACTCCCGGGAGTAGATATGGAAAGCGGGACAGGTCATGAGACCCGTCCCGCTTCAATGTTGCAATTATACGCTAAAGGCAGGTCGCCTTCAACGCGTAAACGCCATATCAACGCCCTGATTCAACGTTAAAAACGCACTCCGCCCGGTTTTACGAACGCCTGCGTTAACGCAAACCCGGAACGTCCCGCATATCGAGCAACCCGCTCTTCTTGCCGGCAAGAAACCGGGTTGCGAATCAAAGCACGCCGCCGTTTGAACACACGCACCGCCTAACGTAACCCCAAGACGTCCTGCATGTCGAAAAGACCTTGTTTCTTCGTGGCGAGGAACCGTGCGGCACAATCAAACCACGCGGCCGGTGGAACGAACGTGCCGCTCTAACGCAATCCTAAGACGTCCTGCATGTCGAATAGGCCATTTTTCTTTCCCGCAAGAAATCTGGCGGCACGTAGGGCGCCCTGTGCATAAGTCGCGCGACTGTTGGAGCGCACCACGATTTCGACACGCTCGCCGGGGCCGGCAAACATCACCGTGTGCTCGCCGACGATGTCGCCGCCGCGCACAGTGGCAAAACCGATGGTCGATGCTTTTCTTTCGCCAGTCACGCCTTCGCGTCCATACACCGCGCATTCGTCGAGCTTGCGCCCCAGCGCGTTGGCGACGATGCCGCCGATATGCAACGCGGTGCCCGACGGCGCATCGATCTTGTGGCGATGATGCGCCTCGATGATCTCGACGTCGTAGCCTTCATTCAGCACGCGCGCTGCCACGTCGGCCAGCTTGAATACGAGGTTGGTGCCGATACTCATGTTCGGCGCCATGACGATGGCGATATCGCGCGCCGCGTCCGCGATGGATTTTTTCCCGGCATCGGAAAAACCGGTAGTGCCTATCACCAATTTGACGCCGAGCTTGCGGCATGCCGCGAGATGCGCGAGCGTGCCTTCGGGCCGCGTGAAATCGATCAGCGCACCGCATCCGGCAAGGCTCTTTTCAACATCGGCGCTGATCAATACGCGGCATGGCGCGCCGACGAGTTCGCCGGCATCTTTGCCGAGGCTCGCGCTGTCCGCGACTTCGAGCGCAGCACCGAGTTGAAGGTCGGCACTGCCGAGTACCGCTTCGAGCAGCGCGCGGCCCATGCGTCCCGCGCTTCCGGCCACTGCGATTTTCATATTCGCCATGTCGACTCCAGTCAAAAACCGATCTTGTCGAGCATCCTGCCAAACAATCCGCGCTTGGGCGGATCTTTTTTATCGTCGGCTGTCGCCGGATCGGTTTTTGCCGCATCCGCTTTTGCGGCGTCGGGCTTCGCCGGATCCGGTTTCACTTCGGCTTTTGCTGCATCAGGCTTTGCACTGGGCGCGGGCGTCGACGCCGCTTCGGATTTCGCCGGTTCCGGCTTCACTGCGGCGGCCGGCGCGGCCGCTTGCGGCTTCGCCACGGGCGTTGCCGCAACAGGCGGTTTTTCCACCGGCTTGACTGCGACCGGCGGCTTTTCAATTGGCTTTGCCGCTTCTGGCTTGGGCGGCGGCGGAGTCACCGCGACTGGTTTGGGTGCCGGCTTGGGCGCGGGCGGCGGTTCCAGCGCCTTGTCGGTAGCCACGACATCGCCTTCGATGCGCAGCAATTTGTCGCCGTCGAAAAGCACCGTCAGGCGGCGCCGCTCGTCGGGCTTGCCCTGCCGCTGCAGCAGGTAGATGTAATCCCATCGGTCGTCGCGAAACATGTCGACCACCAGCGGCGAGCCGAGCACGAAGCGGACTTGCGAACGGGTCTGGCCGACCTTCAGCTTGTCGACCATTTCCTGCGTCACCACGTTGCCCTGCTGAATGTCGATCTTGTACGGCGAAATCATCGCCGGCAACTCGGGATTCTGCTTGCATGCCGCCAACGCCAGCGCCGCCAACAATAAGATTAGTATTCGCATCTGCCCGATCCCGGCCTGACGACCGTGACGCGCCGGAAACGCGCGCGGTATTCATTAAAAAGCCGGTATGATAACGTAGTCATCTGACGTCAGGCCACCGCGTGAGTTCCCCTACCGACTTAAAGACCATCGGCCTCAAAGCCACGCTGCCGCGGCTGCGCATCCTCGAATTGTTCGAGAAAAGCGACGTGCGGCACCTGACCGCCGAGGAAGTCTACAAAATCCTGCTGAAAGAAGGCACCGACACGGGGCTTGCCACCGTCTACCGCGTGCTGACCCAGTTCGAGCAGGCCGGCCTGCTGGTGCGCCATCACTTTGAAAGCGGCAAGGCGGTCTTTGAGCTGAACCGCGGTAGCCACCACGACCACCTGGTGTGCATGCAATGCGGGCGCGTCGAGGAGTTTTACGACGAAGCGATTGAAAAGCGCCAGATCGCGGTGGCCAAGGACCGCGGCTACACCATCCACGAGCATTCGCTGCATTTATACGTCGATTGCACCAAGCCGAACTGCCCGCACAAGGCCAAAAGCTGATCAGCTTTTGCGGAACTCCTCCACCGACTTCGCCAGCTGACCGTCCTTGCGCTTCAAGGCGCGGGTGACTGCCCTGGTCGCGCCGAAGGTCGGAATGTACGCTGAATGCTTGCCGGCGCCGCCGATCACCACGATGATGATGTCGTCGGCTTTCTGTATTGCGAACACCGGCGCGTCCAACCCCGCGTTCGCATATTTGTCCTTGAACGTCACGCGAAAACGCCGCTCGATGTTCTCCTTCGAGAACTTGCCGAGCGGCAGGGTCGCGTGCTCCTGCAGGAAACGCTTGGCGTCGGCCTTGCTATAACCATCGTTCGCGATTGCCTTCGCATGCTCGGGGCCCATCACGATCACCGGCTGGGCCAAATAATAAGTATCGTTCGAACCGGTGATGGCCATGGTGCCGGCAATGGTGGTGAGCAGCCCCAGGCCGGTCAGGCTTTCGTGGTCGTTGATGTTATGCGGGCATTCCGCGCCGACGACCGTCACCGTGCTCGCCTCTTTCGCAAAACCGCGCTCTACGCTCAGCGGCTCCCACGGGCTGTTGGCTTCGTTCTCGGCAACAAAATAGCTGAATTTCGAGGGCGCACCAAAAGTCGACATATCGCCCAGGGTCGGAATTGCGCCGCCGATGTTGACCAGCGCCAGCCGGATCGCGCGGCCGATGGCCGCGTTGCTGCGCGTGCCCGGCCCGAACGCGTTATGGCCGGAGTTGATGCCCAGCTCCGCCACCACCGGCCCGTTGACGATGACCAGCGGCGCGCATAAATGCGTGGTCGCCTGCACGCCGTACAGATTGAACGGCTCTTCGCACATCGCTTCGATCGCGAGCATGAACAAAGGAAAGTAGTTCGGCGCGCAGCCGGCCATCACTGCGTTCGCGGCGAGCCGCAGCGGCGTCGCTTCGCCGTAGCGCGGCGCTATCTTGGCGATCGGCTCGTTCCATGGCCGGTCGCAATATTCCAGCATTTTTTCGACGCGCTCCGCAGTCGGCGGGATGATCGGCAGTCCGTCGCCCCAGCCGCGCTCCAGGTACAGCTTGTTGATCGCGTCGAAATCGTCGTCGACATCGATGCTCGCGTCCTTGGCCTTGAGCAATTCGGCGAGATCGCTCATTTCACGTGCTCCTTGATGAGTTTGACTATCTGCGGCACCGCGACCAGGGAGCGCCCTTCAACGTGCTCGAGCGACAGCCCGCCCAGCGGATGCGGAATCTTGACCAGCGGCAGGTCCGGCGTACCGAGCACCTTGGCCTGCGTGGTGCCGAGCTTGATGAACGGATCGGAAACGATCACGGTGGTGGCGAGCCCGCGTTTGCGCAACTCTGACATGTCGTGGACACTCCACGACGTGCAGGATCCTCAATCGCCCATTGCGCTGACGACGAAGTCAGCCTCCGCGGCGAGTTGGTCGAGTATTTCCTTGGGCGCCGGCAGACTCACACTGCCCTTGCGCAGGATGACGACCGAAGCGACCGCCACCTGTGCCTTGATACCGTCCACGATAAACTTCAGCAGGTGGTCGGCATTGCCCTTGCTGTTGTCGAGTATGCCCAGCCGCAGCCCGCCCTGCGCGAACTTGCGCTGCACCCCGGCCTCCGCGGTCGCGGGCACCGGCGCTTCCGGCACCACCAGTTTTACTTTGCTCATCGCTTGCCCCTCCTAAAGTTCAGATCTTGATACCGAGCATTTCCGCCGCATGCTTGCGCGTCGTCTCGGTTATTTTAACCCCGCCCAGCATGCGCGCAATCTCCTCGACGCGGCCGGCGCTGGCCAGCACGTTGACACTGCTCGCCACCTTCCCGTTTGCCGTTGTCTTGGTCACCTGCCATTGCTGGTCTGCCGACGCCGCCACCTGCGGCAAATGGGTCACGCACATCACCTGGTGCCTGGTGCCCAGCTTCTGCAGCATCTGGCCGACAATCTCGGCGACGCGCCCGCCTATCCCCGCGTCGACTTCGTCGAAAATGAGCGTCGGCACCTGCGCGATTTCACTCGCCACCGTCTGGATGGCCAGACTGATGCGCGACAGCTCGCCGCCGGACGCGACTTTCGCCAGCGCACGCGGCGCTATGCCCTTGTGCGCGGAAACCAGAAATTCGACCTGTTCGAGCCCGTTCGAATTGCCTTCATCCAGTGCCGTCAATGCAATCTCGAAACTGCCGCCAGCCATTGCCAGCGTTTGCATCGCCGCAGTGACTTTCTCCGCCAGCTTCTTCGCCGCTTTCTTGCGCCCTGCGCTGAGCTTTTTCGCCACATCGAGATAAGCGTCGTGCGCCTCACTCTCGCGCTTGCGTACTGACTCGACGTCGAGGTTGCCGCCCAACTGCTCGAGGCGTTCGCGTGCCCGCGCCAAGGTGTCCGGCAAAGTGTCGGGAGTCGCGCGGTATTTGCGCGCGCTGGCGTGCACCGCATCCAGCCGCTGTTCGATTTCCTTGAAGCGCTTCGGATCGAGATCGAGCCGCTGCTGGTAATCGCGCAGCATATACACCGCTTCCTGCGCCTGCGCCTGCGCCGACGCAACGACCTCGATAATGTCTTTCAGGCGCGCGTCGTAGGCGAGCAAATGATCGAGCTTCGCCGACACCGCGCTTAACTGGGTGACGCTCGAGTTGTCCGCGTCGGATAAAGCATCCATCGCAAACTGCGCGCCCTCGATCAGGCTTTGCGCGTGCGCCAGCCGCGCATGCTCGGCATTGATTTCCTGCCATTCTGCGGCGCCGAATTTGAGCGCATCGAGTTCACGCACCTGCCATTCGAGTTCTTCACGCTCGGCCGCGAACGCAGCGGCGTTGGTTTCGAGCTTGGCAAGCTGTCCGCGTATGTCCTGCCACCGCCGCCACGCCGTGGCGACCGTGGCTGCGGCATCTTCCAGCCCGGCATAAGCATCGAGCAACCCGCGCTGCGCTGCGCCGCGCATGAGCGATTGATGTTCGTGCTGACCATGCACATCGACCAGGTGCTCGCCCGCTTCGCGCAATTGCGCGGCGGTCACGCTGCGGCCGTTGATAAAAGCGCGTGAGCGGCCGCCGCTGTCGATGACGCGCCGCACCAGGTACGCGTCGTCCTCGCCCGCAAGTTCGTGTTCGGCGAGCCAGCGCTGCAGCGGCTTTAGCTTGGCGATATCGAATTCGGCGCTGATCTCGGCTTTCTCCGCGCCCTGACGAATCACCGAGGCGTCGCCGCGCTCGCCCATAACCAGCGCCAGCGCGTCGATCAGGATGGATTTTCCGGCGCCGGTTTCGCCCGTCAGCGCGGTAAAGCCCGTGCCGAACTCGAGCTCGGCGCGATCGACGATGACGAAATCTGTGATGTTCAGCGCGCGCAGCATCGGGAGGCCGAGGAGCGTGAGGCGAGAGGAGTGCGGAGTAAGGCAGCGCGCGACACGCGCACGGTGACAAGCGCGTTTGCCCGCCCCTCGCCTATCGCCTCAAGCCTCACGTTTAAAAAAATTCCGTCCAATGCAGCTTCGCACGCAGCATGTTGTAGTAATCGTGCCCCACGGGATGCAGCAGGCGTATGGTGTGGGCGCAGCGGCGCACCACGACGCGATAGCCCTCGCGCAGATCGAAGCGCGAATGGCTGTCGAAGTGGGCGCGCGCATCGGCCGCGCTCCTGATGACGATTTCGACCTCGCTGTCGCTGCTGATCACGATCGGCCGGCTGGAGAACGTGTGCGGGCAGATCGGCACCAGCGCCAGCGCGGAGAGTGAAGGATGAATGATGGGCCCTCCCGACGACAGCGCGTACGCCGTCGATCCCGTCGGCGTGGCAACGATCAGGCCATCGGCGCGCAGCGCATAAAGAAACTTTCCGTCGATGCGCGTCTCGAGCTCTATCATGCTGCCCTTGATGCCTTTCGACACCACCGCTTCGTTGAACGCGAGCACGTCGAATACGCGCTCTTTGCCGTCGAAAACTTCGGCCGCCAGCAGCATGCGCTCTTCGGTCACGTAATCACCGTCGAGAATATTGCCTATGGTCTCTATCATGGTGCCGAGCGAGATATCGGTGAGAAAACCGAGCCGCCCCTGATTGATGCCGACCAGCGCGACGTCGAACGGCGCCAGCGTGCGCGCGATGTTGAGCATGGTGCCGTCGCCGCCCAGCACGATCGCGAGATCGGCCTCGCGGCCGATGTCCTCCAGCACCAGCACCGGGTATTTGCTGTCGCCGATGTGCGATGCGGTCAGGCGGTCGATCAGCACCCGGACGCCGCGCTGCGCAAGGTATTCGCCGAGTTGCAGCAGGGGTGCTGCGATTTCCGGGCTTTTGTACTTGCCGATCAGGCCGACGGTCTTGAATGACGGATTCATGGACTCATTATATGTGAATGTCAGGCGCGCTTCCGCGCGTTCTTGCCGGCGTCCCCGGCGCGCGCTTCTGAGTTACTCACCCCGCGCCGGCCTATTTGTGTAGAATAAATCGATGGCTCATGACACGCCCAACCTGAACGAGCGCGCGCAAACGCTGCTCAAAGCGCTGGTCGAACGCTATATAGCCGATGGCCAGCCGGTGGGTTCACGCGCGCTGTCGCGCGTCTCGGGCCTCGACCTGTCGCCCGCCAGCATCCGCAACGTGATGGCGGACCTCGAAGAGATGGGCTTTATCGCCAGCCCGCACACGTCCGCCGGCCGCATTCCGACGCCTCGCGGCTATCGTTTTTTCGTCGACACCCTGCTCACCATCAAGCCGCTCGATAACGTCGAGATCCACCAGCTCGAAGGCCAGCTGCACACCGAAAACCGGCAGCGCATCGTGTCGTCGACCTCGCAACTGCTGTCCGACCTTACGCGCTTTGCCGGCGTTGTCATGACACCGCGCCGCGCCGCCATGTTCCGCCAGATCGAATTTGTCAGCCTATCGGACAAACGCATACTGATTATCATCGTGTCGCCCGAAGGCGACGTGCAGAACCGCATCTTTACGCTTGACCGCAGTTATACGCCGTCGGAACTGGTCGAAGCGGCTAACATGCTCAACCAGAACTACGCCGGCTGCTCGTTCGAGGAAATCCACCGTCGCATCCGCGACGAACTGAAGCAACTGCGCGAGAACATGTCGCAACTGATGGCGGCGGCGCTGGAAGTCGGCAGTCAGGCCATGCAGGATGCCTCCGATGATGTCGTCATCTCAGGCGAACGTAACCTGCTGCAGGTGCATGACCTCTCCGGCAACATGGCAAGCCTGCGCAAGCTGTTCGATCTGTTCGAGCAAAAAACCAGCCTGCTGCAATTGCTCGACGTCTCGAGCCGCGCGCACGGCGTGCAGATCTTCATCGGCGGCGAATCCGGCCTCGTACCGCTCGACGAATGCAGCATCGTCACCGCGCCCTACTCGGTCGACGGCCAGGTCGTCGGCACGCTCGGCGTGATCGGCCCGACGCGTATGGCCTACGAACGCGTGATTCCGATCGTCGATATCACCGCAAAGCTGCTGAGCAGTGCGCTGTCGCATGGCTAGCGCCCGGGAAGCGAAAGACGAGAGGCGAGAGGCGAGCGGAGAAAAACCGGCGCACGTTCTCGCGATCGCCTCTTGTCTCTCGCCTCTCACCTCTCCGCGCTAGCGCGCCATGCCGCGTTACCTCCCCGAACCCGCCTACACTCACGGCAGCGCGTCGAAGTGCGGCATCCTGCTGATCAACCTCGGCACGCCCGATGCGCCGACCGCGCCGGCGGTGCGCCGTTACCTGCGTGAATTCCTGTCCGATCCGCGCGTGGTCGAAATTCCGCGGCCGCTGTGGTGGTTGATACTGAATTTGATCATCCTGCCGTTCCGGCCCAAGCGCTCGGCTGAGCGCTACGCGCAGGTCTGGGGCCCTGACGGCTCGCCCCTGCGCGCGCACACCGAACGCCAGGCGCGGATGCTGCGCGGCTACCTTGGCGAGCGGATAAAAACACCGCTGGTCGTCGAATACGCGATGCGCTACGGCACGCCGTCGGTGCCGGCCGCGCTCGACAACATGAAGCAGCAAGGCTGCAACCGCATCCTGGTTCTGCCGCTGTACCCGCAGTACGCGGCGAGCACCACGGCTACCGCGCTCGATGCGGTCGGCACGGCGTTGGCGCGTATGCGCAACCAGCCGGCAGTGCGCAGCGTGCGCAACTTCCACGACCATCCGGGTTACATCGGTGCGCTCGCGCAAAGCATCAACGACTACTGGATGAAAAGCGGCCGCCCCGACAAGCTGGTGATGAGCTTTCACGGCGTGCCGCGCTACACGCTCGACAAGGGAGATCCTTACCATTGCGAATGCCAGGCGACTGCGCAACTGCTTGCTGCGGCGCTCAAGCTGGCGCCGGAGCAGTACAAGGTTACGTTTCAGTCGCGCTTCGGCCGCGCCGAGTGGCTTAAGCCGTATACCGCCGAAGTGCTGCAGGAACTGGGCAAACAAAAAACCCCGCGCGTCGACGTCGTCTGTCCGGGCTTCGTATCCGATTGCCTCGAAACGCTGGAAGAAATCTCCATTGAAGGCAAAACCATTTTTCTCACCGCCGGCGGCAAGGACTATCATTCGATTCCATGCCTTAACGAGCGCGACGACTGGATACACGCTCTGGCCGACATCACGGCAGCCAATCTCGGCGGCTGGGTCGGCGGCGAACCGGCGGCCGAACAACTCGCCCGTGCGCGCGAACGCGCCATCGCTCTTGGCGCAAAAAGCTGACCTGCCGCCCTCCCTTCACCAATATGCGACTTATTATCACTTGGATCATCAACGCGCTGGCGCTACTTGCGCTGCCTTATATTTTTGACTCCATCAGGGTCGACAGCGTTTACACCGCGCTGATTACCGCGCTGGCACTGGGCCTGGTCAATGCGCTGATCCGGCCGCTGCTTATCCTGCTCACGCTGCCGATCAATATCCTGATGCTCGGACTCTTCACGTTCGTCATCAACGGGCTGCTGTTCTGGTTTGTCGCCTCGTTCGTCAAAGGCTTTCTGGTCGCCGGTTTCTGGCCAGCGGTCGGCGGCGCGCTCGTCTACGGCATCATCAGCTGGGCGCTCAGCGCGCTGGTGCTGGGCCCCGCCAAACCGCGCTGAAACAGCGCCGGCCCCGGCTTGCTTTTGCCGCCCCGGGCCCCAATTACCCTTTATCGATCAAAAAGTTGGCTTGCGCCTGGACGCGGGCTTGAAATCCGGCAACTCGCCCCCATAAGTTGAAGATTGAGCCATTCGAGGGGTAGCAATGCAGGACCACCAGGTACCGATGACGGCCGAAGGCGACGAGCCGCAGTCCGCCACGGCAAATGAGACCGGCGCGCATGCGCCAAACGCGCCAGAGGTCATGCCGTCGCTTGAAACGCTGCTGAAGCAGGCCGAACTGGCCGCGCAGGAGCATCATGACGCATGGCTGCGGGCGAAAGCCGACGCCGACAACATCCGCAAGCGCGCGCAGACGGACATCGCCAATGCGCACAAGTACGCGATCGAGAATTTTTCGACCGAGCTCCTGGCAGTCAAGGACAGCCTGGAAGCGGCGCTGGCCATCAACAACGTGA
The DNA here is from genome assembly GCA_947474275.1 of Betaproteobacteria bacterium. Lineage (GTDB taxonomy): Bacteria > Pseudomonadota > Gammaproteobacteria > Burkholderiales > SG8-41 > PALSA-1004. The sequence goes on from CANJHY010000012.1 coordinate 39,081, forward strand.
CGGTCGACAACCTCAAGAGCGGCGTCGAACTGACTTTGAAACAGCTGAATTCCGTGTTCGAAAAATTTCGCGTCACCGACATCAACCCGCTCGGGCAAAAATTCGATCCGCACCGCCACCAGGCGATCAGCACGGTCGATGCCGACGCCGAACCCAATACCGTCGTGCAGGTGTTCCAGAAAGGCTATTTGCTGAACGACCGCGTGATCCGGCCCGCGATGGTGGCCGTCGCCAAAGCACCGGCAGGTTGAAAGCACGGGAGTTATCCCCATCTTGGTAGCATGGAATTGCAGGCCCGCAGGCGCAGCCAGCCGGCGGAAACAAATTTACGGAAATAAGGTGCTTATATGTCAAAAATAATCGGTATCGATCTGGGAACGACCAACTCGTGCGTGTCCGTGATGGAAAACGGCCAGCCGAAGGTCATCGAGAACTCGGAAGGCGCGCGCACTACGCCGTCCATCGTCGCCTATGCGGAAGACGGTGAAGTACTGGTCGGCGCGTCCGCCAAGCGGCAGGCCGTGACCAATCCGAAAAACACGCTCTATGCGGTGAAGCGCCTGATCGGCCGCCGCTTCGAGGAAAAAGAAGTGCAGAAGGACATCGACCTGATGCCCTACAAGATCGTCAAGGCCGAGAACGCCGATGCGTGGGTCGAAGTGCGCGGTAAAAAGATCGCGCCGCCCGAAGTCTCGGCGCAGGTGCTGATCAAAATGAAAAAGACCGCCGAGGACTATCTCGGCGAAGCGGTCACCGAAGCGGTGATCACGGTGCCCGCCTACTTCAACGATTCGCAGCGCCAGGCGACCAAGGACGCCGGCCGCATCGCGGGCCTCGACGTCAAGCGCATCATCAACGAACCGACCGCGGCCGCGCTCGCATTCGGCATGGACAAGAAGGAAGGCGATCGCAAGATCGCGGTCTATGACCTCGGCGGCGGCACGTTCGACATTTCGATCATCGAAATCGCGGCGGTCGACGGCGAGCACCAGTTCGAAGTGCTGTCGACCAACGGCGACACCTTTTTGGGCGGCGAGGATTTCGACCAGCGCCTGATGGATTACCTGTGCGATGAATTCAAGAAAGAACAGGGCATCGACCTGCGGAAGGACATGCTGGCACTGCAGCGCCTGAAAGACGCCGCGGAAAAAGCCAAGATCGAGCTCTCCTCGAGCCAGCAGACCGAAGTCAATCTGCCGTACGTGACGGCCGACGCGTCGGGACCGAAACACCTGGCGATCAAGATCACGCGCGCCAAGTTCGAAAGCCTCGTCGAGGAACTGATCGAGAAAACCATCAAGCCGTGCGAGCTTGCCGTGAAAGACGCGGGCGTCAAACTGTCCGACATCTCCGACGTCATTCTCGTCGGCGGTCAAACGCGCATGCCGAAAGTGCAGGACAAGGTCAAAGAATTCTTCGGCAAGGAACCGCGCAAGGACGTCAATCCCGATGAAGCCGTGGCAGTCGGCGCTGCAATCCAGGGCGGCGTGCTCAAAGGCGACGTCAAGGACGTGCTGCTGCTTGACGTGACGCCGCTGTCGCTCGGCATCGAAACCCTCGGTGGCGTGATGACGAAGCTCATCCAGAAAAACACGACGATACCGACCAAGGCATCGCAGGTATTCTCCACCGCCGAAGACAATCAATCGGCGGTGACCATACACGTGCTGCAGGGCGAGCGCGAAATGGCGTCGGGCAACAAGAGCCTCGGCCAGTTCAACCTGACCGAACTGCCGTCCGCGCCGCGCGGCATGCCGCAAATCGAAGTCGGGTTCGACATCGACGCCAACGGCATCCTGCACGTGTCGGCCAAGGACAAGGCGACGGGCAAGGAAAACAAGATCAAGATCCAGGCGAACTCAGGCTTGAACGAAAGCGAGATCCAGCGCATGGTGAAAGACGCCGAAGCACATGCCGAGGATGACAAGAAGGCGATCGAGCTCATCACCGCGCGCAACCAGTGCGATGCGCTGGTGCATTCGGTGAAGAAATCGCTGGCCGAACACGGCGACAAGATTTCCGACGACGAAAAGGCAAAGATCGAAGCCGCGTTGAAAGAAGCCGAAGAAGCGCTGAAGAGCGACAACAAGGAAGCGATCGACGCCAAATCACAGGCCCTGGCCACTGCGTCGCACAAGCTCGCGGAACAGATGTACGCGAAGGAGCCGGCCGCGGGCGGCGGCGAGCCGAAAGCCGATGCCGGCGCGAAAAAGGACGACGGCAACGTCGTGGATGCGGAATACGAAGAGGTAAAGGACAAGAAATAAGGATTCAGGATTCAGGATTCGGCACCGGGCGATTGCGGTTTGAATCGACCAGAATGGGACGGGGCGCGCTTGCGTCCCGTCCCATGTTTGCGTTCTGAATCCTGATTCCCGAATCCGGAATCCTGAAAAAAACATGGCAAAAAAAGACTATTACGAAGTACTCGGCGTCAATCGCGATGCGTCGGAAGACGATTTCAAGAAGTCGTACCGCAAGCTCGCGATGAAATTTCATCCGGACCGCAATCCGGATAACCCCAAGGCCGAGGAACAGTTCAAGGAAGCCAAGGAAGCCTACGAAATATTGTCCGACGCGAACAAGCGTGCGGCCTATGATCAGTACGGCCACGCCGGCGTCGATCCGTCGGCTGCGGCGGGCGCCGGCATGGGCGGTTTCGCAGACGCCTTCGGCGATATCTTCGGCGACATATTCGGCGGCGGCCGCGGGCGCTCCAACGTCTATCGCGGCGCCGATCTGCGCTACAACCTCGAAATCGCGCTCGAGGACGCCGCGCGCGGCACCGAAACCAAGATCCGCATTCCGACCCTCGAAGAATGCGCGACCTGCCACGGCTCGGGCGCCAAGCCCGGCACCCAGCCCGTCAAATGCACGACCTGCGACGGCCGCGGCCAGGTGCGCATGCAGCAGGGATTCTTTTCCATTCAGCAGACCTGCCCGAAATGTCACGGCAGCTGCAAGGTCGTGGAGTCGCCCTGCGCGACCTGCCGCGGCGCGGGACGCCTGAAGCAGCACAAGACGCTGTCGGTCAAAATCCCGGCGGGCGTCGACGAGGGCGATCGGATTCGTCTATCCGGCGAAGGCGAAGCCGGCGTCAACGGCGGACCGGCGGGCGACCTCTATGTCGTGATCCATCTCAAGGCCCACGCGGTGTTCCAGCGCGATCACAACGACCTGCATTGCGAAATGCCGATCAGCTTCACTACCGCTGCGCTCGGCGGCGACATTAAAATCCCGACGCTCGACGGTTACGCCAAGATCAAGATTCCCGAGGAAACGCAGTCGGGCAAGGTGTTCCGCCTGCGCGGCAAGGGCATCAAGGGAGTGCGCTCGTCGACCCACGGCGACCTCATGTGCCACGTGGTGGTCGAGACGCCGGTCAATCTCACTGCGCGCCAGCGCGAACTCCTGAACGAACTCGAAGCGATCAACGACAAAGACGCGGGCCGGCACAATCCGCGCGCCAAGTCGTGGATGGGCAAGGTCAAGGAGTTCTTCGCCGATTAGAAGCGTCTCAAAAACAGCTTGGAGCCGCAGATAAACCGCGGATGAACGCAGATAAGAAAGATCAAATTACTTAACGCCGGCTACAAGGCGGCCCTGGACATTCATCTGCGTGTATCTGAGTTTATCTGCGGATGATTGTCTTTTTTGTATTTTTGAGATGGGTTCTAGCAGCCCGGAGGCAGCAACGCTTTCCGGGATTAATTCACTTTCGCGCACCGGCGGAACGAAGCGTGTGCTGCGCAGCGTGATGCGCTTGATCAGTGCCGGCCACATGGTCGCGACATCCGCGGTGAATATCGTATCGGCATCGGCGGGGATCACATACCAGCCGCCGGCCGCGATCTCGGCCTGCAATTGCCGCGGCGCCCAGCCCGCATAACCGGCATATGCGCGCACAGCCTTTACCTTTATCTCCGCGGCCACGATATTCTTCAACAACGCCGGATCGCCGCTGAGATAAACATCATCAAGCACGCGCAGGCCTTTTTCGATGCGCTCGTTGCTGCGAATGAGAAACAGCAGGCGGTTGCGCCCCACCGGCCCGCCGCCGTACAGCGTATCGAATTGTTCAGGCACGGCGCCCGCGTCGGGCCATGCTTCGGAGAGGCGCGCTTCCGACGGCCGGTTCAAAATGACGCCGAGCGGACCGCCGCCCGGCACCGGCTGGGTAATCAGCACGACGGTCTCGCGGAAATTGGGATCGAAGAGTTCGGGTTTGGCGACGAGGAAAACGCCGTTAGCAAGCGGGGCAACATCCGCCGCCGGCACGGGCGCCATCACTACCAGGGCGGTTATAGACAGCAGCGTGAAAAGAATGCGGCGGAACATGCTTGCCACCGCCGGATAAGGCGTTACGACGACCCGCAGGCGAGCGGATCGGTGTTGGGCGCGGGCGCCGCGGCCGGCGCGCCTATCGATTCCAGTTTTACGCCACGGCGCACGGCCGTCATTTCGGCGACGATGGCCACTGCGATTTCCGCCGGCGTCTTGCTCCCTATGCGCAAACCGACCGGCCCGTGCAGGCGCGCGATTTCGGCGGCCGACAAATCGAAATCGGCCAACCGCTTGCGGCGCTTGTCATTGTTCGCCCGCGAGCCGAGCGCGCCGACGTAAAACGCCGACGACTTCAGGGCTTCGGTAAGCGCCGCATCGTCGAGCTTGGGATCGTGCGTCAACGCCACCACCGCGAGGTGCGGATCGGGATTGAGTTGCAGCACGACGTCGTCCGGATAGCCGCGTTCCAGTGCAGCGCCCGGCACATTCCATTCATCCGCGTATTCCTCGCGCGGATCGCACACCGTGACCTGGTAGTCGAGCGCCTGAGCCATTTGCGCGAGAAAGCGCGAAGTCTGGCCGGCGCCTATGATGAGCAAACGCCAACGCGGCCCGTGTATGCTCTTCAAAATCTTGCTGTCGAATTCCAGCAGGTCCGACCAGCGGCCCGATTCCAGCCTGACATTGCCGGTTTCCATGTCGAGAAAGCGCGCCACCAACTCATGGCGCTCTATGGTCGTCAGCAGCTCCTTCAATTGCGATTCAGCCTTCACCGGCTCCAGCACGAGTTGCAGCGTGCCTCCGCATGGCAACCCGAAGCGCGCCGCCTGGTCCGCCGTCACGCCATAAGTAACGACTTCCGGCTTGCCGCTCACGGCTTGATGAGCTTTGACGCGCTCGATCAGGTCGTCTTCGACGCAGCCGCCGGATACCGAACCGATCACATGCCCGTCATCGCGGATGACGAGCATGGCACCGACCGGCCGCGGCGCCGAACCCCAGGTGCGGATCACGGTCGCGAGCGTCGCCTTGCGCCCGGCATCAAACCATGCCGCGGCGGTTTTCAGAACTTCGGTGTCTACGCTGTCCAAAATTTGAACCTTTCAGGCCTTTTGCACGCACCGTAAGGGCGCGATGAAGCAAATTTGGGGAAGCTCTGGCTAAGGTCTTTATACAATTGGTTCTTCGTTAAATGTACTGTGATTTTTTACTCAATTGGCCTATTTCATGTTGTTCCCGGTGTAACAAAATGCGGGGATTGCAAACTGACTTGCGGAGATTGAGATGAAAGACACCATGCTGTACGAAC
>CANJHY010000013.1:0-44470 GCA_947474275.1 Betaproteobacteria bacterium
GCTGACGACGCGCGTCGATCCTCAGCGCGATACGCTGATAGCGGACAACACGCCGATCGACTACCTCGACTTTGCCAGCCCGGTCTCAGGGTTGGGTTCTAAGATGGGGATAGACGCCACCAACAAATGGCCGGCGGAAACGGCACGCAGCTGGGGGGAACCCATTGCGATGGATGCTGCAACCAGGCTCAGAGTCGATGCGCTGTGGAGCAGTCTGGATCTGGAAAAAAAATAGCCGGGAGCTACCCGGCTATAGAATTTTGGCGCAGCTTTTTAGTTAGAACTTTAGTACTGCGCCAACTGTTAACTGATTGACCCGGGCGTCGCCGGTCGTATCGACTTTGCCGACGCCGTTGTAACGCTCAAATTCGCCGCGTAAGCCGAAATTGGTGGTGAAATCGTACTGGATGCCGACGCCGGCTTTGAAATCGAAGCCGTTTTCATTGACGGTGGCATTGCCCAGAGTGGTCGTGTTGGGCATCTCGTTCTTGGTTTTCCAGTAGTAGCCGCCGAACCTGCCCAGCAGCGAGAATTTCTCGTTAATCGGGAGCTTGGCCACTAGGTCGAGATTAAACAGATAAGCATCTTTGCTGCCGCCGATCGTGCCCAGGTTGGTGATCGAAGAGAAATCGGCTTTGCCGAGATAGATGTAGCCGCCTTCAAGCGCAAACGTTTTGCCGAGGTTGTAGCCGAGTTGGGCTTTGGCGCCATTCGCGCTGGTCTGGCTGGACGTCGAGGAACTCGTAAAGCCGTGGGTCGTGTTGTACAAGTCGACCGACGACGAGTTCGCATCGATCTTCGAGCGGCCCAGGCTGAATACGCCGTAGAAATTGGATTCGGCCGCCGACGCTGGTATCGCCGCGCACAGAGCGGTCAGGGCAACAATCGAAAGTAACGATTTCTTAAGCATGGTCCAATCTCCTTGTGCGCTCGGATCGCTGCGGAGGGAGGGCCCTCGCAAAAACCCAAATGTGTTAACGCATTGAGACCAGTTTAAAGAAAAGACTTTAACTTGTCGACATAAGACCATTTATTTTTGGAAGAATATGCCCATATCTGTTGTATTTTGACAATAATATTATATAAATATATGAATTTAAACAATTATAATGTTTTCTTGTGGGGGGTGATGCTTGGTGATTACATCGCATATGCAGGTTTAACGGCTATAAACCCACTTCAGCAAAGCATCCTGCACGCCCGACGTTCCCTGCGCGCGCGGATGATTAATAAGGCACACGACGATCATCATGCGTCCTTTGGCATCGAGCACATAACCCGCAATCGCGCGCACCCCCGACAAAGTGCCTGTCTTGATGTGCGCCTGCCCGGCGACGTCGGCGCCCGCCAAGCGTTTTTTCATCGTGCCGTCGACGGCCACCAGCGGCAACGAAGCCATGAATTCCGGCATGACGGCGGAGCGCTGCGCGGCCAGCAATAATTGCCCCAGATTTTTTGCGTTGATGCGTTCGTTACGCGACAGGCCGGAGCCGTTTTCCACAACCAACTCGGGAAACGCAAGTTGGCGCGTGACCAGCCATTGCCTGACCGAACGCGCGCTTTTCTCCTGAGTGGCGGGTGCACCCAAAGTAATTGCGCCAAGCGCAAGATAGAGCTGCCGCGCCATCACGTTGTTGCTGAATTTATTGATGTCGCGCACGATCTCGGCGAGAGACTGCGTCTGGTGCGCGAGCAGGAGCCGCGCGCCGACCGGCGTGTCGGCGTCGCGCACGCCGCCCGAAAAAGTGCCGCCGAGTTCGCGCCACAGCAGGGTGAACAGGCCGTGCACATATTGCGGGTGGCCAAGCACGCTGTAGTTGCGCTCTTTTTCACCGCACGTCGCGGAGTAGTTGCCGCTGAATAACAGGCGCGCGCTCGCGCTTTCGCCGGGCGCGGTGAACTTCAATCTGCTGACCCAGTCGCCGCAGGGTTCGTTGTCCAGCGTGACATTGTTCAACACCTGGACCTGCGCCAGCGCGGGTTCGGGGATTATTCTCAGCGCGCGCTTTTCCGCGTCCGGAATGAATTGCAGGCGCAGCGCCTTGAAATTCACCAGCAACGCATCGGGCGGCGTGTTGTAAGGGCGCGTCGGTTCATTGTCGAAATCCACGGGGTCGGCGTTTTCGCGCAGGAAATAACCGCGATCGAGCACCAGGTCGCCGCGGATTTCGCGCACGCCGCGAGCGCGCAGATTGCGCAGCATCAACCAGAAATTTTCCAGAGTCAGGCGCGGATCACCGTAGCCCTTGAAGATCAGGTTGCCGTTGAGCACGTCGCCCTGCATTGCGCCGTCCGCATAAACTTCGGTAGTCCACTGGTAGGCGGGACCGAGTTGATCGAGCGCAGCGAAGGTCGTCAGCAGTTTTATGGTGGACGCCGGATTCAGCGCGCGTTCGTCGCCGACCGCAACCACTGGCCGCGCCACCTGGACGTCCTGCACGAAGATTCCCACGCTGCTCTCGGCTACGCCGGCTTGCGCCAGTGCCTGGGCCACCGGTTGCGGCAGGCGGGAAGCCGCATCCTGGGCCGGCGTATAGTTGGCGAAGCCGCAACACCACGCCGCGTATATCCCCAGCAGTAACTGACGGCTATAGAGCATTGATGATTTCCAGGGTGCGCGTCACCAGCATGTCCATTTCGCTTTCGCCGATAACGTAAGGCGGCATGAAGTAAACCGTGTTGCCGATTGGCCGCAGCAATAATTCGTGTTCGAGCGCAGCCTGATAAAACCTGCGCGCGAACGTCGAGTTTTCGGTATCGACTTCGAACGCCCAGATCATGCCGGTATGGCGAAAATTTTTCACGCGCGGATGCCGCGCCAGATCACGTGCCGCGCGGTTCAGATATGCCGCTTTCTCCCGGTTGCCATCAATGACCTTGTCGCGGCGAAATATTTCCAGCGTCGCCAGCGCCGCGCGGCATGCCAGCGCGTTGCCGGTATACGAGTGGGAGTGCAGGAACCCGCGCGCCACGCTGTCGTCGTAAAACGCCGCATACATTTTGTCAGTCGCCATCACTACCGAGAGCGGAAGATAGCCGCCAGTGATGCCTTTGGACAGGCACAGAAAGTCGGGTACGATGCCCGCTTGCTCGTGCGCAAAAAAAGTACCGCTGCGACCGCAACCGACCATGATTTCGTCGGCGATCAGGTGCACATCGAAACGATCGCACAGCGCGCGCGCGCGGCGCAGGTATTCTGCATCGTACATCGCCATGCCAGTGGCGCCCTGCACCAGCGGCTCTACGATCAGCGCTGCGGTTTCGGCATGGTGCTCTTCCAGATAGCGCTCGAGTTCGCCGGCGCAGCGTTCGGCATATTCGCGGGGTGTCTCGCCGTGATTCGCCAGCCGCCAGTCGGGACTCGACACTTGCGCGCTATGGCGCAGCAGTGGCGCGTATATGTCCTTGAACAGGGCGACGTCGGTCACCGACAAGGCGCCCAGCGTTTCGCCGTGATAACTATTGGCGAGGCTGACAAAGCCGGACTTCTGTGGCTTACCGCCGTTGCGCCAGTAATGAAAGCTCATTTTCAGTGCAATCTCGACCGCAGATGCACCATCGCTGCCATAAAAGCAGTGGCCGAGTCGGCCACCGGTCAGTGCGCTCAATTGCTCCGACAGTTCGACTACGGGCTCGTGCGTGAAGCCGGCGAGGATCACGTGTTCGAGCTTGCCCAGCTGCGCGATGAGCGCGGCGTTGATGTCCGGGTTCGCGTGTCCGAACAAATTGACCCACCACGAACTGATCGCGTCGAGGTAACGCCGCCCGTCGAAGTCGTACAGCCACACGCCTTCGCCGCGCGCAATCGGCACCAGCGGCAGCGTTTCGTGCTGTTTCATCTGCGTGCAGGGGTGCCACACTGCGGCAGCGCTGCGTGTTAGCAGTGAGTCATTGCGAGTGCTAACGGCCATGTGCGGAAAAATCGCGTTGATTATATTGCGCGCAATATTTACAAATGATGCAACTCATGCACAAAATCAGGCGTGATGTGATTAACGCGAAAAGGAGACCGCATCTTCGTTGCGACGAGACTGTGACGCCAAAACTCAAGACTCATCTGCTGATGCCGTATTAGTTACACGTCTGTACGCCCGGCGCGTCAACGTGTGAATCGGCGCCGGCGTTGTTGTGTATGAGTGGCATCAAACTTGCTCGGTTGTGAGTGTAGCATCCCTCTGGAGGTAAGCTTGCCATGGAGTTACTCGATCGCATCGAAGACTAGGTCGCTTCTACCCGCCTGCCGCTGTTTGCCATTACCCTCGCCGCGGTACCGTGCCCCGACACGCCGATCATCCTCACGTTGCATTGGCACGGCTTCATCAAGGAAAGGCTTGCCGAAGTCGAAGAGGCCGGCGTGGTTTCATACACGCCGGTGCCCAGCTCGGCATTGCAATTGAACGAGCGATGGCGGGATCTTGTCGCCGTCGATCGTGCCGCAATGGAGGCGGCATGGGAACTCGGTGCGTGGGATGTGCAGCGCGCCGAACGCCCTGGCTGCATGCGGCCGGGCGCCGAGTCGAGCGAAGCGCTCGAGTGTCTGCAGGCTTTCGGCGCGTTCCCGTTCGGCATCAATGGCAACAACGTGGTGGTGGCCGACGCACCCGACGCGGACGAGCTGGTTGAAGTCGCGGCGCGGCGCGGTTACCTGATGTGGATGTTCCGGCCGGTACGCGGCGGCATCTGGGGTGAATACGCCGACGATGCAACCTTGACCGACGACGGGCGCCGCAACGGGCCATGCCCGTTGGCGCCGATACCGCCGACTTGCGACGGCTGCCGGAAGACGGTGTACCGGTTCGGCATCCCGACCACAAACCCGCTGATCATTCATTAGGGCATACGCGCTGGTCGTCCGCGGCTCTGCCGTCTAACCAACTGACGCATATGAGTTTTTCGCCATTCGGCGTTCTGCTGGTGGCGGGCCGGTGCGCTATTTCTAAGCACTCGCCCTTGAAAATCAATCGTTAAGCCCTTATTATTAGCACTCACTCAACCTGAGTGCTAATAATTCCCCCGCAGTTCATTTCACAGATTTAAAGAGGAGAAGCATTTATGAAGATTCGTCCTTTACATGACCGCCTGATCGTCAAGCGGCTGGAAGAAGAGCGCAAGACGGCCTCTGGTATCGTTATCCCCGACACCGCAGCTGAAAAACCCGATCAAGGCGAAGTGAAAGCCATCGGCAAAGGCAAAGTGCTCGAAGACGGCAAAGTGCGCGCGCTTGATCTGAAAGTCGGCGACCGCGTTTTGTTCGGCAAATATTCCGGCCAGACCGTCAAGGTTGAAGGTGAAGAACTGCTCGTGATGCGCGAAGAAGACATCATGGGCGTCATCGAGTAATCCGCTAAGCAAACAGGAGAAATCAATATGGCTTCAAAAGACGTCAAATTTCATGATTCAGCCCGCGCCAAGATCGTCGCGGGTGTCAATATCCTGGCCGATGCGGTCAAAGTGACCCTCGGCCCGAAAGGCCGCAACGTCGTGCTCGAGCGCTCGTTCGGCGCCCCGACGATCACCAAAGACGGTGTGTCAGTCGCGAAAGAAATCGAATTGAAAGACAAATTCGAAAACATGGGCGCGCAGATGGTGAAAGAAGTGGCCAGCAAAACTTCCGACATCGCCGGCGACGGCACCACCACCGCGACGGTGCTCGCGCAATCGATCGTGCAGGAAGGCATGAAGTTCGTTGCCGCCGGCATGAACCCGATGGATCTCAAGCGCGGCATCGACAAAGCGGTAAAGTCGGTGGTCGAAGAGCTGAAGAAGCTGTCGAAGCCTTGCACGACCAGCAAAGAAATTGCGCAAGTCGGCGCGATCTCGGCGAATGCTGATTCCAACATCGGCGACATCATTGCCGAAGCGATGGAAAAAGTCGGCAAAGAAGGCGTCATCACCGTTGAAGACGGTTCGGGCCTGCAAAACGAACTCGAAGTCGTCGAGGGCATGCAGTTCGACCGCGGCTACCTGTCGCCGTACTTCATCAACAACGCCGACAAGCAAATGTCGCTGCTCGAAAACCCCTATGTCCTGCTCTACGACAAGAAGATCTCGAACATCCGTGACCTTCTGCCCGTACTCGAGCAGGTCGCCAAAGCCGGCAAGCCGCTCCTGATCATCGCCGAAGACATCGACGGCGAAGCACTGGCGACCCTGGTGGTCAACAACATCCGCGGCATTCTCAAAACCTGCGGCGTAAAAGCCCCGGGCTTCGGTGATCGCCGTAAAGCGATGCTTGAAGATATCGCGATCCTGACCGGTGGCACCGTGATTGCCGAAGAAGTCGGCCTCTCGCTCGAAAAAGCGACGCTCAACGACCTCGGTCAAGCCAAGCGCATCGAGATCGGTAAAGAAGAAACCACGATCATCGACGGCGCCGGCGACGCCAAAGGCATCGAAGGCCGCGTCAAGAACATCCGCAAGCAAATCGACGAAGCGACCAGCGACTACGACAAAGAGAAACTCCAGGAACGCGTGGCCAAACTGGCCGGCGGCGTGGCGTTGATCAAAGTCGGCGCCGCCACCGAAGTCGAAATGAAAGAGAAGAAAGCACGTGTTGAAGACGCTCTGCATGCAACCCGCGCCGCTGTCGAAGAAGGCATCGTGGCGGGCGGCGGCGTAGCGCTGATCCGCGCGCGTTCGGGCCTGGCCAAGCTGAAAGGCGACAACAGCGACCAGGATGCAGGCATCAAGATCGTGCTGCGCGCGCTCGAAGAGCCGGCACGCATGATTGCCTACAACGCCGGTGACGAGCCGTCGGTCGTCATCAACAAAGTGGTCGAAGGCAAAGGCAACTTTGGCTACAACGCCGCAACCGGCCAGTATGGCGACATGGTTGAAATGGGCGTGCTCGATCCGACCAAAGTCACGCGCTGCGCACTGCAGAACGCGGCTTCGGTTGCAGCCCTGATCCTCACCACCGATGCAATGGTGGCGGAATCGCCGAAAGACGAAGGCGGTCACGGCGGCCACGGTCATGGCGGCGGCATGGGCGGCATGGGCGGGATGGATATGTAACGAGCGCGCAAGCGCCAGTTACTTCGCCTTATCCCGGATTCGTCCGGGAGCCAGTTTTACCAGGAAGCCCCGCGCAAGCGGGGCTTCTTTTTGTACTGTTCCGCCTCGATCTGGAATGCTGCTTAGTCAGGGCAGACCGCTCTGCCTGAGGTAAAATACGAGTCGTCCGCTTGACGCGTCGCGGGGATTAAAGGTTAAATAGCGCCCTTTTATCGCTCTGCCCGCAAGCGTTGAACAAAATTCAGCGCCTGAGATTTGCAGTTCGAAGTTGTTCAAAAAGTTGCCCAGTAGCTCAGTTGGTAGGGCAGAGGACTGACAGCCCGGGCGGCCACGGGCCGACGGTTGGGGCGCAAGCCACAAGCGCGGGTTGCAGTGAAGGCTAACATGCGCTTTTTGCATGTTAAGTTCGCTTTAGCGAACGGTCGGAACTAAAATCCTTGTGCAGGGTTTAGAGATTCAGGTTTTTGCAGTTTGTCGTTGTTCAAACAGTGGCCAAGTAGCTCAGTTGGTAGAGCAGAGGACTGAAAATCCTTGTGTCGGCGGTTCAATTCCGTCCTTGGCCACCATTCCCTGCCTGATCGCGCCACCCCCAGGTCCAACTGGCATCGCCGCTTCATTTTTGAGCGAGTGAGCTATACTTGCCGCGTCGATTCCGGCAATAGACAGCCGAATTCTGAATTGGGGAGGGCTCAACGATGAATCGAATTTCGCTGATATGGGCTTGTGTTGCGGCGCTCGCCGCTGTTGCAGGCATGCCGGTAGCGCAGGCGGCTGACGATCCTAATTGGTATGCAGGCATAGGCCTCGGCCGGACCGACGTCAAACGCGCCAGCAGCTGGTCGCAGGTGACCGACGCTACCCTGTTCAGCAGAGGGTTTACGACCAACACCCTGATCGACAGCCACGATACGTCCTGGAAGTTGTACGGCGGTTATCAATTCAACGAGAATTTCGGGGTCGAGGCCGGCTATCACGACTTGGGGCGGTTCAAAGGCAACACGATAGTCAGCGCGCCTGCGGCATCTACCGCAGGCGGCAACTGGGTGGCGTATGCCGGCAGCCTTTCAGCGGTCGGCAGTTACCCGTTGTTCAACCGGTTTTCGGTGCTGGGTAAAGCCGGCCTTGCAGTGACGCGGCTGAAAGTCGATTTGCCGCTGCCGAGCACGTTCACCCCCAGTGCGACGCGCGTGCAGCCGTTGCTGGGCCTCGGTGTGAAGTTCGACTTCAACAAGCAGTTCAGCATGCGCGGTGAATTCGAGCGCTTCAACAATGTCGGCGATGGCGACAAGACCGGTCAGACGCCGATCAACGTGTGGTCGCTGAGCGCGCAATTCCGCTTCTAGGTTGCGGGCGCGAGCCCGGCATCATTTGTATTGACGCGTTTGCCGGCGGCGCTCAATGAAAATCCCGGCTCGTGGTTGCGAGCTGTCCCAGTAACGCGCTGTAATCGACAAGCCGCTGGGCGATGAGATGCACGACTTCGCCCTGCCGCTCCAATACCCCGTAAACACCCAATAAGCGCGCGCCCAGCAGTTCGCGGCGCTGCTTTTCCACGAGGTTGTTCCACACCACGACGTTGACGTTGCCGGTTTCGTCTTCGAGTGTGACGAAGACGACGCCTGACGCGGTGCCCGGACGCTGGCGGCCAGTCACGATGCCGGCAGCGCGCGCGAGCCGGCCATGCGGAAATCCGCTCAGTTCCGCCGCAGTGGAAAGGCGCAGGCTTTTCAACCGGCTGCGCAACAGCGCCAGCGGATGGCGGCCGAGAGTGAGCCCGGTGCTCGCGTAGTCGACGACTATGCTTTCGCCTTCGCCCGGCGCCGCGAGCGCTGGAATTGTTTCCATGACCGGTGCGGACGCAAGCAAAGGCGCGGCCGGCTCGACGCCCGCGACTAGCCAGTGCGCCATGCGCCGGTGCCCGGTAAGCGCGACAAGCGCGTTCGCGCCGGCAAGCAATTTCAGATCGCGTGCATCGAGTTGCGCGCGCCGTGCCAGATCGTCGATCGAATCGAAACAGCGCTGCGCGCGCACGGCGGCCAGCCGCGCGGCCGACTTTTCGGCGAAACCGATGATCCGGCTGAAACCCAAACGCACCGCCGGTTTGTCATCCATGCCGTATTCGAGCGTGCATTCCCATGCGCTTATCGTGACGTCCACCGGCCGCACCTCGACGCCGTGGCGGCGCGCGTCCTGCACGAGTTGCGAAGGCCCGTAAAAACCCATTGGCTGGCTGTTGAGGAGTGCGGCGAGAAATGCCGCCGGCTCATGGCATTTCAGCCATGCCGAGACATAAGCGAGCAGCGCGAAACTGACCGCGTGCGATTCGGGAAAACCGTATTCGCCGAAGCCGAGTATCTGGCGATAGATTTGTTCCGCGAACTCGCGCTGGTAGCCGTGCGCGAGCATTCCGGAAATGAGGCGTTGCTGCAGGTGCTGCAGCCCGCCTTTGCGCTTCCATGCCGCCATCGAGCGCCGCAGCAGGTCGGCTTCGCCCGGCGTAAAACCGGCGGCGACCACCGCGAGCTGCATGACCTGTTCCTGGAATATCGGCACGCCGAGCGTGCGCTCGAGCACGCCCCGTACGGCTTCGCTCGGATAACTTTCTTTCTCGAGCCCCTGCTTGCGGCGCAAATAGGGATGCACCATGCCGCCCTGGATCGGGCCGGGACGCACGATCGCGACCTCGATCACGAGGTCGTAGAATTTATCCGGCCGCAAGCGCGGCAACATGCTCATCTGCGCGCGCGACTCGATCTGGAACACGCCGACCGTATCGGCGCGCCTGATCATGGCGTAGACCTCGGGATCTTCGGACGGAATAGCGGCCATTTCGAACTGCGCGCCGCGCCGCGCGCTGATCATGTCGAGAGCGCGGCGGATGGCGGACAGCATGCCAAGAGCCAGCACGTCGACTTTCAGCAAACCGAGCGCTTCGAGATCGCCCTTGTCCCATTGGATCACGCTGCGGTCCGGCATCGCGGCGTTTTCGATCGGCACCAACCGCGACAATGGCCCGCGCGAAATCACGAAACCGCCGACGTGCTGCGACAAATGGCGCGGGAAACCGATAAGTGTGTCGACGAGGAAAATCAGGCGTGCGATCTGCGGACTCGCGGGATCGAACCCGGCTTCCGTGAGCCGCTGCGGCAGCGCTTCCCGGTCGTCCCACCACGCCAGCGATTTGGCGAGCCGGTCGAGTTGCGCGGGATCGAAGCCGAGGGCTTTGCCGACGTCACGTAGCGCGCTCTTCGAGCGATAGCTGATGACGGCGGCGGCGAGGGCAGCGCGGTCGCGGCCGTATTTTTTATAGATGTACTGGATCACCTCTTCGCGGCGCTGGTGCTCAAAATCGACGTCGATATCGGGCGGCTCGTCGCGTTCCCGCGAAACGAAACGCTCGAACAATACGCTCATGCGCGCGGGATCGACCGCGGTGATGCCCAGCGCGTAGCACACCGCCGAGTTGGCGGCGGAGCCGCGGCCCTGGCACAGGATATTTTCGCTGCGCGCGAACCTGACGATGTCGTGGACGGTGAGAAAAAATGGCTCGTATGCCAATTCCGTTATCAGTGCGAGTTCGTGCTCTATGAGTTTGCGTACCTTGTCGGAAGTCCCGCCGGGAAAACGCTCGCGCAAACCTTCTTCGGTCAGCAGGCGCAGGTAAGAAGCCGGCGTATGGCCGGCGGGCACCAGTTCCTCCGGATATTCGTAGCGCAGACTGGCGAGCGAGAAGTCGCAGCGCTCGGCGATGCGCACGCTCTCAGCCAGGAGCTCAGCGGGATAAATCTGCGCCAGCCGCACGCGCAGGCGCAGATGACGTTCGGCGTTGGCATACAGCGCGTGTCTGGCGTCGGCGACGGTGGTGTTAAGGCGCACCGCGGTCAGCAGGTCCTGCAAGGGGCGGCGCGAACGCACGTGCATGTGCACGTCGCCTGCCGCGACCAGCGGCAAACCGCAGGCAAGGCCGAGTTCGCGCAGGCGGTCGAGCCGGGTGCGGTCGTCGGGCCCGCACAGGAGCTCCGCCGCTAACCAGGCGCGGCCGGCAAAGCGGTCGGCGATGTGGCGTGCCGCTTGAGCGTCCGGTTCCTGATCGGGAATCAACAGCGCGAGGCAACCGCCGGCGCCGCGATCAAGATCGGCCCAGTCGAGGCGGTAACTGCCTTTCGCGCTGCGCCCGCGCGCGGTGGTGATGAGTTGCGACAAATCGCCGTAGGCCGCGCGATCGGTCGCGAGCAGCACGATGCGAGGTCCGCCGGCAATCCGGAACTCGGCACCAATGATGAGTTTTAATTTGTGCTCTTTGGCCGCGAAATGCGCGCGCACTGCGCCTGCAAGCGAGCACTCGTCGGTGATGGCGAGCGCCGTGTAATTGAGTTGCGCCGCGCGCGCGGCAAGTTCTTCAGGGCGCGAGGCGCCGCGCAAAAAAGTGAAATTGCTGACGCAGTGCAACTCGGCGTATTCGGGTAACTGCGCCGGCGGTGCGGGAAGCATGGTGCATCAGCTGCGCATCAACTCAGCTGAACACGCCGTGCAGATACCAGCCGCCGGGCGCGCGGCGTTCGCGGTATATCCATAACGTCGCGTGATCGGGTGTTTGCGCGACAAAGTAATCGCGTTTGACGTCGTCGTCGTCCCACCAGCCGGATTCGATGCGTTCGGGCCCGGCGAGAAACGCCAGCGCGTTTTCACGGTACTGCGGCCGCGTGGCGATTTCGGGCAGCGGTTGCGGAGCGGAGAGCAGCCACAGCGGGCGCGCGCCGGACGCGGGTGCTGAGCTCGCGGTGCCGGGCGGGGCCGTACGCCAAGCGCGTTCGGGGCGGTGTTCAGCCTGTGTTGCCAGGCCGTGTACCGCATTTGAACCCAGCCGCGCGCGCAGGCGCTCGACCAGTTTTTGCCATTCGCCTTGCGCGCCATCGCGGCTCGGGAAAAGCTCGCGGTTTTCTTCCGCCAGCACGAGGATGTCGTTGGCTTCGATGCGCAGCGCAAGCGCGGGCGCCGGCAACACCAGTGCCGCCAGCCGTTCGCGTACGAGCAGCGTCAGGTGCTTCACGTCGCGCGTCGGCGTAACCAGTCCGATCTCGATACGCGTGGGGGCACAGCGTTCATGCATGAGGGTAAGAGTGAAACGCTGCACACCGCCGTTACGTGCCGCCAGAAAACCCGTGAGTTGATTGAGCAGGCGGTTGGCCGCGAACAGCAGGGCTTCGCTGTTTGAGATTGGCACGGCGAGTTCGAGCCGGGCGTCGAATTGCTCGGGCGGGGTGAAAAACTGACGCGGCGCCGGCAGCCGGCCCAGTGCGCGGTCCACGGTGTCGAGCAGCGGTTGACCGCAGCGGCGGGCGAGGCCATCGCGCGGCAGCGCCAGCAGATCGCCGACGCGCCTGACGCCGACCGCGTGCAGCGTTTGTGCCGTGCGCGCATCGCATTCGAGTGCAGAGAGCGGCAGCGTGGCGACGACTGCTTCGAGCGCGCGCTTGCAATTAATGATTTTTTGCATGCGGGCGCGCGCAAGCAACAGGGTCGCCGTGGCCGTGGGTGCGCAGGCCATCGTCGCGGTATAGCCCATGTCATCGAGGCCGCGCTTCAACGTTTGCAGGATAGGACGGATGCCGCCGAAGAAGCGCAGGCTGCCCTCGATATCGAGCAAGAGCGCGCGCGGCGACTCCAGAGAAACGTTGGGCGTGAACTGTCCGGCCCACGCGGCGAGCGTGGCCAGCGTTGCGGTTTCGGCGGCCGCATCGCGCAACCGGTAATTGAGCCGCGGGGAGAGCGCGCATGCCGCCGACAGGCGCATGCCGGCGCGCACACCGAGTGCGTGTGCTGGCTGGTTGCAGACCAGCACATCGGTGCCGTCGGCGATCGCCCACGGTTCGGAGTGCGCGGAAGCTAACGCAAACGTTTCAAGCGGCAGACAGGGAAAGTCGAGTGCTATCCATAGCATGATGATTGGTCCAGGTTTGTTAGTTACGAAACCGCTCGACAGAGCGGTTTTGCTCGAAGCGCCCCTCTCCCTCGCCGAGGGAGAGGGGGTGAGGGCATCGAGCGTGATGACGTTACGAAATGCTCGACGATTACGCGTCCGGGTGTGACGGCAGGTGAATGGAGCAGGATGGGGGCGTTGAGGGCGGCGCCGCGGCGTTTCAATATGCGCACGGCAAGCTGACCGTGATAAGTCTGGAGATCGATGCGTAGCACTGCGCATGATGTTTCGGCGGCCGCTTGCCGCGCGCGGAACAGCACGGCGAGCACGGGGTTGTCTTCGGCAGCCAGCTGCAGGCGCCGCAGTTCGGGATATTTGATGGCGCCGGGCCACGCCAGTACCGCGCCGCAGGCCTTGGAACGCAGCGCCTGTTCTGTGGCCCATAAAGTTTCACGCGGCGCGCGGGTGGTGACGATGACGACGCGCTCGAGATCGATGCCGATGGCGGCCAGCGCCGGTGCGTACGGCATGTGAGGCGGCGCGATCCACACCAGAGTGCGTTTTTGCGCCGACAGCGCGGCCAGTGCTGTTCCCAATATGCGCAGCTCGCCTATGCCGGTATGCCGCGGCAGGATTTCGGTCAGCGCCGCGGTTGGCCAGCCGCCGCCGGGCAGCTCCGCGTCGAGTTCGGAAAAACCGGTCGGTATGCTCGAACTCGTAACGCGGCTCAACTGGTTGCCGCGCCAGATCGCGGAGTGGGCGAGTATCGCAGCGAGGGCGTTCACAGCGTGCCGTTGCGGATGACGCCGACCGCAATGCCTTCGATTTCGAGCGGGGTGCGGTTGAGATCGACCTCGATGATTTTGAAATCCGGGTTCTCGGGTATCAATTGCACCTGGTTGCCGCGGCGGCGGAAACGCTTGACCGTGACTTCGTCGTGCAGCCGCGCGACCACCACCTGGCCTGAACGTGCTTCCTGCACGCGATGCACGGCGAGCAAGTCGCCGTCGAGGATGCCGGCATCGCGCATGCTCAAGCCGCGCACTTTCAACAGGTAATCGGCGCGCGGCTTAAAGAGCTGCGCATCGACCTGACAATGCATTTCGATGTTCTCGACCGCAAGCAACGGGCTGCCGGCGGCCACGCGCCCGATCAGCGGCAATCCCAAATCCTCTTCTATCAGGCGAATCCCGCGCGAAGCGCCGGCCAGCATTTCGATGGCGCCTTTGCGTACCAGCGTGCGCAGATGTTCCTCCGCGGCGTTGGGCGAGTTGAAACCCATTGCGCGGCAGATGTCGGCGCGCGTCGGCGGAAAGCCGGAATCCGCGATGAACTCGCGGATCATGCACAGGATTTCCTGCTGGCGTTTGGTCAGTTCATCCATCGCGGTTTTCCAATAGGTTCGGGTAAAGGCTGGCAAGAGACCGGCGGAAGCTCCCTTTCCGGCCGGCCTCCCGTTTCGCCCACTCGTAAGTACTCTTAATGTTGTGCCGAGTAAGTCGCGGTGTCGGAGGCGACTTTGCGCCCGTGCATATTGGCGGGCTGCTCGATTTTGCCGAGCTTGGCGAGGCGCACTTCGATCGCGAAACGCGAGCGCTGGTGCGCGGTGGCCAGTTCGAGGATTTTCTTGCCGGCGTCGAAGGCGGCGGCGAGCGCCTTATCTTCATCGTCCGTCCACGGCTTGCCGGAATTCGACGGCGCGTTTTCGGCTGCCGCGGCAGCGCGCGGTTTGGATGCGGCCGGCGGCGCATCGAGCGCGCGCAGCGCGACGAACAGCGCGCGCACGGTGTCGGGATGCTGGTAGGGACTGTCGGCGCCGAACGCTTTGCCGGTGTGCGGATCGATGCCGTCGGCGAGTTGCTGGATGATCTTCAGTGCGTCTGCTTTTTCCATGTGCGTCTCCTGTAGTGATGCGCTTTGCGGCGCTCTCGTGGGCCGCGGAACGATACTGTAAGCATATACAGTATATGTCCAGTAACGCGGAGACTGCAAGCAGGTTTACACACGATGATTGGAGGGCATTCACCAGGCGCGCGCGGGTTCTACTATCGCCGGTAGTTAAATGCTCGGCGTACTACAACCTCTGGTAGAACAGGGCGTGTGAATAAAAGCGGACGTGGGCGCAGCCGTTGAGGGATGGCGTCAGGAATGCTTACGACAGGGACTGTCGTAAGGGCTGCTCGAAATGGAAATCGAGGTTTAATCCGCCCGGGCACCGGTCGCCAGCACGACCCTGCGCCATTTCTCGATTTCGTCCGCGATGATGACCGCGAATTCGCGCGGCGCGTTGCCGACGGGCTCCGCGCCCTGACCTTTCAGGCTGTCGCGCACGTCATTGTTCTGCAGCGTTTTGACGGTCTCGCGGTGCAGTTGATCGAGTATCGGTTGCGGCGTCCTGGCGGGCGCCAGCAGCCCGTACCATGCGTTCGATTCATAGCCTCGCACACCGGCTTCGTCTATCGTCGGCACGTCCGGCAATACGGTTGAACGTTTGAGCGAAGCGACGCCAAGTGCGCGCAGGCGTCCTGATTTGATATGCGGCATGGCGACCAGCACCGTCGTAAACGTGAGTTGGGTTTCGCCGCTGATTAGAGCAACGATAGACGCTGCCGCGCCTTTGTAGGGGACGTGGGTCATACGGATGCCGGCCATGCTGTTGAAGAGTTCCGCCGACAAATGCGCCGGGGTGCCATTGCCGATCGACGCATACAGAATTTCACCCGGATGCTTTTTCGCCAGCGCGACGAGTTCCTTGACGGTTTTAACGGGCAGCGACGGATTGATGACGAGGATATTGGGCACCGTTGCAATCAGCGTGATGGGCGCGAAGTCCTTCACCGTGTCGTAGCCGAGCTTGGGATAGAGCGAAGCATTCTGCGCGTGGCTCGCGAAAGTCGCGAGCAGCGTGTAACCATCGGGTGCTGCTTTGGCGACTGCCTCGGTGCCGACGGTACCGCTGGCGCCGACACGATTGTCGATGATCACCGGCTGGCCGAGGCTGTCGGCGAGTTTGGGGGCGATGACGCGCGCGACGGTATCGATGCCGCCGCCGGCGGGAAATGGCACCACCATGCGAATCGGTTTGCTTGGGTAAGCCTGTGCTGCTGCCGGGGTTATACCATGCGTCAGTGCCGCAATAGTGGCGAAGGCAACTGTCCCCGCTCTTAAGTTCTTATCCTTCATCGTTCATTCGGCCGCTATTTGCCGTCGGCCTTCAGTACTGTAAACGCCTGCTGCAGGACTTTCTCGATACGCGTTTTTTCCTTGGCCACGCTCTCGTCGGTCCATTCCCAGATGCCGCGCTTGGTCTTCATGCCGATATGGCCTTTGGCGATCATGTCTTTGAGGAACTGCGGCGGTTCCTTTTCATTATGCAGGCTCGGATACAGCGAAGTGCCGGCATAGAGATTGGTGTCCCAGCCCGACATTTCCTTTTGCGTCATCGGACCGCAGGCGAGAAAGCGGAAGCCGAAACCGTAACGCACCGCGGTGTCTATGCCTTCGGGCGACACCACGCCGTCGGCGACGAGATACAGCGCCTCGCGCATCATCGCGTGCTGCAGGCGGTTGCCGATAAAGCCGGGGATGTCCTTGTTGACGCGCACCGGCGCCTTGCCGAGCGCCATCTGCTGCGTTTCGAGTTTGTCGGCCACCGCTTTGTCGGTGAAGTCGGCCTGGATGATTTCGACCAGAGGCACGAGGTGGGCCGGCATGAAGTAGTGCAGGCCGACCACGCGCGAACGCGTTTTGAGGTGGCGGCCGATATCGCCGATCGGGAAAGTCGACGTATTGCTGGCGAGTGGAATATCGGGCCGCGCCAAAGTTTCGAGCTGCGAGAAAAGTTTCTGCTTGAGCGCGAGATCCTCGGTCGCGGCTTCGACGACGAGATCGATTTCCTGCCACGGAATTTCTTCAAGCGTCGCGTATGCCTTGACGAGGGCGGCCGCGCCGTCCGGCGCGTCCAGTTTTTTCAGGCCGGTCTTGACGCGCGCGGGCAGCGAGCTGCGCGTTTTTTCCGACGGGCTCATCACGTGCACGTTCCAGTTGCCGGCGGCGAAAATGATGGCGATGTCACCGCCCATGATGCCGCCGCCGATGATGACTACGCTTTGCTGCTTCGCCATGCAATTAACTCCTGAGGATCTGTCGGTGCTATTTCGCGGGCTTGGTGCTCGTGCGGTTCGCGCTCCACGGGCCGGCGCTCGCGCCTTTCGAGGTGCCTTCGATGGTGCTGCCGTTGACGCGGCCGGTGTATTCCGAATTGCCCGCGCTGAAGGAAAGCTGGTCGCCGCGCAGTTTGCCGTTGGTGATTTTGATGGTATTGCCACTGGCTTTGAGCGTGCCCGTGACCACCTGGAAGGTTTGCGTGAGCGACAGTTCGCCCTGCGCAAACTGCCAGGTGCCTTCGACTTTGGCCGGCACTATCCACAGATAGGCGGTGCGGCCATCGAACGAATCGGTCTGGTCAGCCGACCATTCGTCCATCGTGAACGCATGCGACACGATGCGCGTGCCGGGTTTCAAATCGAGGATTTTCGGGCGCAGCTTCATATTGATGGTGGGCAGCAGATACATGGTAATGACGGTCGCCTGCGAAAAGTCGCTTTCGAAGAGATCGGCCTTCATGAAGTTGGCTTTGCCGGCAACGCCTTCCTTTTCCGCATTGCGCTTGGAAAGTTCGACCATGTCCGGGTTGTACTCGATGCCGGTCGCGCGCGCGCCGCGCTTGGCGGCTGCAATCACGGTGCGGCCGTCGCCGGAGCCGAGGTCTATCACGTAATCGACGGACGTGACTTTCGCCATGTCGAGCATCTTGTCTATCAGACCCTGTGGCGTCGGCACCCAGATGACGTCCTTGCCTTCCTGGCCGACCTGCGGCTCGAACCCTTTCTTGGCCGGCTGTGCGCAGACGCCCGCGGCCAGCAAGCACAATGCAAAGGTCAACCATGTGCGACGTAACAATTGTGCAGCAGGCATGCCGATACTCCTTCTATGGATTCATCGAATAACTGCGGATGACAGATCAGTGGCGGGTGGCGCTCCATTTCGTGGCATTGCCGCCCGTCGTGACCGTGCCTTCGATGGTGTTGCCGTTGACGCGGCCCGCGTAAGTGGCGCCCCTCGCGCTGAAACTGAATTGGTCTGCGCGCAGCTTTGCATTCGAAATCGCCACCGTATTGGCGCCGGATTTCAGCGAGCCCTGCGCCATCTGGAACTCCTGCTTCAGGGTTAGATCGCCCTGCGCGGAATGCCAGGTGCCGGTGACTTTGGCGGGCACTATCCACAGGTGCGCGGTGCAGTAGTAGCTGCAGCCAGCGGCCTCATCGACCGTCGCGGTCTCATCGTCTTTCCACTCACCCATGGTGAACGTGTTGGACACGATGCGCGTGCCGGGTTTGAGATCGAGGATTTTCGGTCGCAGCTTGAGATTGATGTCGGGCAGCAGGAACAGCGTGATGACGGTGGCCTGCGAGAAATCGGTTTCGAACAAATCGGCTTTAACGAAAGTCGCCTTGTCGGCAACGCCCGCCTTGATGGCGTTCGCCTTCGACAGTTCGACCATGTCAGGGTTGTATTCGATGCCGGTCGAGCGAGCACCGCGCTTGGCGGCGGTGATTACGGTGCGGCCGTCTCCGGAGCCGAGATCCATGTGAACATCGGAAGACGTCAGTTTTGCGATGTCGAGCATCTTGTCGACCAGCGCCTGTGGGGTCGGCACCCAGACGACGTCTTTGCCCGGCTGACCCGAGGAAGGCTCGAACGGCTTTTGCGCGGGTTGCGCGAGAGCAACGGCGGGCAGCAGCAGCGCAACGGCGGTGAGCAACGGACGTACAAAGCTTGGTGCGTGCATCATCGATCTCCCTGTTATCGAGTCCAGCGGTTGTTCCGATTTCTATTATTCTATTCCGGTTGCGCGCCCGATGCCTTGACTACCGGCGCCCAACGCGCGATTTCGGCCTTGATGAGCGCGCCGAACTCTTCTGGCGTATTGCCGACCGGTATGGCGCCGTCGGCGGCGAGTTTCTCGCGGACGTCCGGCCGCGCCAGCGCCTTGGTCATTTCGGCGTTAAGCCGCATCACGAGCTCGCGCGGCGTGCCGGCGGGTGCCAGCACCCCGTACCACTGCGTTGCGTCGTAGCCCGGCACGCCGGATTCCGCAATCGTCGGCACGTCGGGCAATAACGCCAGGCGTTTGGTATTGCCGACGGCGAGAAGCCGCAGCCGGTTCGAGCGCGTATGCGGCATGACGGCCGGCATGCCGGTGATCATCATCGAGGTCTGGCCCGCGACCAGGTCGATCAACGCCGGCCCGGTGCCTTTGTACGGCACATGCGTGAGCTGGATTTTTGCCAGCCATTCGAAATAAGCGGCCGCGAGGTGCGCGGCGCTGCCGTTGCCGCCAGAGCCGTAGAGCAGCGCTTTTGGTTTGGCGCGGGCGATGGCGAGGAAATCCTTCACCGACCGCACCGGCAGCGCGGGGTGCACCACCATGCCGTTGGGCACCATCGCGAGCAGGGTGATCGGCGCAAAGTCCTTGATCGCGTCGTACGGCAGTTTCGGGTACAGCGTCGGGTTGACGCCGAACGTACCGATATGGCCCATCACGATGGTGTAGCCGTCGGGTGCCGCGCGCGCGGCAGCTTCAACGCCTATGGTGCCCCCGGCACCGCCGCGATTCTCGACGACGACCTGCTGGCCCATAGCCTCGGACATTTTGAGCGCGACGATGCGCGCCAGAAAATCGGTGCTGCCGCCGGGCGGGAACGGCGCGATGAAACGGACCGGTTTCACCGGATAATTTTGCGCACACGCAATGCTCACGCTGCCAGCGACCAGCACGAACGCCAGCCACTTGACGATGGTGCCAGTCATTTTCGCCTCACTCCTCACGTCTCACCCCTCACTTTTTATCAAGCCGGCCATCGACCGCGACACCCGCGGTCACCATTGCAGCGATGGCCGCGTCGTCGCATCCCGCTTCGCGCAGGATTTCGACGGTGTGCTGGCCGATTTTCGGCGCCGGCATGAAGTCGGTGCGCGCGCCGGCGGTGGATACGTTCACCAGCTTCATATCGATCATGCGGCCTTCGGTCGGGTGGTCGAACTTGCGGAAAAACCCGACGTCTTTCAGGTGCGGGTCTTCCATCAGCGATTCGAGCGTGTGGTACTGCATGGCGGGCACGTCCGCCTTGTCAAATATCTCGACCCATTCGGCGGTGGTCTTTTGCGCGAGTCCCGCGGCGCGCGCCGCGAAATATTCAGGCACGTGCTTGAAGCGCGCGGCGACCGAACTAAAACGCGGATCGGTCTTGTACTCGGGTTTGCCGATGGCGTCGAACACCGCGAAGGCCTGGGCGTTGGTATTCGCCGATATGCAGATAAAGCCGTCCTTGGTCGGTGCCGGGCGCGCCCACGGATCGAAAATGCGCGGATCGCCCGTGGTGCCGATCGGCGGATCGAACGTCTGGTGATACATATGTTCTTCAAGCACGTAGCGCGCAATGTTCTCGAACATCGGCACTTCGATCGACTGGCCTTCGCCGGTGCGCTCGCGATGATAAAGCGCCATCAGCACCATTTGCGTGGCAATGAGCCCGGTGGTCTTGTCGGCCATCACGATGGGCACGTAGCGCGGTTCGCCAGTCGCACGATGATGCAGGGCTGCAATGCCAGCGGAGCCCTGGATGATGGAGTCGTAAGCGGGCTTGTTGCGGTAGGGGCCTGTTTGTCCGAAACCGACAATGCCGCAGTAAATGATTTTCGGGTTGATCGCCTTGACGTCTTCATACGAAAGCTTCAGCCGCGCCATCGCCGACGGGCGCACGTTCCACAGCAGGATGTCGGCCTCAGCCAGCAATTTCTTCAGCGCGCTGTAGGCTTCGGGTTTCTTGAGATCGATCGCCAGCGATCTTTTATTGCGATTCAGATGCAGGAATTTCGGCGACATATTGGGCGAGATCGCGCGCCCCGCGAGATTGCGCACGATGTCGCCCGACGGCGGCTCGATCTTGATGATGTCGGCGCCGTAGTCGGCGAGCATCAGCGAGACCATGGGACCGACCACGACCGAAGTCAGGTCGATGACTTTTACTCCCGCGAGAGGTCCGCCGGCCATTATTGCCTCCTGCCGGCAAGCATCACGTCGGCTTTCATTGCCTTGCCGGCCGTTACTATGCCAGCTTTCATACAAACTCCGCGCTGGCGTCGGTCGCCTGTGCACCGGTGGTGTCTACCGTCCACAGTTGCGCGCTCTTGCCGTCAGCGGACGGCGCACCGCACAGCGTGAACGGCTGATCGGCGAACATTGGGCGCAGGTTACGCACCGCAATGTATTTGATCGGCGTTTTCGCATGCGCTCGCGCGAGCTCGAACAGCAGCAGATTGGTCAGGCCGCCGTTCTGCACGAGTCCGGGATAGCCTTCCTTCTCTGTCACATAAGGGTAATCGTAATGGATGCGATGCCCGTTGAAGGTCAGCGCCGAATAGCGGAACAGCACGACGGGATCGGGATTGAATACTTTGCTCCACGCGGCATTGCCGGGCGGCGTTTTCGGCGCGGATTTCGGCGCATTCGGCGCGGGTTCCTCGCGATAGACCACGTCCATTTCTTCCGTAATCGCGAGCCCGCGCGGGCTGATCATGTCGGTCTTGACGGTGACGAACACCATTTGTCCCGTGCGGCCCTGCTTGATGGTGACTTCCTTGATGGTCGCTTCCTTCTTTACTTCGTCGCCGACGCGCAGCGCGTCGTGCATCCAGGTGCGGCGGCCGGCGTTCATGCGGCGCGGCAGCGGCACCGGCGGCAAAAAGTCGCCGCGCGTCGGATGCCCGTCGTGGCCGACCTGCGACTGGCGCACCACGCGCGGAAACAGCATCACCTGCCAGCCCGCGGGCAGCGGATCGCCGAACTTGGGCACCGGGTCGTCGCGGTCTAGTGTCGCCGCCAGGCGATGCACGGCGGGGATGGTCACGTAATCGACGTCGGTTTCCCGCTCGCCTATCCAGTCTTTGAGTTTTTCGAGGTCCTGCGCCACGGTTACTGCCTCCTGCCGGGATGCTGTTATGAGCCTGCGGAGGCGTGATTCTAGCAATGTTTACGCGCTTCATGAGCATGAAGGCGCCTTGCTGCGGGGCCTCCGCCGCGAACGCCGCGACGCCGCACGCGAGGAGCGCCAGCGCCGAGTTCCCACGAATAGCGAAACGCGGGCAGGTCAGCGATCGCAGCGCGCGATGTTCATGATTTCGGTGACGTCGGTAAGCGTTTCGAGTTGTTCGACCAGTTCGAGCATGCGTTTGGCTTTCGCGTCATCTAGCGTGCGCCGCGTGCAGCCGAAAAACTTCTTCAACCGCTGCGCGCGCGTCAGCGGCATGCCGATCCAGCCGGAGAGCTTGTCCACGCGCTTGGTCAGTTGCTGCCCGTCTTTCAGCCAGACATGAACGATGGCATGCATCTGGTCGAAGTCCGCCGGAATCGTGTCGTCGATGGACAGTGTCACTTGTGGCAGCAGCGCCACCACGTCGGCTGCAAAGCGCCGCTCGTTGGTGAACGAGTCGATGGTGATCTCGCCGTCCAGCAGCGCCACCAGCGTTGCGTACTGCACGCTGAACTTGCCGTCGAGGCCGGTCGCGGGCTGCGGGCGGTTCACGTAGTCGAAGCGCGGGAAGATGACTTCGACGCGCACGATTTCACCTGCCTTGATGCTGAACTCTTCGCGCAGCGCGAGAGCCGCGTCTATCGGCCGGTGGGTGAAATAATTGCTCGGATGTTTCTTGAAGCCGACGCCCGGCTTGACCATGCGCAGCGGATCCGCGAACCCTTCGATCAGCAATTCGGGTTTTGCGTCGCCGTTGAAGAAGGTGTCAAAGAAACCTTTCGGCCCGAACACATCGGCGCTTGCGGTCCAGCCCATTTTGGCGAGCACGCCGCATTCGACGCCCATGCGCGCCGCGTGTCCCGAGTGCGACGACTTGGTCATGGTGCCGGTGTTGATCGAAATGCTGCCCGCGCGCGAGCCGGCGAGCCCGAACGCCATCAGCGTTTGCTGACGGTCGAGGTCGAGCATTTTTGCTGCCGCGGTCACCGCGCCAAACATACCTGTGGTGCCCGGCTTGTGAAAGCCCGCACCGGTCTTGAGGCCCGTTGCCGCGAGACGCAGCCGCCCCTGCACTTCGAATGCGGCGGCGATGGCGGTGATGATTTTCTTGCCGGACATCTTGTAGTTTTCCGCGATCGCGAGAATGGCGGGAAGTGTCGGCGACGTCGGGTGATTGAGCGGATACCAGGTGTTGTCGAAATCGAGCGCGTGCGCCATCGTGCCGTTCGCGTAAGCAGCATTGATCATGGAAGTCTTGAAACCGCCGGTGATCACGCTGGCCTGCGGCGTCCCGCCCATCTCGCGCACGTACTCGATGGATATGCGGCCCAACCCCAGCGGCTCGTCCGCGCCGGCGAGCATGACAGCGAGGCCGTCGAGCGTCACCGCCTTGGCCATGTCGATGGCTTCCAGCGGCAGTGATGGATAGTCGATAGCGAGAACTTTGTCGACGAGTCGCCCGGTAATGGTTTTATCTGTCATGTTGTACTAGAAGCCTGATGAAAAAATACTCGTCACTCCCGCGCAGGCGGGAGTCCAGCCCCCCATCCTACCTTCCCCCGCAAGGGGGGAAGGGGATAGCCGCCTGCGCGGGAATGACAGAAACAGAATGGTCGCGGCATTTTACATTGAGCGACTGCTTAATCCGCTTTGGCGCCGGATTCTTTGACTGCTTTGCCCCACTTGGCGATTTCGGCTTCCATATAGGCGGCGAATTGCGCGCGCGTGTCGCCCACCGGCGTGAATGCCAGCGCAGCAAGGCGCTCCTGCACGTCGGGTTGGTTGATGATCTTTACCATTTCGGCGTTCAGCTTGTCGAGTATCTCCGCCGGTGTTTTCGCCGGCGCGGCAATGCCGATCCAGCCTACGGCTTCGAAGCCCGCGTAGCCCGACTCGGCGATGGTCGGCAAGTCAGGCAGAAACTGCGAGCGCTTGAGCGTTGCGATACCGAGCCCGCGCAGCTTGCCGGACTTGATGTGCGGCAGAGTCGCCGGTATGGCGTCGAACATGGCCGGGATCTGGCCGCCGATCAATTGTGTGTGCGCATCGGCGCTGCCTTTGAACGGCACGTGGTTCAGTTTGATATCGGCGGTCGAGCGGAACATTTCCATTGTCAAATGGCTGGTCGAGCCGGCGCCTAGCGACGCGTAATTGATCTGGCCGGGTTTGTCTTTGGCCGCCGCGACAAATTCTTTGACGGTCTTGTAAGCGGTCGATGGATTCACCACCAGCGTTTGCGGCGTCAGGCCGAGATTGGAAATCGGCGCAAAATCCCTGAGGATGTTGTAAGAGGTGTTCGGATACAGAGTCGGATTGATGCCGAACGCGCTCGATACCGCCATCGTCAGTGTATAGCCGTCGGGATTCGCCTTGGCGCCCATCTCGGTGCCGAGCACGGCGCCAGCACCGGGCCGGTTGTCGACGATGACCTGCTGGCCCCAGTCCTGGCTCATTTTCTGCGCGATGATGCGCGCGAGTATGTCGGTCGATGTGCCGGGCGTGAACTGCACGATGATGTGGATCGGCTTCGCCGGAAATTCGCTGGCGGTGGCGGACGCTGCCGTCAGCAATGCGGTGGCGAAGACAAGAACGGAATATGGTTGTTTCATGCGGGTTCCTCCGGTGGCGCGCCATCGAATTTACTGCTGTGGCGCCGCGCCGCCGTATCCTGACCGACGAAGATACGGGTGTCAATAACGCGGCTGCCCGAAGACGGCGCGGCGTCCTATTCCGGCGAAATGTTCAGCGGCTTGACGATTTTTTCCCACTTCGCGATGTCGGTGTTGATCAGTTCGCCGAACTGGGCCGCGGTGGAATCGACGACTTCGATGCCGACGGCGGCAAGTTTATCGCGGATGTCGGGCGGTCGCATGGCGTCGCGCACCGCGCCGTTCAGCCGCGCGATCGCGGCCATGGGCGTTTTCGCAGGGACGATGAATCCATACCATCCGCTGGCCGCGAAACCGGGCAGCCCCGCCTCCGCAATCGTCGGCGTGTCGGGCAGCGCAACGCTGCGCCGCGCCGTGGTCACGCCCAGCCCCTTGATCCTGCCGCTTTGCAGATGCGGCCGCGCCACGGCAATCGTCGAGAAAAAAATCGATACTCTGCCACCCAGCAGATCGATGATCGCGGGGCCGCCCCCTTTGTAGGGCACGTGCAGCATCTTGACGCCGGCCATCGAACAGAAAAGCTCGGCGGCGAGATGAGTGAAATTGCCTATGCTCGACGATGCGTACGTGATCTGTCCCGGTTTGCCGCGCGCCAGCGTAATGAGTTCGGACACCGCTGCGACGCCGAGCGCCGGATGCGCGACCAGCACGTAGGCGCCGTCGCCGATCAGCGCAACCGGTGCAAAGTCGCGCACAGAGTCATACGGCAACTTTGGGTAAAGGCTGGGATTGATAGCGTGGCCCGCCGCGACCATCAAAATCGTATGGCCGTCAGGCACCGCTTTCGCCGCGAGGTCCGAGCCGATGATGGTGTTGCCCCCGCCGCGATTGTCGATGACGAACGTCTGGCCCAAGAGTTCGGTCAGGCCCGGCGCCAGCATGCGCGCCGCCGTGTCGTTGGCGCCGCCCGGCGGGTACGGCACGATGAGCCGCACCGGTTTCCACGGGAATTTTTGTGCCAACGCCGGCAGTGTGGCGAGCGCGCCGAGCATAGCGAGCAGCACGCAATGCAGCGCATTCAATTTACGCGGGCTGGGCCGCAAGACGGTTGACATGGCGATTTCCTTCGCAACAACACACGGGTAGTTTTTACGCTGCCGCATGCAGCGAGACTGGCGCCGTATACTGACGGACACAAAAAATGGTGTCAATTCGAGAAACCGTGAGGGGTGAGGCGTGATGGCCCGAGGCCACGCAGGGAGTCAGGGGGACAACACTTCAATCATGACGCGTCTGCTCGCCGCAGGAATTCGGCGTTTTCCTGAAGTCCGATATCGCGAAGTGGGCGAAGCCGGTGCGCGAGGCGGGGATCAAGGCGGAAGAGGGACATCGCAATTGAGAGGTGTTTTGCCAGACGCCACCTTGACCATCGTAAACATATTGTTTATAATAAGCATCGATGATACGCTCGTTCGCCAACGCCGAGACGGAGCGGTTTTTCGCCACCGGTAAATCGCGCCGATTGCCGACGGAGATTCTGAAACGGGCGACCATGCGCCTGACGCAGCTTAATGCGGCAACGGCAGCCGAAGATGTCCGATTTCCGCCGTCCAACAGGCTTGAGATATTGAAGGGTGACCGCAAGGGTCAATGGAGCATTCGCATCGACAGTCAATGGCGCCTGTGCTTTCGCTTCATGGATGGCGATGCGTTCGATGTCGAAATCGTGGATTATCACTAAGGAAAACAGGACATGACCACTAACGGACTATCCCCGATCCATCCGGGGGAGTTTCTGAAGGAAGCCCTGGAAGAGCTTGCTTTTAGCCAGGCACAATTCGCGCGCGCCATAGGCGTTTCGGCGATGCGGGTTTCACACGTTATCAATGGTTCGCGGCCGGTGACCGCTGAGCTCGCGCTGTTGTTCGGACGGGCGTTCAAACAGTCGCCGCAATACTGGCTGAACCTGCAGGCGGCGTACGATCTCAAGACAGCGCAGCGGGCGATTCGCACGCAGTTGCGCGGAGTGCGCCCGCTGGCGCATGCTTGACAGGGTTTGCTGCAGGACAATTCAACAATAACCGAAGGCGCAATCATGGCAGACAACCAAGCAGGCGAATCGAAAATTCTGGCGACGTATCGCGCGCGCACGCCGCGCGCGGCGGAACTCAATCGCAGGGCGCGCGGCGCGCTGCCTGGCGGCATCGTGCACGATTCGCGGCGCATGTCGCCGTACGGCATTTACGGCGATCACGCGCTGGGGTCGCACAAATGGGACGTCGACGGTAACGAATACGTCGATTACTACGGCGGCCACGGGTCGCTGCTGCTTGGTCACCAGCATCCGGAAGTGCTGGCGGCAATCCAGAAACAGCTCGGCAAAGGCATGCACCTAGCCGCGGCGCACGAACTCGAGGTCGAGTGGGCGGAGCTGATCCAGAAGATGATCCCGTCCGCCGAGCGCGTACGGTTTACGTCGTCTGGAACGGAAGCCACCCAGCTCGCGATGCGGCTCGCCCGCGCGGCGACGGGCAAGCGCCGCGTCGTGCGTTTTCTCACCCACTTCCATGGCTGGCATGATCAAGTGGCGGGCGGCGTGCACGATCATTACGACGGCTCTGCGAACGCGGGCGTATTGGATCAGGTCGCCGGCAACACGACGCTGGTCACGCCGAACGATATCGCTGCCGTCGAAAAAGCCATCATCAGCAGTAAAGACGTCGCGGCCGTGATGCTGGAGCCGGTCGGCAGCAGTTCCGGCGCGATTCCGACGCCGCCGGAAGTGCTGGGCGCGCTGCGCGAGATCACGAAAAAGCACGGCGTGCTCTTGATATTCGACGAAGTGGTGACGGGCTTTCGCGTCGCACCCGGCGGCGCGCAGGCGTTTTATGGCGTCACGCCCGACCTCACGACGATGGCGAAGATACTTGCCGGCGGCATGCCGGGCGGCGCCATCGGCGGGCCCAAGGACATACTCGACTGGCTCGATCACGAAGCCACGCTTGCGGCCGGACGCGAGCACGTCAACCATCACGGCACGCACAATGCGCATCCGGTCAGCGCGGCGGCGGGCATTGCAACGCTCAATATCATCCGCGGGTCCGATGCCTGCACCAAAGCGTCGGCGATCACGGCGACGTTGCGCAAAGGCCTGAACGAAGTGCTGGAAGCCGAGGGCGTGCCGTGGGCGGTCTACGGCGTGCATTCATTTTTCAATATCTATTCGAACCCGCAGGGCCACGCGCTCAAGCCGACAGCGTTCGATGCGAGCACGCTGACCATGGAGTCGATGAAAGGCCGCAACGAAGCCATGCTCGGCAAGCTGCGCATCGCGATGCTCAACAATGGCGTCGATCTCAAGGGCTGGCGCGGCGGCATCGTGTCCGCGGCGCATACGCAGGCGGACGTCGATTTCACGCTCGACGCCTGGCGCAAGTCGCTGCGCGCGCTGAAGGACGAGGGTTTGATCGCGGGAGCGAAAGGTGCGAAGGCCGTGACTGCCTGAAGAATTCCGCGTGGCCGCAATGAAACTCAATCCGGGCCATGAGCGCGAAGGGGCTGGAGTCGCCTGCGGCGAAGTGAATGGCTGCCCGTAAGGTCGACGCTTAGCGCAAGGCGCAGCGCGCAATGAAGGAAAACGGATTGCTGGCGAACGGCGCGAAAGTGGTTACGGTTTAAGCATTGGTGCTTTGCGCGTTAAGCGCGCGACCCTATTCCACCTTGGTGCCGGATTCCCGCATGATCTTCGCGTATTTTGCGATGTCGGATTTCAGCACCGCCGTAAACTGCTCCTGCGTATTGCCGATCGGCTCGCCGCCCTGTTCGAGCAGGCGCTGCTTGACGTCGGGTTGCTGCAGTATCTTCACGATTTCGGTATTGAGCACGGCAATGATTTCGCGCGGCGTGCCTGTCGGAGCGAACACGCCCAGCCACGAGATCGACTCATAACCCGGCAACGCGGCTTCCGCGACAGTAAGTATGTCCGGCGACGCGACCGAGCGTTTGGCCGAGGTCACTGCCAATGCGCGCAGGCGGCCGGCTTTTACGTGCTGCGAGGTTTCGAGCACGGTGGCGAATGAGAGCGGCACCTGCCCCGCGAGCAAATCGACGATCGCCGGGCCGCCGCCTTTGTAGGGGACATGCACCAGCTTGACCTGCGCCATGCTCTGGAACAATTCGGCGGCGACGTGCATCGAGCCGCCCGCGCCCGACGAAGAATAGTTGAGCTTGCCCGGCTGCGCCTTGGCGAGCGCGATCAGTTCCTTCACGTTCTTCACCGGCAGCGAGGGGTGCGTCAACACGAATAGTGGTAACCCCGCCGCTTGCGTGACGGGGATGAAATCGCGTACCGGGTCGTAAGGGAGCTTGGCGTAAAGACTGATGTTGATCGCATGCGTGCCGATGTTGCCCATCATGATCGTGTAGCCGTCGGGCGCGGCCTTCGCGGCGACTTCCGTACCGATGATGCCGGCAGCGCCCCCGCGGTTATCGACGATGACCTGCTGGCCGAACCGCTCGGCCATTTTCATGGCGATGATGCGCGTGCCGATGTCGGTGCCGCCGCCCGGGGGGAAAGGAACGAGGAAGCGGATTGCCTTCGCCGGATAGTCGGCGCCGAGGGCGTGTGGCGTAGTGAAACCCGCGAATATGAAAAGTGCAGCAAGGATGACGCGGTGCACGGCGATAAACACGGTGAATGTCCTATTGTGTTGTCATACGTGAAATTCAAACACCGCGCCGCTTGGCGCAGCGCAGGACGGAAACAACTATCTGCGGAATCGCCTCAAGGGTGTCGCGATCACGCGTCGCGCTTGAGCCGGAAATCGAATTCAACGCGATAAAAGGGCGGCTCTAGATTCCGTTCGAGCCCGCGCGCATCCTCCGCGCTGCCGGTTTTTTTCAGTTCGAGCACCAGGCCTGTACGCACGCCGAACACCGCATCCTGTTCGAGATACTCATCGCCGGCGCAGAACAATTCGGTGGTCAGCGGCAGGTGCCCCGCCGCGGCCACGATGAAATGAAAGTGCGCCGGACGCCACGCATGCCGCCCGCCGGCGCGCAAGAGGTCGCCGACCGGTCCATCGTAGGGCACGGTATAAGGACCGGGACGCACCGTGGTAAAAGCGTAGCGGCCATCGACGCCGGTGGTCATCGTGCAGCGCAGGTTGTGCTTGTCCTGGACCGGGTCCTGCTGCCAGTACAGGCCGTTGGCCGCGGCCTGCCAGAAATCGAGCGTGGCGCCGCTCACCGGCGCGCCGGCGTCGTCGAGCACGCGCCCGCGTATCAGTACCGGCTCGCCCGCGTTGTTCCGGACGAGATCGCCGCCGACAGGCAGCGCGGGCGAGCCCGCAGCGTGAAACGGCCCGAGCGCGCTGTGGTCGGTCGCGCCCGCGCTGGTCTGCAGCAAATCCACCAGCGACGACAGGCCCAGCACATCGGAAATCAATACAAACTCGTTTCTGCCGTCATCTGAAATCTTGCCGGCGCGATACAAAAAATCGATGCCGGCCCGCCATTCCTCGTGAGTCAATGCGGTTTCGCGCGAGAATTCGTGCAGATGATGCACCAGGCGCGACACGATGAGTCTGAACCGTTCGTCGTGCGCGCCGCCGAACGATGCGATAACGGCAGCGGTAATGTTGTCGCGGGTAATGTCGCGCATGCAGGCTTTTCAGTCGGCCTTGGCGCCGGATTCCTTCACCATCTTCGCGTACTTTGCGACCTCCTCTTTGAACGTCGCCGCAAACTCCGCGGGTGAGTTAGGCGTGTACTCGAGCGACAGCACGGCGAGCCGCTCTTTCACGTCGGGCAGTTGCAGGATGCGATTGATCTCGGCGTTGAGTTTTTTCACGATCGCGGGCGGGGTCCCCGCCGGCGCGAACAGCGAGAACCACGTGTAATCGGCAAATCCCGGAAACCCGGACTCGGCGACGGTCGGCGTGTCCGGCAGCACGCCCGAGCGCTGGGCGCTGGTGACGGCGACCGGGCGCAGGCGGCCGGCCTTGACCTGCGGCACCGCCGGCGGCATCGACGTGCTGCCGATCGGTACCTGGTTGCCTACCACCGCAGTGACCGCTTGCGCGGGTCCAATCGGCACGTGCGTGATGTCTACCTTGCTCATCGACTTGAACAGCAGTTCCATGTCCAGATGAGGCGTCGTACCCGTGCCAGAAGAGCCATAGCTCATCGGTGTAGTTTTCGTCAGCGCGATCAGTTGCTGTAGCGTGACCGCCTTGACTGAAGGATGCACGGAGATCAGGTTGGGCGTTGTCGGGCCCTGAATCACCGGCACGAGATCCCGCATCGTGTAGCCCGGGTTGCCGTAGAGACTGACGTTGACCGCGATGGCCGAACTGTTGAAGAGCAGGGTGTGGCCGTCGGGATTGGCGCGCACGGCAACCTGCGTGCCCAGATTGCCGCCTGCGCCAGGGCGGTTTTCGATCACTACATTCTGGCCCCACGCCTCGGTCATCTTCTGCCCGACGATACGGCCCACCACGTCGGTCGAGGCCCCCGGCGGAAATGCAACGATGATGCGGATTGGACGGTCGGGGTAGTTTTGCGCGGCGGCCATACCGGCAGCGGCATGCAAGACCAAACCAGTTACTGCTGCAAGGATGCGGTTTTGCGCGTTGTTCATCCGGGCCTCCTCCGTGCCTGTGGGCGGTGAACCGGCATGCCGGGCGTCCGCGCTCGTTTAGACTTGAAATGCCTGCCTATACTGACCGACGCAAAATGGGGTGTCAACAAACCATCGCCGCCTGCCGGCGTGCAGGCGGGAACGGCGACTTCGCATTCAGATGCGGATTTCGAACACCGCATCGATCACGATGGGAACATTGAAACGCAGGCCGCTGACACCCATCACCGTGCGCACGTGCTTGCCGGCGTCGCCCAGCACTTCGAACATCAGGTCGGAGCAGCCGTCGAGCACTTTGGGGAATTCAAAGAAGTCCGGCACCGCGCTGATGTAGCCGCAAATGCGCACGGCTTTGACCAGGCGTGACCAGTCTCCCTTGCATGCCGCTTTGACTTGCGCCAGCACGTTGATTCCGCACAGCCGTGCCGCGGCGTGCGCCTGCTCCGGCGTCACGGCTTCGCCGACGCGGCCGAGGTAATCGTACTTGCCATCGCGGATCGGCGCCTGGCCCGCGATCCATAACTGGTTCCCTGTGATGGTCCACGGCAGGTAATTCGCTGCCGGCGTGGGCGCGGTGGGTAGTGTGATCCCAAGTGCGGACAGGCGTTGTTCGACATTCATACTTTGGCCTTTCATCTCAAGCGCCCCTCACCCCCGTCCCCGCGAGCGGGGAGAGGGAGAATTAGTTGGTTTTTCGCCGCACTCCTTACTCCCGCATCAGCCTTTCGCGGCAGCGAGCGTTTTAGACTCGCGCGCCTTGATCGCGTCATAACGCTTGATGAGTTTTTGCGCGCGCACGATGATGGGGATGTCGATCATCTTGCCATCGAGCGACCATGAGCCGCGGCCGGCAGCGGCGGCTTCCTTGTCCAGCTTGATGATCTTGCGCGCGTATTCGACTTCCTCGGTGGTCGGCGTGTATTCCTCGTTGACGATAGTGACCTGGCCCGGGTGTATGCAACCGGCACCCATGAAGCCGAAGTCGCGCGAGCGGCGCACCATCTTGCGGAACTTGTCCCAGTCGCCGAAACCCGCGACGCTGTCGATGAAGCCTATCGGCATGATTGAGGCGGAATTGGCGGCGATGATCATGTGCTGCTTGGGATAGAACAGCGCTTCGCCGGAGGGCTGCATGTTGTTGTCGAGCGCGAAATCTTCGCCGCCGATGCAGGTGGCGACGATGCGCGGGCTGGCGCGCACGATTTCGTGGATGCGGAAAAACGCGTCAGCGGTCTCGACCATGGCGATGAACTTGGTGTGGCCGCTAGTCATGCCGCGCTTTTCTTCGAGTTCAGTCACCAGTTCGTCGAGAAGTTTGATGTGCGACGCGCTGTCGACCTTGGTGCAGGCGATGCCGTCGACGTCGGGACAGATCGAGTGCTCGAGGTCGCGCACCGCGAGCGACAGCGGGCGGTTGATGCGTACGACGACGTCGGCACCGCCGCGGCGCACCTTTTTGGCGGCCGCTTCGACCAGCGTGCGGGCTTTTTCTTTCTCCGCCGGCGGCACACTGTCTTCGACGTCGAGCTGGATGACGTCGGCGCCGCGCGTGTGCGCCTTGTCCACGTACTTGTCGACGTTGACCGGCACGTACATCAGGGAGCGCCATACAGGTAGTTCGCGAGCTGTGGTCATTCTTCTTCCTCTTGGGTTGGGAGTTGCCTGCATGCATTGCCGGCAGCTTTGGGCAAACGGGTTACTGCATCGGATATTTTACGGGCGGCGCGCCGTCAAGCGATGGATGCTTGGTTCTCCAATGGCTTGTCCTTCAGGTACGCGTCGAGATTGCGCAGAAAAATCTCCACGCCACGTCCGTAGGTGCCAGGCGAGGCGCCGGCATTATGCGGCGAGACCAGTACATTGGGCAGGCGCCATAGCGGCGATTCGCGCGCCAGCGGTTCCTGCACGAACACGTCCAGATAAGCGCAGCGCAACCGGCCGTTGGCCAAAGCGTCGGTGAGCGCTGCTTCATCCACGACTTCGCCGCGCGCGATATTGACGAATCCCGCCGTTGGCGGCAGCAACGCGAGCCGCCGCGCGTCTATCATGCCGCGGGTTTCC
Source organism: Betaproteobacteria bacterium (assembly GCA_947474275.1). Lineage (GTDB taxonomy): Bacteria > Pseudomonadota > Gammaproteobacteria > Burkholderiales > SG8-41 > PALSA-1004. The sequence continues at coordinate 33,340 of CANJHY010000013.1, forward strand.
GCCGACAGCGGGCAGGCAAGTATCAACCAGCCGCACGTCGGCAGTTGCGCGTCGAGCGCTGACGGCGCGAAGACTTCATCGAAGTGCGGGGCCGGAGTGGCGTGCCGGCGGATGCCTATGGTTTTCATGCCGAACGCCTGCAGCACGCGTGCGATGGTGCTGCCGATCAGTCCCGCGCCGACGATCACCGCGGTCTGGCCGCGCAAATCGGGCGGCAGGTCGGCGGCGCGCAACGGCGCCCACTCGGCGCGCTGCTGCGCTGCCACCCATTGCGGCAGGCAGCGCGCCATCGCAAGCAGACCAGCGATTGCTGCGTTGGCGACCGCATCCGTTTGCGCACCGGCGCCGGTGCTGACGCGCACGCCGCGCCGCATTGCTTTTTGATATTGTGGCTGATCGCTGCCCGACGAGAAAACGGAAATCCACTGCAGGTTAGGCGAGCGCTCTGTGATGTCCCAGAACACGCGCCCGGCGGGACTCACCGCGCTCTTCGATGTGCCTTCCCAGATGTCGCGTGAATAGTACGCGGCTGCGATAGTGTCGAGCTGCGCTGGAGCAACCTGCATGGTTGGCGTAAACGACAGAACTTCGAATTGCCGCGGCGCGGCGTTCAGGATATCGTTGAGGCGTGCACCGAATTCGGCAACGACTTTCTGCGAAACAAGTAATGCCGGTTTCATGAATAGGTGTAAAAATGAAGGGCGTTCAAGCTTACACGGCTGTTGCGGCTTAGTCACCACCGCGCAGCAGAAGAAGACGGCGAAGCGGAGCTATCAAATACACCGCGACCGCGCGACAGTTGGGCCAGGAGGAGGAGATCAGAATGCGAACTTTCAGCGCGCCCGCGAATTTTATTGTCGCGTGTATCGCAGTGTCGTCGGCGGTGGCGTACGCGCAGACCGCGCCGGCCGATCCGGCGCAGGGCTATCCCGCGCGGTCCATCCGCTTCGTCGCGCCGTACCCGGCGGGCGGCACGTCCGATATTCTGGGCCGTCTGATCGGCCTGAAAATGACCGAGAAGTGGGGGCAGCAAATAGTTCTCGAAGCGCGGCCTGGCGCCGCCGGACTGATCGGCACCGAAGCCGTGGTGCGCGCGCAACCGGACGGCTACACCTTGCTGGTCACGGACATGGGATCGGTGCTGATTTCCTATCTGGCGCAAGCCAAACCGTCATTCGACTATCTGCGCGATCTGACGCCGGTCATGGCGCTTACGTTTTCGCCGCACGTGCTGTGCAGCCATCCGAGCTTGCCGGTGACGAACGTGAAGGAACTCATTGCGCTTGCCAAGCGGCGGCCGGGCGAACTCAATTTCGCGGCTTCGCTGGCGGGCGCACCGCTGATGGCGGGCATCGATTTCGCGAGCCGTGCAGGCATCCGCTGGACTTACATCACCGGCCGCGGCGGGATGCAGACCATCATGGACGTGGTGTCGGGGCAGGCGGACGTCATGTTCAACGGCATGCTCCCTGTCATGCCGCAAATTCACAGCGGCCGATTGCGGCTGCTGGCCATCACCAGTGCGGAGCGTCTGCCCACGCTGCCGGATACGCCGACGGTGGCCGAACTTGGCATGCCGGGTTTCCTCACCGGCTCGTGGCAGGGTCTGCTCGCGCCGGCCGGTACGCCGCCGGAGATACTGTCCAAGCTGCATGTCGAAATCAGCCGTATTCTGCAGTTGCCCGACATCAAGGAAAAACTTGCCGTGCAGGGCACCACGCCGTTGAGCACTTCGCCGGCGGATACTGCCCAGGCCTTGCGCGCCGAACGCGATCGTGTGGCCAAGCTCATGCGCGACAGCAGTTACAAATTTGGACAATGAAATCAGAAAATGAAAATCGTAAAAATCGAACCGCTGTTCGTTAACGTATCCGAAAAATCAAACTGGACTTTTTTCCGCGTAGTCACCGATGAGGGACTCACCGGCCTCGGTGAGGCGACGCTGCAGGGCTGGGAGGAGGTGCAGCTCGCGTGCCTCAACCGGTTGCTGCCGCAACTCACGGGGGCGACTCTCGAGCAGGCAATGCCTCTCATCACGGTCTATCCGCATGCGTTCGGCGGGCTCGCCGCGAATTCCGTATTGAGCGCGCTCGAACTGGCGATTACGGACATACGCGCGCAGGCCGCTGGCAAACCGGTGCATGCGCTGCTCGGCAAGCAACTGCGCGACAAGGTGCGCGTCTATGCTAACGTGAATCGCTGTATTACCGACCGTTCCGTCAAAGGTTATGCAGAGACCGCGCGCGAGATGGCGGGACGCGGATTCACCGCGATCAAGATTTCGCCGTTCGACGGCGTGATGCCCGATGAGCTTGACAATCCCAAGGTCAAAAAAGCGATCGAGAACGGCATTGCGTGCACGTATGCGGCGCACGAAGCGGCCGGCCCCAAGGTCGAGGTGCTGCTCGACTGCCACTGGCGCTTTGACGAGGAGTCCGCGAAGCACGTGATACGCGAACTCGCACCCATGAAACCTTTCTGGCTCGAGTGCATGGTTTCTGAAAGTCCGGAAGGCCAGCCGGCACTCGCGCGCGTATGCCAGTACGCGAAGGAGCACAGCATACGGCTGGCAGGGGCCGAGCGCCAGGTTGCAGAGCAGGGCTTCAAGCGTTACGTCGACAACAAATTGCTGCACGTCGTGATGCCCGACATCAAGTACGCGGGCGGGTACACGGAAATCGTCAAGATCTGCAAATTGACCGCCGCGGGCGGCATCGAGTATTCGCCGCACAATCCAACGTCGCCGCTATGCACGCTTGCGAGCCTGCATGCATCGGCGGTGGCGGAAAATTTCCTGATCTTCGAACACCAGTTGGCCGAGAACGAGCGCTACGACGAAGTCATCATCGGCAAAACGCCGCCGCTGGTCGACGGCTGTTACGAAATTCCGCAGGCGATAGGTACGGGCATGCAACTCAACGACGAAGTGGTGCGCGCGCACCCATGGCGCCGGCTTGCGCCGAACATGATCCGCGACCCTAAGCTGGGATAGCCCGCCGTGACTTCTTCGAGAGATTTTTTCCCCGTTATTGGAGCGTTCGCGTTATGTGCGATCGCATCGCAAGTAGGCGCGCAGAGCGATGCAGGTTATCCGGCCCGTCCGCTCCGTCTGGTGGTGCCTTATGCGCCCGGCGGCTCTTCCGATTTCACCGCCCGGGTTTTGCAGCCGGCGCTGGCGGAACAGCTCGGGCAGCAGATCGTGATCGACAATCGATCGGGCGCGGCCGGCAACATCGGCGTCGAAGTCGCGGCGCGGGCGAATCCGGATGGATACACGCTGCTGTTCGGCAATGTCGGGACGATAGCGATCAATCCCGGTTTGTATCCGTCGTTTCCCGTGCAGCCGTTGCGCGACCTGGCGGCGATTATCGAAGTGGCGGACCTGCCCAGCGTGCTCGTGGTGAACACGGCATTGCCTGTTGCCACGGTCAAAGAACTCATCGATTACGCGAAAAGATCTCCCGGCCAACTCAACTTTGCCGGCACCGGCAGTTCAAACCGGATCGACACCGAGTCGTTTACCAGCGCCGCTGGTATCAGGATGGTGCACGTGCCCTACAAGGGCGGCGCCGGCCCCGCGATCATCGGATTGCTGGGCAATGAAACCCAGGTCATGTTCGCGCTGCTTTCGTCCTGTTCGAGTTTCGTCAAACAGGGCCGCCTGAAGGCGTTAGGCGTTACCGCCCCCGCGAGAATCGCGGTTTTGCCGGATGTGCCTACTATGCCGGAATCAGGATTTCCCGCCATGAAGAGCGGCTCGTGGCAGGGCATATTCGCGCCGCGGCAGACGTCTCAAGCGATTGTGCAGCGCTTGTTTGCCGCCGTGTCGAAAGTGATGGACCGCCCCGACGTGAAGAAACGCCTGACCGATGCGGGCATCAACGTCATCGTCAGCAAGTCGCCGGCGGAATTCGCGGCATTCATCAAGGCCGAGACGAGCCGGTTCGCGATCGTCATCAAGGAAGCTGGCATCACCGCCGACTGACCGTTCTGCGTGCATGGCACGCAGCGCGCACGCGCCTGGTTACGTTTTCTTTTTGTTTGGCGCAGCTTGTTCGCATGCGACGCCCGTGGCCAGCAGCTTCGCGTAAGCCGCATCATCGATGCCGAGTTCGGCGAGCAGCGCGCGGTTGTGTTCGCCGATTTGCGGCGCCACTGTGCGTATCGAACCCGGCGTGCCCGACATGCGCGGCACGACGTGATGCATGGGGAATTGCTCCATATCGGCGTCGGGATAATCGGCGAGCAACTCGCGCTCGATTACATGCGGGTCCTCAACGATCTGCGAAACGTCGTAAATCGGCCCGATGGTGACTTCGGCTTTTTCGAAAAACGCGACGTTCTCCGCCTGTGTGCGCTGCGCGACGAACGCGCCGATGATGGCGTCGAGTTCCGCGGCGTGCTTCACGCGCTCGGCGTTGACTTTGTAGCGCGGGTTGTCGATGAGGTCGGCGCGCCCGATGGAACGGAACAGGCGCTCCGCCATTTTCTGAATGGACGCCGACAGCCCCACGTATTTGCCGTCTTTGCAAAGGTAGACGTTGCGCGGACAGGAATTGGTCGAGCGGCTTCCGGTGCGCGGCTTCAACTGCCCGGTCAGCCGGTAGTTGGCGGCCTGCGGCCCGAGCACCGCGAACAACGGGTCGAGCAGCGGCAGATCGATCACCTGGCCTTGGCCGCCGTTCTGTTCGACTTCACGCAGCGCGACCATCACGCCGGTCGCGCCGTAAAGCCCGGCGTAGGAATCCGCCATGTACATAGGCGGCAGCACCGGCTCGCGGTCGGCAAAGCCGTTGATGGCGGCAAAACCCGACATGCCTTCGACCAGCGTGCCGAAACCCGGCCGCCGTTTGTACGGACCGGTCTGGCCCCAGCCGGAAATGCGCACGATGATGAGCTTGGGATTTTTCGCGAGCAACACGTCCGGCCCAAGTCCCATTTCTTCCAGCGTGCCGGGGCGAAAGCTTTCGACGAACACCGCCGCCTTCGGCACCATGCTCAGCAGCAGGTCACGCGCCTCCGGTTTGCGCAATTCGAGCGCGAGGCTTTTCTTGTTGCGCGCGTAGATCTTCCAGTTGGTCGCGATGCCGTCGGTTTGCCAGGCGCGCAAAGTGTCGCCGGCGGGCGGCTCGATCTTGATGACTTCGGCGCCGAAATCGCCGAGCACCTGTGTCAGCATGTTACCGGCGACGAGACGCGACATGTCGAGTATGCGCACGCCATCGAGCACGCCTTTGGCGTCGGGCGAGTAGGATTTTTTGGGCAATGCGCTTTTCATGCGGGCTTGAGTTTGGCGGAGCGGGGAGGGCGAAAACATAACAGCAAACATGCGGTGGTGCAATGCACCGGCCGCGCCTTGCACGCGTTGTCGCCGCGTGCGTTAAAATGGCGCCTGTCACCGTGAGCCCTGCCTGTTTGCAAGCGGCGCGGGCTATCCCCCACCCGATCGAGGAGCAGCATCATGACCGACCTATCTTCAGGCACGCCGAAACTCGCGTCCGCCGGCGCACGTTTTCGCGCCGCCGTCGCCGCCGAAAAACCGCTGCAGATCGCGGGCACCATCAACGCCTATCACGCCCGCATGGCGGAACGCGTCGGCTTCAAAGCCATCTATTTGTCGGGTGGTGGTGTTGCCGCCGGCTCGCTGGGCCTGCCCGATCTCGGCATCAGCAATCTCGACGACGTGCTGACCGATGTGCGCCGCATCACCGACGTCTGCTCGTTGCCGCTGCTGGTTGATGTCGATACCGGTTTCGGGTCGAGCGCATTCAACGTCGCGCGTACCGTGAAATCGCTGATCAAGTTCGGCGCCGCCGCGATGCACATCGAAGACCAGGTCGGCGCTAAAAGGTGCGGGCATCGGCCGAACAAGGAACTCGTGACGCAGCAGGAAATGGTTGACCGCATCAAGGCGTCGGCCGACGCCAAGACCGATCGCGAATTCGTGGTGATCGCGCGCACCGACGCGCTGGCGGTCGAAGGCCTGCAAGCAGCGATCGATCGCGCCTGTGCGTGCGTCGAAGCGGGCGCCGACATGATTTTCCCGGAAGCGATCACCGAGTTGTCGATGTACAAGAAATTCGCCGATGCGGTGAAGGTGCCCATCCTCGCCAACATCACCGAGTTCGGCGCGACACCGCTGTTCACAACTGAAGAACTGAAGAGCGCCAACGTCGCGATGGCGTTGTATCCGCTGTCCGCATTTCGCGCGATGAACGCGGCGGCATTGAAAGTGTTCCAGGCGCTGCGCAAGGAAGGCACGCAGAAGAGCGTCATCGACACCATGCAGACGCGCAACGATCTCTACGACTATCTCGGCTATCACGTCTACGAGCAGAAGCTCGACAGCCTGTTCGCGCAAGGCAAGAAGAAGTAAGGATCAGGGTTGTCGCTCATCACCCATCGCCCATTGCACATCACCAGGTGTTTCAAATGACCGGAATGCTGTTGTCCAAAAAATTCATGGCCTCTGCCGGCGAGGCGCTGGGCGCCACGGCGAAGCGCGCCGGGATTTCGCCCGAGATCGTGGATCTGCCTGCCGACGGGACCCCGCTGCCGGCAGCCGACTGCGCGCGTATCGAAGTCGCATTTCTGACCCGCGATATTCGTTTCTCGCCTTTGTACAAAACGTTCGGCGATGCGATGGTTGCGGCCAAGAACCTGAAATGGGTACATTTCACCAGCACCGCTATCGACCAGCACCCGTTCTTGCCGCAACTGCGCGAGCGCGGCGTCAAGCTGACGACGTCCGCCGGCACGAATGGCGAACCGGTCGCGCAAACTGCAATTGCCGGCTTGCTGATGCTGGCGCGCCGGTTTCCGCAGTGGCTGGACGCGCAAAGGCGCCACGCGTGGGAACCGATGCGCGGCGAGAGCGTGCCCGCGGACCTGCGCGGACAGACGGTGATGGTGGTGGGCTTGGGCGTCATCGGCATGCCGATCGCGCGCTTTTGCCAGGCGCTCGGCATGCACGTGATAGGCATACGCCGCACGCCCAAAAGCGCAAACGAGCCGCTCGACGAAATCCATCCGCCGGCGCGCTTTGGCGAATTGTTGTCGCGCTGCCAGTGGCTGGTGCTGGCCTGCCCGCACACCAAGGAGACTCACCACATGCTCAACGCCGCGATGATAGAAAAACTGCCGCGCGGCGCGGGGCTGATCAACGTCGCGCGCGGCGGCGTAGTCGAGGAGCAGGCAGTGATAGCCGCGCTCAAAAGCGGGCAACTCGGTTGCGCGCATCTCGACGTGTTCGAAAAAGAGCCGTTGCCGGCCGATTCGCCGCTGTGGGACATGCCGAACCTGATTTTGACGCCGCACAATGCGTCCGCATCGGCGGGCAACGACGGCCGGGCGTTCGAGTTGTTCCTGTCCAATCTCGAAAAATGGGCGCGCGGCGAGACGCTGCAGAACGAGCAGCGCGCATAGCCGGATCGCTTTACCACTGCAGTCCTCCGTTTAGACCGCCTGGGTCTATAATATCGCCCGTTCATTCAGTAACTTGGCAGCCATGCAGCTTTTCGCCTTCGGCATCAACCACCAGACAGCTCCGCTCGCGTTGCGCGAGCAGGTGGTTTTTCACGCCGAAAATCTGGTGCAGGCGTTGCGCGACCTGGTCGACCGCAATCCGGTCAAGGAAGCCGCGATCATTTCCACCTGCAATCGCACCGAAATCTATTGCGATACGGCGGAACCGCGCGAGGCTTTGCGCTGGCTTGCCGACTACCATCAGTTAAAAGCGCAGCACCTCGAGCCGCACGTCTATCAATTGCCGCACGAGCAGGCGGTCAAGCACGCGTTTCGCGTCGCCAGCGGACTTGATTCGATGGTGCTGGGCGAGCCGCAGATCCTCGGCCAGTTCAAGGATGCGGTGCGCACCGCGGGGCAGGCGGGCACGCTTGGGCTGCTGCTGAACAAACTTTTCCAGCGCACGTTTTCGGTGGCGAAGACCGTGCGCTCCGAAACCGACATCGGCGCCAGCACGGTATCCATGGCGTCCGCCGCAGTGCGGTTTGCCGAGCGCATCTATCCGAGCATCGCCGAGCAGAGCACGCTCTTCATCGGCGCAGGCGAAATGATCGAACTGACGGCGACCCACTTCGGCGCGCGCCATCCGCGCCACATGACTTTCGCCAACCGCACGATAGAACGCGCGCAGCACCTGGCCGAGCGTTTTCGCGGGCGCGCCATCAGCCTGAACGACCTGCCGTCGCAGCTCGCGGTGCACGACATCATCGTTTCGTGCACGGCGAGCATGCTGCCCATCATCGGCAAGGGGTTGATCGAGTCCGCGCTGCGCGCGCGCAAGCATCGGCCTTTGCTTCTCATCGACCTCGCGGTGCCGCGCGACGTCGAAGCCGAAGTCGGGGCGCTCGACGACGTATTTCTGTGCACGGTGGATGATCTCGGCAAGATGGCGCGCGAAGGACTCAGTGTGCGCGAGTCGGCGGTGGCGCAGGCCGAGGCCATCATCGAAACCCAGGTCGGCGACTTCATGCAATGGCTCGATAATCGGGAACTGGTGCCAACCATACGCGCGCTGCGCGACGACGCCGAACGCGCGCGCCGCCGCGAAGTCGAGCGCGCCGCGCGCAGCCTTGCGCGCGGCGAGAACGCGCAGCAGGTGCTCGAACAGTTGAGCCACTCGCTCACCAACAAGTTTTTGCATGCACCCACGCACGCGCTCAACCACGCCAACGACGACGACCGCGAGCAATTGCTGAACACGCTGAGGCGGCTCTACCAGTTGAAACAAGCCGAATGAAGGACAGCATCGCCGCCAAGCTCCAGCAAATCACCCTGCGGCTTGAAGAACTGAATGGCCTGCTGAGCTCGGAGAACGCCACCGCCAGCATGGACAACTACCGCAAGCTCACGCGTGAGCATGCGGAAATCACGCCGGTCGTCGAACTTTACAAATTGTACCGGCAAAGCGAAGATGACATGCGTGCGGCGCAGGAGATGGTCGCAGACCCCGCCATGCGCGAATTTGCCGAGACCGAAATCAAGGAGGCGCGCGCGCGGCTCGAGCAGCTCGAGGCGGAATTGCAAAAGGAATTGCTGCCGAAGGACCCCAACGACGAGCGCAATATCTTTCTCGAAATCCGCGCCGGTACCGGCGGCGACGAATCGGCGCTGTTTTCGGCCGACCTCTTCCGCATGTATACGCGCTACGCCGAGCGCAAGAAATGGCAGGTCGAGATCATGTCGCAAAGCCAGAGCGAGCTCGGCGGCTACAAGGAAGTCATCGCGCGCATCGCGGGGCAGGGTGCTTATTCGAAACTCAAATTCGAGTCCGGCGGCCATCGCGTGCAGCGCGTGCCGACTACCGAGACGCAGGGACGCATCCATACGTCGGCGTGCACGGTGGCGGTGTTGCCGGAAGTCGATGCGGTGGCCGACGTGGTGCTGAATCCCGCCGAGATGCGCATCGACACTTTCCGTTCGTCTGGCGCGGGCGGCCAGCACATCAACAAGACCGACTCCGCGATTCGCATTACCCACTTGCCGACCGGAATCGTGGTCGAGTGCCAGGACGACCGCTCGCAACACAAGAATAAGGCGCGCGCGCTGGCGGTGCTGGCCGCGCGTATCAAGGACCAACAGGTGCGCGAGCAGAACCAGAAAACCGCCGCCACGCGCAAATCGCTGATCGGCAGCGGCGACCGTTCCGAGCGCATACGCACTTACAATTTTCCGCAGGGCCGCGTCACCGACCACCGCATCAATCTCACTCTTTACAAGATTGCCTCCATCATGGACGGCGATCTCGATGAGCTGACCGGCGCGTTGAGTTCCGAGCACCAGGCCGAGCAGCTTGCCGCGTTGGGTGAGGCATCGCAGGCGGCCTGAGCGCCTGTCAGCAAGCATGCCTATCGATATCGTTGATGCGCGCGTGCTGCTGCGTCACGCCTGCGGTGTTGACGATGCCTATCTCATCGCCCACGCCGATGACAAGCTGAGCGCCGAGCACAGCGCTGCGTTCGCGGCATTGGTCGCGCGACGTGCTGCCGGCGAACCGGTTGCTTACATTGTCGGCACGCGCGAGTTTTTCAGTCTCGAATTCAAAGTGACGCCGGCAGTGCTGATTCCGCGGCCGGAGACCGAGCTGCTGGTTGAATTTGCGCTGGAGAGCATCGATGTCGAACGTGCGTGCAGCGTGCTCGATCTCGGCACCGGCAGCGGCTGCATTGCGATTTCCATCGCAAAAAATTGTCCTGGTGCGAAAGTGGTCGCGGTCGAACAAAGCGCCGCCGCGCTTGTCATCGCGCGCGAAAATGCGGCGCGCCACAGCACCACCAATCTCGATTTGTTTGTCAGCAACTGGTTTTCTGCGCTGGGCGACCGGCGCTTCGACGTGATCGTCACCAATCCGCCCTATGTGGCCGCGGGCGATCCGCATTTGAGCGAGGGGGATTTGCCTGCCGAGCCGGTGTCCGCGCTGGTGGCGGGAGTCGATGGGCTGGATTGCATACGCGCGATCGTTCAAGCTGCGCCGCGCTATTTGAACCGCGACGGCCGGCTCGCTATCGAGCATGGTTACGATCAGGCGGAGCGCTGCCGCGAATTGCTCCGTGCCGCTGGTTTCCACGAGGTGTTTTCGCGTGAAGATCTGGCGGGTATTGAGCGGATCAGCGGCGGGCAGTGGCGCACGCCTTGACGCAGACGCACACTAGCCTGTAAAATACCATATCAATTCACTCAAGTATTCGGGAGTAAGCATGAGCGTTCAAGACGTTATCAAGGAACAAGTCACCAAGAACCCGGTGGTGCTGTACATGAAAGGCTCGCCGGATTTTCCGCAATGCGGATTTTCCTCTAACGTGGTCGGCATTCTGCGCGCGTGCGGGGTCGAGAATTTCTTTTCGGTCAACGTGCTCGAAAATCCGGACATCCGCCAGGGCATCAAGGAATACGCCAACTGGCCGACCATTCCCCAGCTTTACGTCAACGGAGAATTCGTCGGTGGCTCGGACATCCTGCGTGAAATGTACGACAGCGGTGAGCTGAAGAAAGTGCTGCAGAAATAAGCGCTGCGTGCACCCGCGAAAAAGGGAGCATCAGCTCCCTTTTTTATTGTTGTTGCGGTTACGCTGACGACCAGCGATAGACGTATTGCGCGAGCAGCGCGAAC
>CANJHY010000014.1:0-44190 GCA_947474275.1 Betaproteobacteria bacterium
GTCGAGGCCAGCAACGGCGCGATACTCGAAGTGAAGTACGACGGCAAGATGAACATACGGCCGTGGGACAAAACGCTGTTTATCCGTGTGGTGCGGGGTTTTCTGCGCGAGAACGACCAGATCATCGTGCGCTTCGGCGATACGCGCCAGGGCTCGCCCGGCATCCGCATGCAGACTTTCAACGAGCCGACTTTCGAGTTCCGGGTGCTCGCCGATGCATGGGCGACTTATAACTATGTCGAGCTGCCGGTACAGCCGATTATCTCGGTCGTGGCGGGGCCGCCGGTTTTGTACAAGGCTATCCTGCCGACTTCGCGCAAGCGTGGCCAGCTGTTCAAGCTCGGCTTCAAGGGCGAAGACAAGTGGGGCAATCCTTCGCATCTCGTGAACGGGACATTCAGCCTCAAGTCCAATCTGCCGGTCGGCGGACTGCCTGCCAGTCTGAAAATGCAGCGCGGCGAGTACTCGAAAATCATCGACGGCCTGGGCTGTGCCGAGACGGGCGATTTGCTGATCGAAGTGCGCGATGCTGCCGGCAAGCTGGTGTGCACGAGCAATCCTTTGCGGGTGGTGGAGAGTGCGTCGCTGCTGCCGTACTGGGCCGATTTGCATGGTCAGTCGGAAGAAACCATCGGCACCAACTCGGCGCGCGAACTGATCGAATTCGCGCGCGACCGCGCATTTCTCGACGCGATGAGTCACCAGGGCAATGATTTTCAGATCACAACACCGTTCTGGAACGAGCTCAACAAACTCTCCAAGGAGTTCAACGCCGACGGCAGTTTCGTCATGTACCCGGGCTACGAATGGTCGGGCAACACGGGCCTGGGCGGCGACCGCAACGTGATGTTCATGCACGAAGGGCGGCAGATCCACCGCTCGCACCACGCGCTGATCGACGACCTGTCGGACGTCAAGACCGACGCCAACAGCGCCGACGATTTGTTCAAGATGCTCAAAGGCGAAGACTGCGTGGTGTTCGCGCACATCGGCGGCCGCTACGCCGACATCAAGATGGCGCACGACGCGCGCATCGAGCGCAGCGTCGAAGTGCATTCCGACTGGGGCACTTTCGAATGGCTGGTGCAGGACGCGTTCGAGCAGGGCTACCGCGTCGGCATCCTCGCCAACTCCGACGGGCACAAGGGCCGTCACGGCGCGAGTCACCCGGGCGCATCGATGTTCGGCGCGTACGGCGGTTTGTCGTGCTTGCTGGCGGCGGGACTCACACGCCAGGACTTGTTCGACGCGCTGCGAAAACGTCACCATTACGCAACTACCGGTTGCCGTGTGGTGCTCGATACACGCGTCAAGTTCGACGCAGACGCAGAACTCTACGCCGACGATCCCAATCTCGGGCCGACCACCAGCAGCAAGGTTAAGACCGCGATGATGGGCGACATCCTCAAGTCGGATGCCAAAGAAGTGACTTTCAATATCGACGTCCACGCTTCAGCGCCCATCGAGCGTATCGAAATTCGTAACCGGCTGACGACGCTGGAAACCTTCCGGCCATTCGAAGAGAAGTCGCTGGGCCGCCGCATCCGCGTGATCTGGGAAGGCTCGGAATACCGCGGCCGCGGCCGCCAGACGGTGTGGGATGGCGGTTGCACTTTGACCGGAAACAGTTTCGAGAAGGTGCAGACCATCAATTTCTGGAACCTCGACAAGAAGCTCGAGCAGACAGCGCCCGGCGAATTGAAGTGGGGCGGGCTGACCACCGGCGGTTTCGCGGGATTCGATGCGTGGCTTACCGATCCCAGGGCCGGAACGCTGAAGATCGATACTGCATTAGTCAAAACCGAGATCAAGGTCGCCGACATCGGCCTGCAAGACCTGGTGTTCGCGAACGGCGGCATCAAGCGCCAGTTGCGCGTGTTTCGCATGCCCGATGAGAACGGGCACCGCCGCGTAAAACTCGAGCGCCGTATCAAGCTGGACGACAAAACCGACAACGCACTCTATGTCTGTGTAACGCAGGAAGACGGACACCTGATCTGGTCGAGCCCGATCTACGTTTTCAAGTAGTATTGGCGGTCGCGGAACAATGTAAACTAGCGCGGTGTTTGATCCGGCAATTTCGAAAATCAGGAGAAATCATGCGTGTCTTGCAACTGCTCGCGTTGTGCGCGGCCTCGCTGACGGCAGCATCTGCCGCGGCGCAGTCCTATCCGGGAAAGTCCGTACGGGTGATCGTGCCGTTCGCCGCGGGCGGCGCCACCGACATCGTGGCGCGCGTGGTGGCGCAGAAACTCGGCGAGACGTGGGGGCAGCAGGTGGTCGTTGACAACCGCGCCGGCGCCGGCGGCAACATCGGCGGCGAGCTCGCGGCGAAGAGCACACCCGACGGCTATACGCTGTTCATGACTTCGGGTTCCATCATTACCGCCAACCAGCATATCTATAAAAAGATGCCGTTCGATCCGGCCAAGGACCTCGTGCCGGTCATCAACGTGGCAAACGGGCCGCAGGTGTTGATCGTTACGCCAACTTTCCCGCCGAAGACGGTCAAGGAACTGATCGCCCTCGCCAAGGCGCATCCGCGCGAAATCTCCTATGGCTCAGCCGGTTTCGGCAGCCAGACGCATCTGGCGGCGGAGAATTTCCTCTACGCCGCGAAAATCGAAATCGTGCACATCCCGTACAAGGGCGAGGCGCCGGCCATCGTCGATACCATGGCCGGGCAGGTGCCGTTTTCCACGCCCAATCTTGCGGCGGCAATCAATTACGTTCAGCAGAAGAAGCTGCGCGCGCTCGGCGTGACCAGCAAGCAGCGCTCGCCCCAGCTGCCGGATGTGCCGGCCGTGGCCGAAACCGTTCCCGGATTCGAAAACTTGGGCTGGTTCGGCTTCGTGGTGCCGACCGGCACGCCGAAGGATGTGATCGACAAGATCTATCGCGATACTGCCAAGGCGCTGGAAGCGCCCGACATCAAGAGCCGGTTTGACGGGCTGGGCATGGCGCCGGTCGGCAGCAACCCGGCCGAATTCGGCAAATACATCCGTGAAGAGACCGAGCGCTGGGCGAAGATCGTGCGCGAGCGCAAGCTGCAGGTCGATTGAAAAATCTAGGCCCTTCCAGACAAATCCGATGAGCGCAAGCAAACCTCTACTCGAAGTCAAGGGCGTCACCCTGCAGTACAAGACCAAGGAGCATTTGGTCACGGCGACGTATCGCGTCGATTTTGAAGTCTACAAATCCGACCGTTTCGTCATCCTCGGCCCTTCAGGCTGCGGCAAATCCACGCTGCTGAAGGCGGTCGGCGGTTATATGCAGCCGGTCGAAGGCAGCATGCAGCTGAACGGCGAGGTCATCACCAAGCCGGGCATCGACCGCGTATTCGTGTTCCAGGAGTTCGACCAGCTGCTGCCGTGGAAAACGGTCAAGGAGAACGTGATGTTCGCGCTGACCGCGAGCGGCCGCTTGAAGGGCAAGGCCGCGGAAGACAAGGCGATGCAGTACATCGAAAAGGTCAAGCTCACGCAGTTCGCCGACAGCTATCCGCATACGCTGTCGGGCGGCATGAAGCAGCGCGTCGCGATTGCGCGCGGCATGGCGATGGAGCCCGACGTTCTGCTGATGGACGAACCGTTTGCCGCGCTCGACGCGCTGACGCGCCGCAAGATGCAGGAAGAACTGCTGCAGTTGTGGGACGACACCCATTTCACGGTGCTGTTCGTCACGCACTCGATTCCCGAAGCGGTGCTGATCGGTAACCGCATCCTGTTGCTCTCGCCGCACCCGGGCCGCGTCAAGGCCGAGCTGAACAGCGACGGCACCGACCACGTCAGCGCCGACGGCAAAAAATTATCCGACAGCATTCACGACATGCTGTTTGCAGACAAGATCGAAGAGGAGGTAACCCCTCATGGCTGACAGCGTATTGGTGCAGCGCCCGGAGTTCGTGCGCGAAGTCGAGACCAGCGCATTTGGCGTCGTGCAAAAGCCGCTCACCACCTGGGAGCGGATTTTCAACAACGCGGCGGTGCGCAAGGTGATCATCCTGCTGCTGCTCGGACTGGTGTGGCAGACGTATTCGTCGTGCATGAACGTCACTTCTTTTTTTTGGAAGGATGGCTCACTTTTCCCGGCGAAATTTGCATGCGAGCAGAATCCGCTGCTGTTCCCGAAATTCAGCGAGACCCTCGACGCGTTTTACGACAACGTCAAGAACGGTGTGCTGCTGCAGCGCGGCTGGTTCTCGATCAAGGTATTACTGATGGGTTATTTCGCCGGCATGCTCCTGGCATCGGTGCTGACGGCGCTGGCAATTACTTCGCGCGTCGGCAATGATTTTCTCGAAACGCTGACCGCGATGTTCAATCCGTTGCCGGCGATCGCGCTCCTGCCGCTGGCGCTGATCTGGTTCGGCCTCGGCAACGGCAGCCTGGTGTTCGTGCTGATCCATTCGGTGCTGTGGCCGGTCGCGCTGAACACCCATTCCGGCTTCATGTCGGTGTCGCAGACCATGCGCATGGTCGGGCGTAATTACGGACTCACCGGGCCGCGCTACGTGATGAAGATTCTGATCCCAGCAGCGTTTCCGAACATCCTCACCGGCATGAAAATCGGCTGGGCGTTCGCGTGGCGCACGCTGATCGCGGCCGAACTCGTTTTCGGCGTGTCGTCGGGCTCGGGCGGGCTCGGCTGGTTCATTTACGAAAACAAGAACCAGCTTGAGATCGCCAATGTATTCGCCGGCCTGTTCTCGGTCATCATCATCGGGTTGGTCGTCGAGAATTTTATTTTCCGCAATATCGAACTGAAGACCGTGCGCAAATGGGGCATGCAGTCATAAGTCTGGCAAGGGGCAAGGCGTGAAAGTCGATCTGAAGCAAGTAGAAGAAGCGTGCAAGGACTTGTATATCCGTGCGGTCAAGATATTGCCGCCGGATATCAAGGAAGGTTTCGCGCGCCTCGACAAGACCGAGACCGACGCCACCGGTAAATCGGTGCTGGGCACCATGATCATGAACATCAAGGTCGCCGAGGCCACCAACAACCTGCTGTGCCAGGACACCGGCATACCGATTTATAACGTGGTGATCGGACGCGGTGTCGAAGTCGATGGACACGCGTTGAAGCAGGCTATCGCCGCCGGCTGTGCGCGCGCCACCAAGGAGCATCCACTGCGTTCGTCCGTCGTGCACCCCGTCACGCGCACCAACGAGCACACGTCGTGCGGGCGGCTGGTGCCGGTCATCAATATCGATTTCTCCGACGAGGCCGACACCCTGTCGATCGAAATGATTCCTAAAGGCAGCGGTTCGGAAAACAATTCCTGGCTCAAGATGGCGATCCCGGCCGATGGCGTCGATGCGGTGAAGACTTTCGTCATCGACTGCGTGCTCGACGCGGGCGGTAAGACCTGCCCGCCGACCATCGTCGGCGTCGGCGTCGGCGGCACCGCGGACCTGTGCGTGCATCTGTCTAAAGTCGCGGCGACGCGTCCGCTGGGTTCGCATTGCACCGACCCGGAAGGCGCGAAACTCGAAAAAGAATTGTCGGCGGTCGTGAACAAACTTGGCGTCGGTCCGCAGGGCTTGGGTGGCGATTCCACTTCGTTCGCCGTGCACGTCGAAACCGCCGCGACGCACATCACGATGAACCCGGTCGCGGTCAACATGCAGTGCCACTCGGCGCGCCGCGCGCGCGCGACTTTCACGCCCAACGGGCTTGCCTACGGTTTCTAAGGCTGGGCCGCAAAGGCGCGAAGGCGCAAAGGTACGGCAATACACATTTTCTTATGAAACCATCAGCTTTAAGTGCAGGCGAACCCAAAATCCTTGCGTTCTCTTTGCGTCTTTGCGCCTTTGCGGCGGATTGGATTTGAGATATGGCCCACTACGATTTCAACATGCCGGTGTCCGAAGCCGACGTGCGCAAACTGAAGGTCAACGATACCGTCACGTTGAACCAGACGCTTTTCGGCATCCGTGATGCGACGCTCATCCACATGTTCGACCGTGGCCGCACGACGCGCTTCGACCTCAAGGGCCACGCGGTGATCCATACCGCACCCAACGTCAGGTGGGTGGGCGAGACCGTGGCGCATCCGTCCGGTTACGAGCCGATCTGCATAGGCACCACGACCAGCGCGCGCATGGAGCGCTTCACGCGCCCGCTGATGGAGCAGTACGGCGTGCGCATCGTGATAGGTAAAGGCGGGTTGTTTGCCGCATCGCAATCCGCGTTCAAGGACATCGGTGGCGTGTATCTCGCCATTATTGGCGGCGCTGCGGCGCTGGAGACGACATGGGTCGAGCAGATCGAGGACGTCGATCTCGACGACTTGAACCCCGAGTCGCTGTGGAAATTTCGCGTCAAAGAATTCGGCCCGTTGCTGGTCGCAATGGACAGCCATGGCGGCAATCTGTACACGAAGGTCAACGACGCCGCGCGCGACAAGCGCGCATCTGTTCTCGCTGCTTTAGGGGTTAAATCTTGAACCGCGAAGGACGCGAAGGACGCAAAGGAAAAGCAACGGCAAGGAATACTTAATAATAAAAAGCGGAAGTGCTTTCTTTTGTGTTTGTCCTTCCTTCGCGCCCTTTGCGTCCTTTGCGGTTAAAGAACTTTTAATATGAAAACAATCAAAACTGACATTCTCATACTCGGTTCCGGTGGCGCAGGGCTGTTCGCGGCGTTGCACGCTCACCAGAAGAACCCCGCGCTTTCGATTACGGTCGCCGTAAAAGGGCTGCTCGGCAAATGCGGCTGCACGCGCATGGTACAGGGCGGCTATAACGTCGCGCTGGCGGAAGGCGATTCCATCGAACGCCATTTCATGGATACGATAGAAGGCGGCAAGTGGCTGCCCGACCAGGACCTTGCATGGACGCTGGTGAACGTTGCCATCGAGCGCATCCACGAACTGGAGAATGAGCTCGGCTGCTTTTTCGACCGCAATCCCGACGGCACTATTCACCAGAAGGCATTCGCGGGCCAGACCTTCGATCGCACCGTGCACAAGGGCGACCTGACCGGCATCGAGATCATCAACCGCCTGGCCGAGCAGGTGTGGGCGCGCGGCATCAACCGCATGGAAGAGCATCGCGCGGTCGAGTTCGTGAAGAACAAGGCGGGCGACGCGCTGGCCGGCGTGCTGATGATAGACGTGCGCACGGGCGAATTCACGTTCGTGCAGGCGCAGGCCGTGCTGCTGGGCACTGGCGGCGGGCCGACGATGTACAAGTACCACACACCGTCCGGCGACAAAACTTGCGACGGCATGGCGATGGCTTTGCGCGCGGGGCTCACGCTGCGCGACATGGAGATGGTGCAGTTTCATCCGACCGGTTTGCTCGCGGGCCTCGGCACGCGCATGACGGGCACTGTGCTGGAAGAAGGTCTGCGCGGCGCGGGCGGCTACCTGCTCAACGGCGACCAGCAGCGCTTCATGGGCAATTACGACGCCAAGCTCGAGCGCGCAACGCGCGACATCGTGTCGCGCGGCATCTTCGCCGAAATGCGCGCCGGCCGCACCACACCCAACGGCGGCGTCTATATAGCCATGGGCCACCTCGGCGCCGAGAATAACCGGAAAAACTTCAAAGGCATGGTCGAGCGCTGCGAGGATTGCGGCTTCGATCTTGCCGGCGGCCTCGTTGAAGTCGTGCCGACCGCGCATTACATGATGGGTGGCGTCGCCTTCAAAACCGATTGCCTGACGGATGTGCATGGGCTGTTCGTCGCCGGCGAGGATTCAGGTGGCGTGCACGGCGCCAACCGGCTCGGCGGCAATGGTGTTGCGAACTCAACCGTGTTCGGCGGTATCGCGGGCGATGTCATGCCGGGCTGGGTCAAGGCCAATGGCGTATTTCACGCGCCCGATCAGGAGGCGCTCGACGCGGCGGTCGCGCGCTGCCGTGCTCCGCTCGGCAAACCGGCCGGCGATCTCAATGCGGTGCGCGAAGAGTTGTACGACGTCATGTGGGACGACGTCGGCATCGTGCGCGATGCGGCGAGCATGAAACGTGCTGAAGGCAAACTCGATGAACTGGACTCGCGGCTCGACGGCATTGGCGTGCACGCGGGCAATCTCGCCTTCAACCTGACATGGCACGATTGGTTGAACTTGAAGAGCCAGATACTGGTCAGCAAGTCGATCAATTTTGCGGCGATGGCACGCGAAGATTCACGCGGCGCGCATTACCGCAGCGATTTCCCCGATGTGCGCGATCTCGAGAATTCCCGCTACACCTGCGTAACGATGAACGACGGGCGCTTCCAGGTGGCCACCAAGCCGGTCGTGTTCAGCCGCGTCAAACCCGGCCAGACCCTGCTGGTTGATACGGCTGCAGCCTGAAGCGGATCGGCGAACGAGCCACCATGGGAAATAAATTTTCTGTCGATGAACTGACGCAGCTCGTGGCGGCTGCATTGACGCGCGCCGGCGCTTCGGCTGCCATGGCGGATGCGACCGCGCGGGCACTGGTTGCGGCCGAGATGGCTGGTCTCGGCGGGCACGGCCTGTCGCGGGTGCAGCTTTATGCGCAGCACGTGAAAGAAGGCCGCGCGAGTGGCACTGCCGAGCCGCGCATTGCGCATGAAAAGGGCGCGGCCTGCCTGGTCGATGCGCAAGGCGGACTCGCGTATCTCGCAATGGAGTTGGCGACCAAAGAAGCGCTGCGCCGCGCGCGCGAATTCGGTGTTGCATACTGCGGCGTTACGCGTAGCCATCACTGCGGTGCAATGGACTACCACCTCGCTCCGCTGGCGGCGGCCGGGCTTATCGGGATCGGCTTCACGACGTCACCGGCGGCGATCAACGCGTGGGGCGGCAAGAAACCGCTATTCGGCACCAACCCGGTCGCCGCAGTATTCCCGCGCAAAGGTCACGCGCCTTTGATCATCGATCTGTCGCTCACCGAAGTGGCGCGCGGCAAGATCATGGTTGCGGCGAAAGACGGCAAACCGATTCCGCTGGGATGGGCGCTCGACGAGGACGGCAAGCCGACGACCGATGCGAAGGCCGCGCTCACCGGCAGCATGGCCGCAATCGGCGGTGTCAAAGGCGTGCTGCTGGCGCTGATGGTCGAATTGCTGTGCTGCGCGCTGACCGGCGCGCAATTCGGTTTCGAGAACGATTCATTCTTCGAGCCGGGCCGGCCCGCTTCCATCGGCCACGCCCTGCTTGCAATCGACCCTGGCGCGCTGGCTGGCAGCTCAGCTTACGAAGAGCGCATCGAAACGCTGATAGCGGCGATGCTGGAAGACGAAGGCGTGCGCCTGCCCGGCGAGCGGCGGCACAAGCTGGTTGCCGCCGCGCGCGCGAACGGTATCGAAGTCTCTGACGCGCTGCTCAGGCAATTAGATTAAAACCTGAACGGATAAAGGGTCGGGAGCGGCGATGCGGTCGTCACGGACTGGCAAAGCCGCAACGCGTAATCAAGACGCTGCAGTCACTCTCATTTGATTTCCTGCGCGGACTCAAACATCGCCCTGTCAATGACCGCGGGGGTCAGTTTCGGCGCAAACAAAGAAATGAAGTCGTGTAAGCAGGCAGGGATATAGCCTTCCTTGCGGATCCCGATGTTGACCATGTTCGACGCGAACAGGTGCCGTGCATCGATTGCCTGCAGGGAGCGGTCTTCGATAGAGTCGTAGGCGATCGAGGCGACAATCGCAAGGCCCATGCCGCGCTTGACGTAGGTTTTCATCACGTCGACGTCGCTTGCCGTCAGGACTATGTTGGGCGTCAGCCTGGCCTTGCCAAAAGCATCCGTAATCTGAGCATGCGCTTCGAAACTCTTGTCGTAAGTAATGAGCGGGTACTTGGCGAGGGCGGCGAGGGTCAGCTGTTTGGCGCGGCAAATGGCATGTTGCCTGGGAACCAGCAGAATCCTGTGAACGCGGCGGCACGGCAGGAACAATACGCCGGGTATCTGTTGAAATGGCTTCGCGGATATCAGCAGATCGGCTTCGCCGATTCGAACCAGCTGCGCAATACTTGCCGGATCGCCCTGTCTCAAGACGACGCGTACGGCTGGATGGGTTTTGACGAAACTCTCGATGATGGCGGGCAGTATGTAACGGGCATACGTATGTGACGCCGCAATCGTTAGGTCTCCCTTGCCGGGGGCGGTGAAGTCCTGCCTGATGCGTTTCAGGTCGAGGGCCTGCCTGGAAATGCTGCGCGCGACCTTGGCTATTTCGATCCCGGCCGGCGTCAGACCGAATATCCGCCGTTTTGACCGGCGGAAAATGGTCAAGCCCAGTTCATCTTCGAGGCCGCGGATCTGGCGGCTCACACTGGGCTGCGACGTGTGCAGCGTCGCCGCCGCTGCGGATATGTTCAGGTCGTGCTCTATGATCTCGCAGATGAAACGAAGCTGCCGCAGGTTCATGTTTTTAAGTATACGAATTTCGTATGTAGTCTGCAAATATGGTCTTTGTAGGCATAAGGGGTTCGGACGTATGATACGAGCCGATAAACTGGACATGCGCTTCATACGCGCATGCGGGGCTGGCGGGGGTCGCGTCAGTTCGCTTTGCAGCGGATTCCAGCCGCCCGGTTGCTCTGGAAAATTCTGTTGGAGGAGTAAGGTTGTGATGCATGTCCTAGTTCGGCTCTTGGGGCTGATGCTGATTTCCGGACAGACGGTTTCAGCGGCTGCGGGCGATTCCGCATCCCGTTATCCGAACAAGCCGGTGCGCCTGATTGTGCCGTTCGCGCCAGGTGGCTCTTCCGACGTAGTCATGCGGATCATTACCGCGAAGCTCTTCGAGGTGCTGGGGGAGCAGTTCGTGCTGGACAATCGTCCCGGAGCTGGTGGATTGATCGGAGGCGATATAGTCGTCAAGGCGATCCCTGATGGATATACGCTGCTCCTGGCGAATCCGGGCCCCAGCGTGGGCGGTCCGCTGTTGACAAAAAGCACACCTTATAAAGTAACCGAATTCACGCCCATCGTTTTTCTGGGTTACATGCCGCTTATCCTGGTCGCCAATCCCGCGTTCGCGCCGAATAATCCCGCCGAGCTGCTCGCGTACCTGAATGCGAACCCGGGCAAAGTCAACTGGGGGTCCTCCGGTTACGCCAGTAGCACGCACATCGGCCAGATGCTGTTCAAAATGGCTACGAGGACCGATTCCACGCACGTGGCTTATAAAGGGTCCGGCCCTGCGTTCCCGGACCTGATCGGCGGCCGCATTCAATTGATGTACGCGAGCACCCTTTCCGCGGAGACGCAGATAAAAGCCGGCCGCATGAAGGTAATCGGCGTCGCCAGCATGAAGCGCCTGGCCATCATGCCGAACGTACCGACGCTCACGGAAAGCGGCATTAAGGATGCCGAGGCGCTGTCGTGGTACGGAATTTCCGGGCCGCTGAAAATGGAGCGCGAGATTGTCGGCAGGCTCAATACGGAGATCAACAGGATCCTGCGGATACCCGACGTCCGCAAGCACTACGACGAACTTGGTTTTGAAGTAACGGGCGGCGCGCCGGCGGATTTCGCAAAATTCGTCAACCGGGAAGTCGAGCAGTTGCGCAAGCTGATCGCGGTGGGCGCGTTGCGTCCCGAGAGTTAAATGCAGACGTCGTCAGCAGCAGGATTTGCGTCTGTTCTGTCAGGGCAGCGTCTTCACGCCCGGGAAATTTTCGGACGACCCGGCGGAACGGCGCCAGGGCAGGGGGATCTGTGACAGCAATCGAGCGGCTGCGCGCGCGTACGGTCACCGGTTCTGGGTTGCAGCCGCTGCGCATACTCGCGGCATCGGGACAGGTCGGCTATGGCATACCCGAACTCGCTTTCAATACCGGGCTCGCGCGGGATCCGCATATGATCGGCGCCGACATGGGTTCGACGGATCCGGGCCCCTATTATCTGGGCAGTGGCAGGATGGCGCAGTCCGAGATGATGACCCGTCTCGACCTTGCCAAAATCCTGGCAGGTGCGCGCAGGCTGAACGTGCCTTTGCTGATAGGCACGGCGGGCACGGCAGGGGCGGCACCGCATCTTGATGCCACGCTCGATCTGGTGCGCGAGGTTTCTCGTGACCTGGGGTTGCACTTCAGGCTGGTTTCGATTGCCGCGGATATTCCGCGCGAGCTGATCAAGACGGCAATCCGCGCCGGCGCGGTCGAGCCCCTCGGCGAAATTTCACCGCTTGATGAGCGTGAAGTCGACGGCGCCGCGCATATTGTCGGGCAGATGGGGATGGAGGCTTTCGCCCGCGCGCTCGAAGCAGGGGCCGATGTGGTGATTGCCGGCCGCGCATGCGATACGGCGATTTTCGCGACGATTCCCATGATGCTGGGCTACCCGGTCGGGCTAGCAATGCACATGGCGAGGATAGTCGAATGCACGTCGCTATGCTGCGTTCCCGGAGGCCGCGATGCGGTCCTGGCGACGCTGGATGAAGACGGATTCATTATCGACAGCATGAATCCCGCGCGGCACGCAACGCCCATGTCGGTCGCCGCGCACAGTCTGTATGAACAAGCAGACCCGAATGTCGTCTTCGAACCTGAAGGAGCGCTTTACATCGGCGACGCGTGCTATGAGGCAGTCGACGAACATCGTACCCGCGTCACGGGTTCGCGCTGGCAGCCCAGCGCACAGTTGACGGTCAAGATCGAAGGCGCGGCGCGCGTCGGCGAACGCGCCGTGCTGTTGTGCGGATCAGCCGATCCCCGCGTCATTGCCGGCGTCCGCCAGATTCTGCAGGATGTCGAGAAAAACGTCCGCGCCGTCATGCCCGACAGCACGCCATATCAGGTTATCTGGCGCGTCTATGGCATCGACGGCGTATTCCCCTGGCCCGAATTGCCCGACCCGCTGCCGCGCGAGGTTTTCATCATGGGTGAATTTATCGCGGATTCGGCCGATCACGCGAAAGCGATTTCCACGGTTGCCAAGCAGTACCTGCTGCACCATGGATTTCCGGGCCGTTTATCGACGTCGGGGAATATTGCGTTTCCTTTTACTCCGCCCGAGGTGTCCGCCGGCACCGCCTACCGGTTCAATATTTATCACGTCATGCAGACGCAGGCGCTGGAGCCCTTGTTTCCGCTGCGCATCGACGATATTTAGGAGAGGCCGAACGTGCAATTCGAAATCGCCGAAGTTACGCTGGTGCCGGGTATCGCCGGTTACTGGATCCAGGATCAGCCCGCGGTGCAGACCGGCGCAAAAAGGGACGGTTTTTTTTTCGCAGACAAGCCGCTGTCTCCCGCGTTTCGCGAGGTCAGGGAGCCGGCGTACAGCTATTGCGTGCTGCTGCGGCTGGGCGACGGTGAAATAGTCACAGGCGACTGTGTCACGGTCGTCGACATCGCGTACGCGGACCGGCCTTTGCCGTTGAGGCATGAAAACATTCCAGCGGTGGAAAAACTGCTGAAGAAACTCTTCGAGCGCAAAATTTTTTCGTCGTTCCGCACCGCCGCCGCTGTGCTGGAAGAGCCGGCGGCGCCCGGCATTGCGCTGCCGGTGGCTTATGGTTTTTCCCAGGCATTGCTGGCGGCCGCGGCGCACGCCAGCGGCACTACGATGACGGAAGTCATCCAGTCCGAGTTCAACCGGCCCAAAGCCACTGCAGTTCCCGGGTTTGCCACCGTCTGCGAGGGAGACCCGCGTACCAATGTCGACAAAGTGATCGCCCGCCGGGTGGCCATGTTTCCCCATTGCGGGATACAGCGGAAAGAAGAAGTGGACAGCCTACCGGAATATGTGACATGGATGCTCGGCCGCATCAGGAAGTACGGCGGCGAAGGTTACAAGCCGGACCTGCATATCGATTTCCATTCGATGCTGGGGCGCCTGCTTGACAACGACATGGACGCCGTGTGCGATTTTCTGGGCAGGATCAGCGATCTTGCCAGCCCATACCAGGTCTATTTCGAAGACCCGCTGCTGGCTGCAAGCGGCAGCGAGGCGCGCGAGAACATGCAGAAACTCCGCAGAAGATTCGACAGCGGCGGCCTGGGCTGCCGCCTGATCGCGGACGAGTGGGCCAACTCTCCGGGCCGGGTGGCGGAGTTCGCAGCCGATCAGGCCGCGCATGCGATTCAGATCAAGATGCCGGACAACGGCAATCTGTTGAGCACGATTGAAGCGGTGCAGGCCTGTCAGCGCCATGGCGTCCTCGATTACCTGGGCGGCAGCGTCAACGAGACCGATATTTCCGCGCGCGTATCGACGCACGTCGGATTGGCTCTCGGCGTGTGGCGCATGCTGGCAAAACCCGGCAAAGGGCTGGACGAGGGATTGATGATCATGACCAACGAACTGGCCCGTACCTGTGCGTGCCTCGGCATCCCGGGACCCTATACGCCATCGGCGCATTGATATTACCCATGAATGCTTTTTCCGACAGGACGCGATGATGTCGTCAATGCTGCAACCGGTACCTCCCTCCGCTCCCGTGGAAGCCACCCGCATCCTGGCCGGCTTTGCCGTCGATTTGCGCTGGGAGCACATGCCGTCCAAGGTCGTGCAGGAGGCCAAGCGGGCGCTCGTCGATTGCCTGGGAGTGGCTTATGCAGGCAGCCGCGACCCCGTGGCCGAAAAAACATTGAAGGTCTATGCTGCGCGCGGCGGCAAGGCCGAGGCGCATCTGGTGGGGCACGATCGAAAGCTCGACCTGTTGTCCGCCACATTGCTGAACGGGATTGCGATGCACGCGCTCGATTTTGATGACACGCATGCCGATTTTTTTTATCACGGCACCGTGCCGGTGGCGCCGGCGGTCTGGGCACTGGGCGAGACGCTGCATTGCACGGGCAGGGAATTGCTCACGGCTTTCGTCGTCGGCTGGGAAGTCGGCGCGCGAATCGCGCGCGCGGTATATCCGGCCCTCTATCTCAAAGGCTGGCAGGGCACCGCAACCGTAGGCACATTTGCCGCTACGGCCGCCGCGGGAAGGCTGCTTGGCCTGGATGAACACGGCATGCGCAACGCATTCGGCCTTGCCGCAGCCCAGGCCGGCGGCACACGTCAGATGCTGGGCACGATGTCCAAGCCGTTCCAGGTCGGCAAGGCGTCGATGAACGGCGTCTTGTCCGCATTGTTGAGCAAGGAAGGTGTTACTAGTTCGCTGGTGGCGCTGGAAGCGCCGCTGGGTTTTGTCGCGCTGACGGCATCGAAGTTCGACCTGACGCTGGCCGTGCGGGATCGTTTTGAAAATTACGAGCTGTTGCGTAACACCTATAAGCCCTATCCCTGTTGTCTGAAGCACCATGCCGTGGTGGATGCTTTTCTCTCACTGCAGCGCGACCACGGCGTGACGCCCGCGCGCCTTCGCCAGGCCGTGTGCACGGTTTACCCCGCCCTGCTGGATACGGCCAACGTGGATGAGCCCGCCACGGGTGCGGAAGGCAAATTCAGTGTCCAGCATTCGGCGGCTGTTGCTTTGGCGGACGGCGCCGCGGCATTGCCCCAGTACACGGATGAGCGGGTGAGGGATCCGCTGCTCGCGGCACTGCGCAAAAAACTGAAGTTCGTGGCGGATGCGCGCATCGGCCCGGCGCAGTGTGAGTTGCAGGTGGAATGTACGGATGGCGCCAGGATTCGTCTGAAGATCGAGCACGCGCAGGGCGGCATCGACAGGCCCTTGAGCGATGATGAGATAGAAGCAAAATTTCTCACCACTGCCGCGAGCGTTGCCGGGGCGGATCGCCTGAAGCGCACGCTTGAAGAAATACGCTCGCTCGAGACCGTGCCGGATGTCGCATTGATTCCGCAAGCGTGGTGACAAAATCATTCGAACGCCTGCCGCGGCGCGATTACCGTGACGACACAATGACAGAGACAAACAGCGTATTTCTTTTAGCCCGTTTTGCCGTGCTCGGCGTACTCTCGATATTGCCGACGATGGCACCGGCGGCATCCGGTCAGTACCCCGACCGGCCTATCCGGTTTGTCGTGCCGTTCCCCGCCGGCGGAGCCAACGATATCTTCGCGCGCGTCGTCGGCGAAAAGCTGGGCCAGAACCTGTCACAGCAGGTCGTGATCGACAACCGTCCCGGCGGCGGCGGTTCCATGGGCGCCGAGATCGCAGCGCGAGCATTGCCCGACGGTTACACGCTGCTATTGGCCAATACCGGACCCAATGCGATCGACCTTGCACTGAGGCCGCGGAATTCGTACGATCCATCGCGGGATTTTTCGGCGGTGACGCAAATTGCCTCGGTTCCGCTCGTGCTCGCGGTTTACGCGGGACTGCCCGCGAAATCGCTGGGCGACTTTATCCTTGCTGCAAAAAACGCGCCGGGACGCATCAGTTATGCGTCCGCCGGCAACGGCAGTATTGCGCATCTGGCTTCGGAACTCTTCAAGTCGCAGGCAGGAATAGATCTTGCGCATATTCCCTACAAAGGTACGCCGCAGGCGTTGACCGATCTCATCTCCGGCCAGGTTGCCATGCTGTTTACGACGACGGTCGCATCGTTGCCGTATATCAAGTCGGGCCGGTTGCGGACTCTCGGCATCGCCGATTCCGTACGCTCGCCCCTGTTGCCCGACGTGCCGACCATGGGCCAGGCGGGATTGAAGGGTTTTGAAGTCTCCTCGTGGTATGGAATTGTCGTTCCGGTGAAGACACCGCAACCGGTTATTTCGCGTCTGTACTCGGAGACGGCGCGCGTGCTGCAGTCCCCGGACATCAGGCAACGTTTTGAGTCGCTGGGCGGCAATCCCGTGGGGAGCGATCCTGCCGCTTTCAGTGCATTTTTAAAGCGCGAAGCGGCCCGCTGGGCTGAAGCGGTCCGGATTTCCGGCGCACGGGTGGATTAAGTGTCCGTCGTCGCGGTTTCAGCCAATAGCAAATGAAATAGCGAACGCATATGCAAAACGAAATGAAAACACCTTGGACCAGCAACAGTGGCCCGCTGAAAGGCGTCAAAGTTGTTGATATGACGACCGTCGTCATGGGGCCGTACGCAACGCAGATACTCGCGGCGCTTGGCGCCGACGTAATAAAAGTCGAATCCCCGGCCGGCGATAATACGCGGCACGGCGGGATGATGCGTACCCCGATGATGAGCGACCGCTTCCTGCATCTGAATCGCGGCAAGCGCAGCGTGGTGCTGAATTTAAAGCAGCCGACCGGACGCGCCGCGCTGATCCGGTTAATTGAAGGCGCCGATGTCCTGGTTTACAACGTTAGGCCGCAGGCGATGCAGCGCCTGGGTTTGGGTTACAAGGAAGTGTCGGCAATGAATCCCCGACTCATTTATGTCGGCGCTTACGGTTTTTCTCAGCAAGGGCCGTATGCGGCAAGGCCCGCGTACGATGATTTGATACAAGGCATGGTGGCGCTGCCGTGGCTGATGTCGAAAGCGGGTGGCGGAGAGCCGCGCTATGTTCCGGCGACTTTGTTTGACCGCATTGTGGGCTTGCATGTTGTTTACAGCGTGATGGCGGCATTGTTCGAACGCACGGCGACCGGCAAAGGCCAGGCTGTCGAAGTCCCCATGTTCGAAGCCGTCGCGGAAATGCTGCTTGGCGACCATATGGGCGGCCGCACATTCGAGCCGCCGCTGGGCCCATCCGGTTACGGGCGGGTACTGTCCGCCGAACGGCGTCCGTTCAGGACACGTGATGGTTATGTTTGCGTGCTGATATATAACGACAAGCAATGGGAAAGCTTCTTTCGCATTCTCGAAGAGGCGGGGGAATCCAGAAATCCGGATTTCGCGACGCAGAAGGAGCGTTCCCAGCACGTGGAAGCAATGAACGCGTTTGTCGCCGCGCAAATGGCGAAGCGCACCAGCGAGGAATGGCTGGCAAAGTTGTCGGAAGCCGATATTCCGTGCGCGCCGCTTTACAGTCTTGACGACCTTATTGACGATCCGCATCTGCAGGCGGTTAGATTCTTCAACCGGTCAGACCATCCAAGCGAGGGGAAAGTCGTCGGCCTGACGACGCCCACACGCTGGCCGTCGCACGCGCTGGAGGCGGGTCGGCATGCGCCGCAGTTTGCCGAGCACACCAGAGAGGTCCTAGAGCAGCTCGGTTATTCGGATGCGGAGATTGCGCAGTTGGTCCAGGAAGGTTCGGCCGTCGTGCCGCCGGCGTAGAACTCACCTGCTGTCAGTTCAAGCCGAACATTCCCATCCAGTAGTGGATCTTGCCGTTGGTTTCGACATCGTACTTGCGCACGAATTCGAGCTTGCCATCGGCGCCGACCTTCATTACTGACAATGTCGCCGGCACGGTGACGATTTCGTCGCCCGAGCGTATGTCGGTCGGCGTGTTGCTCGCCACCACCATCATGCGCCCGCTGGGATCGATGGCGAAAGTGCGCGAGTGATAGGCATGCGTGTTGGCATGTTGTATCAACGTCGGTTCGCCGGTTGCCTGGTCGATGGCATAAACGGCGATGCTGTTGTCGCCGCCGCCGAACACCTTTTTGCCTTTGTACTCGACAGTTGAGTCTGAGCGGTTGATGAGATAGACGAAGCGGCCGTTGGGATGCACATGTATCGTGCCGGCGAGCTGGCGCGGCTTGACGTTGGCCGGGTCCATCAACGTATCCCGCTTGTACGCCGCTTCGGATTCGATGCTGTCGCCCTGCATGCGGTACATGTAGAGCTTGTCCTGCCTTTCGAGTGAAACATAGACCCACGGTTGCGTCAGATGGAAATCGAGATGACGCGGGCCGAAGCCGTAACCGCCGTTGGGCGCGATCGCCGCGAGGTTGGACAGCACGCCGTCCTTGATGCGAAACAGCCGCAGGGCGCCGGGGTCTTCGGGTTTGTCATTCTCGGCATCGTTGCCGCGGTCGATCAGCATGACGGTGCCGGTGGAGGGGGCGGCCATCACCTGGTGCGGATAAATGCCGAACGCGAGTCCATCCGGCTGTTTGACCTCGGGCCCGATGCCGCCGTCTGCGTTGATCTTGTTGACGGTGATACTGGCCTGCGGCAGGTTGTGGCCGCTCAGCAGATGGGTTGCGTCGGCGGTCAGGCAAATATGCACCGCGCGTGCGCGAAGAGGCACGGATTCGCCGTGGAACGCGAGTTCGCCGTTCGCCGGATCGATGTGCAGCGCGCTGACTTGATTAAGGTCAGCCTTCATGCCTTTGCCGCGGTTGCTGGTTGCCACGTACAGATGTTTTTTCGACGGATGCGGCCATGCGTACTGAACCACCGCGGGCACGTTGATGGTTTTGCGCTTCGTGAGCGTCAGCGCATCGACGTCAACGTCGTAATGAGTCAGCTCTTCGCCGACGGCACTGTATAGGACGACTTTTGCATTCAAGGCTCTTCTCCTCGACCGTATTGTTTAAGCGGTGCCGGCGGCGATTACGATTTTCTGCGCAATCAACTCGTTGATCTGCACGTCCGTATAGCCCGCTTCGGCAAGCACTGCGCGCGTGTGCTCGCCCATCGTCGGCGGTTGCTGGCGAACGCGGGTTTTGCGGCCGCCCATTTCAAGCGGCAGCCCCGGCAGCTTCGCGCGCTTGCCGGTCGGCAGCAGCACGTCGAGCATGCGTCCGTCGTGGTTCAATTGCTTGTCGTCGAACAGGTCGCCGGGTTTTGCCAGCGGACCGAAAGGCAACTTGAGTTTCTCGAGCTTGGCCACCAGTGACTCGAAAGACTCCGCGGCGAATTTCGCGGTAACGATAGGCATGATCTTGGCGCGTTGCTGCGCGCGCTGGGGATTGCTCTTCAACGCCGGGTCGTCGAGCAGTTCTTCGACGCCGAACCCCGTGCAGAAGGCGCGCCAGTGGTTGTCGCTGGTGATGCCGACGAACACCGTCTTGCCGTCGGCCGTCTGGAACGGGTCGTAAACCGCCCACGAACTCGCTTTCTCCGGCATCGGCGGCGGCGCCTTGCCGGTGAGCGCTTCCTGTCCCATGTGCTGCGCGACGAGGAATGCGGTCGATTCGAACAACGAGCTTTGCACCAACTGGCCGCGGCCCGTGTGCTCGCGTTCGCGAAGAGCCGCCATGATGCCGAGCGCGCCGAACATGCCGCCCATGATGTCGACGACCGACGCGCCCGCGCGCAGCGGCATGCCGCTGGGTCCGGTCATGTAAGCAAGTCCGCCCATGAACTGGACGATTTCATCGAGTGCTGCGCGCTTTTCATACGGGCCGCTGAGAAAGCCTTTGAGCCCGCAGTAGATCAGCCGCGGATATTTTGCCGAGAGCGCTTCGTAGCCGAGACCGAGGCGATCCATCGTGCCGTAGGCGAAGTTTTCGATCAGCGCGTCGGCGCCCACGATGATCTTGTGGATGACGGCCTTGCCGGCGTCCGACTTGATGTCGATCGACAGGCTGCGCTTGTTGCGGTTGAAAACCGGAAACAGCGCGGAGCCGAAGCCGACATTGGCGCGCGTGCGGTCGCCTTCGGGCGGCTCGATCTTGATCACGTCGGCGCCGAGGTCGGCGAGCACCATGCTGCACGAAGGGCCCATCACCGTGTGGCCGAATTCGAGGATGCGGACGCCGGTGAGCGGCAGATTTTCTGAAGCGGTTGTCATCGTATTCCAGTTCGTAGATTTAATGTGGATTGCTCGTTGGTGAATTCTCCCGCCCCTTCGCCCCGCAGGAAGTCCCCTTGTGGGACAAGGGGAGGGCCGCGGAGGGGATGGGTAAAGCTCTTCGGCGTTTCTGCTTACTCGGCCGTAATGCCTGCCTGCTTGATGACCTTCGCCCATTTCTGCGCTTCGCTCTTCAGGAATACGGCGAATTCCTCGGGCGTGCCGGGCGTGATGTCGCCGCCTTCCGACAGCAGTGCGTCCCTGACTTCGGGTTTATCGAGTATCGCGACGATTTCGCGATTGAGCCGGGCGATGATCTCGCGCGGCACTTTGGCCGGCGCTAGCATGCCGTGCCACGATGCCACTTCGAAGCCGGGCACGCCCGACTCGGCAACCGTCGGCACGTCGGGCATCAGGCGGGCGCGCTTCAGGCCGGTGGTCGCGATCCCCTTGATCTTGCCGTCTTTCACGAATTGCGCCGCCGAAGCGAGCGAAGTCGCGAGGAAGGTGACGCGGCCGCCGCGCAAGTCGATCATCGCGGGC
This sequence comes from Betaproteobacteria bacterium, assembly GCA_947474275.1. GTDB lineage: Bacteria > Pseudomonadota > Gammaproteobacteria > Burkholderiales > SG8-41 > PALSA-1004. Next base: position 20,979 of record CANJHY010000014.1, read on the forward strand.
GATGCGCCTTTGTACGGCACATGCGTGATATTGACGCCCGCCGCCTGGTTAAGGAGTTCGCCGGCGACGTGGCCTGAGCTGCCGATGCCGGCCGATGCGAACGTGAGTGTGCCCGGTTTGCTTTTCGCGGCGGCGATCAGTTCCTTGATGGAAGTGATCGGCGAACCGGCGTTGACCACCATCACCTGCGGCGCCTGCATGAGCAGCGTGATCGGCGAAAAATCTCGCACCGGGTCGTAGCTGTTTTTCGTGCGCATCGCGGGGCCGATGGCTAGGTTGTTGGTTTGCCCGAGCCATATCGTATAGCCGTCGGGCGGCGCTTTCGCCGCGAGATCGGCGCCAAGCGCGCCGCCGGCGCCCGGACGGTTGTCGATGACGACCTGTTGTCGCAGCGCATCCGCGAGACGCGGCCCGATGATGCGCGCGTAGATGTCCGTGCTGCCGCCGGGCGGGAAAGGCACGATAAAACGCAGCGGCCGGGAAGGGTAGGCCTGCGCTTCAGCGGAAGCGGGCGCAACAGCAGTGGCGAGAACGGAGATCCCGAATGCTAAAGCCGGCAGTAATTGTGTGCCGGCAGAATAATTCTTAAACACAGCACTTCCTTTTCGTGGCGGGGCCGCCAGCATACCTCAACAAATCAGCGCGATGGGCGCGCGTAGCGGACTGTCAACATCTCCCCCTTATGCTCTGCTTCTTAAAGGCAGTTATTGGCGCGCCTTGTGGTGACTCTATCAACGAGGCCGGATTCCGGCCGGTATTCAAGCGCTACATGCTCATTGTCTTTGCAGGCAATTCCCGGCACCGCGTGTGTGCATTCGACGGATATATGAGGAGCGTCTGCGTATCGCCTATAGTCTTGTTCGCAGACGAAGCCCTGCCCGGAAAGCGCGGCGCGGGCAGTTGCGATGTGCATTTTCGTCAGACCCAGACTCGGCCCGGTGTTGGTGCGTGCGCGGGCTAGCGGATTTCGCCCCTCAGTATTTGTGCCATGCTTCAAGCTCCTGCACCAAACCTTCTTCGGCGAGAGCGTTTTCAAACTTCTGGTCGAGTTTCGCGCATTCGGCTGGTCCGCACGGTTGCATATCGCGCCGCAAGCGATTTGCCGTTGTAAAATTACGCTTCTCTCTTACTCGGGCGCGTAGAGCGTGCAGCCATGACTCTTTCTTCGTTTCATCTCGCATTTCCGGTCGACGATCTCAAGGAGGCCCGCGCGTTTTACTGCGATGTCCTCGGTTGCACTGAAGGGCGTTCGGACGAGCACTGGGTGGACTTCAATTTCTATGGCCACCAGATAGTCGCCTATCGCGTGCCGGGCGAGGCGCGCAAGCGCATCACGAGTCCGGTTGACGGCGACGATGTGCCGGTGCGCCATTTCGGCCTGGTCTTGCCGCTGCCGGACTGGGAGAAAATGCGCGACAAACTGCTCGCCGCCAAGGTTCAATTCGTGATTGAGCCGCAATTTCGCTTCCAGGGCACCATCGGCGAGCAGGCGGCGATGTTTTTTCTGGATCCGTCGGGCAACGCGATCGAATTCAAGGCTTTCAAAGATCCGAGCAAGCTCTTCGCGAAATAGCCTAAACAAGGTTTGAAAGCCCCCAATTTCGTTGTTCCCGCGCAGGCGGGAACCCAGGAAGCGTAACCGTTTCTGGATGCCCGCCCGCGCGGGTATGACGGGTAATCAAGGGGCGTCCTTCAGGATGCTTGGCGGGCTGATGCCGACCCCGTATCATGGCACCCGCAGGTAAACCCATAAGAAGGAGGAGTTATGCAACGACTGTTCAGAGTTCTCGCAATCATGGCCGGTGTGTTGTGCGCGGTTTCAGCCTACGCACAAGGCAAGGTCAATATTTTCGTGGCGAGCGGCCCTACCGCCGGCGTTTACTACCCGCTGGGCGGCGGTCTTGCCGATGTGCTGACAAAGTACGTTCCCAACCTCAACGCCACAGCCGGCACTACAGACGGCTCGATGGCCAATCTGCTGTTGATGGGTCAGGGCAAAGCGGACGTCGTGTTCTCGATGGCGGACGCAAGCTGGGATGCTTACAAGGGTCAGGGCAAATTCCAGAAACCTGTGAACGTGCGCGCGCTGATGGTGTTGTATCCGAACCGCATGCATATCGTGACGGTAGACGGCACCGGCATCACCAAGATGTCGGACCTGAAAGGCAAGCGCGTTTCCACTGGCGCGCCGAACAGTGCGACGCAGATCATGGCGTACCGCGTGCTCGAAGCGTACGGCATCGATCCGGAGAAAGACTTCACGCGCGAACGTCTCGACCCGGGCAAATCGGCTGAAGCGATCAAGGACCGCAAGCTCGACGCGTTTTTCTGGGTGGGCGGCATACCGACCCCGGCGGTCACCGATCTGGGCGCCACCCCCGGACTCAAGCTGCGGCTGATCGATCACTCGGAAGCGCAGGAGACCATGGTCAAGAAATACGGCCCGCTCTATGTGAAAGACGTGATCCCCGCCAAGTCGTATCCGGGCCAGGAGACCGCCAACCAGATCACGACGGTGTGGAACGTGCTGCTGGCCGACGAAAGGATGAGCGACCAGCTCGCCTACGACATCGTCAAGACGGTGTTCGAGCGCAAGGAAGACATGATCCGCGTGCACGCCGAAGCAAGAAACTTCGACTACAAGTATCAGACCCCGGGCGCGGCAGTGGTGCCGTTCCATCCGGGCGCGGCGAAATACTTTGCCGAAAAAGGCGTCAAGATTAATTAATCGCAAGACGTAAGGTTGAAGGATGAATTCTCAAGCGCCAGGCTCTGGTGCTCTGTTCATCCTTCCGCCTTCATCCTTCATCCTTCGTGGGCGGAGAACATGAGCGATAACACGCAGCAACCGCGCCACGACGACCCCGTCGTTTCGGCCGAAGCAATCAAAAAGGCCGAGCAGTACATCGAAGAGGAAGAAGGCGCGATCAACAAGCTGCCGGGCGCGCTGGGCATAATGGCCACCGCGCTGGCGGTGATCATGTCGATCTTCCACCTGTATGCCGCCTACGGCATTATGCCGACGCACGTGCTGCGCGGCATCCACGTTGCTTTTATCCTGTTCCTCGGTTTTCTGCTGTTCCCGGTGGCGAAGCGTTTTCGCCATCGCATCTGCTGGTGGGACTGGCTGGCGGCGTTCTTTTCGCTGGTGATCGTTTGCAACATGCTGTTCGGCGGCGACGCGTTCCTCGAGCGCGCGATCGACCCCAATATGTGGGACAAGATCCTCGGCATCGCCCTGATCCTTTTGGTGCTGGAGGCGGCGCGCCGTACTTCGGGCTGGATCATGCCGGCAATCTGTATCGGCTTCCTCGCGTATGCGGTGGTCGGCCAGTACCTGCCGCCGCCGTGGACGCACTACGGCATGGACACCGGCCGCATCGTCGGCCATATGTACATGACGCTCGAAGGCATCTTCGGTGTCGCCATCGACGTGTCGTCGTCGCTGATCATCCTGTTCACGATCTACGGCGCCTTCCTGCAGTATTCGGGCGCCGGAAAATTCTTCATCGACTTTTCATTCGCGGCAATGGGCGGCAAACCGACCGGCGCCGGGCGCACCATCGTGCTCGCATCCTTCCTGCTGGGTGGGCCGTCGGGCAGCGGCGTTGCGACCACGGTGACGCTGGGCACGGTCGCTTATCCGATGCTGGTGAAAGCGGGTTACGGCAAAGACGCCGCAGGCGGATTGCTCGCCGCGGGCGGCCTTGGCGCCATCATCTCGCCGCCGGTGCTGGGCGCCGCGGCGTTCCTCATCGCGCAGTTCCTCAATATCTCGTATCTCGACGTCATATTGATGGCGACGATACCGACGCTCTTGTATTACTTCGCGCTGTTCCTGATGGTCGAAATCGACGCGCGCAAGTTCGGCATGCCCAATGTCGTCATCGACAAGCACGCGACCATCGGCATGCTGACGCGCAATTACTGGTTTCATTTCCTCTCGCTGGTCGCCATCATTTTCTTCATGGTGATCGGGTTCTCGCCCGCCGTGTCGGTGTTCTGGGCGACCGTGGTCGCGTTCGCGAGCAGCTTCCTGCACGTCGATTGCGCGCTTATTCCTTACGATGTGCTGCGCGGTAAAAAACCGCTGGGCGCTGGGCTGTGGAATTCCGGCCTCATCAAGGCGCTCGAAGCGGGCTCGGTCGGCATGCTGAGCGTGGGCGCGACGTGTGCCGCGGCGGGCCTGATAGTCGGCGTGGTGACGCTGACGGGCCTCGGCCTCAAATTCAGTTCCATCGTGCTGCAGTACGCGGATTCGGGCACCAGCCTCATCATGAGCGCACTGGGAGCAGTGGGCGTCGAGCAGACGGCGAGTCTGTTGCATGACGTGAAGCTGCTGCTGACCGCGGTGATGACTTCGTTGATCGTGTGGATCGTCGGCCTGGCCGTGCCCGTCACTGCGAGCTACATCATTTGCGCCGTCATCGCGGCGCCGGCATTGATGCAGTTGGGCGTTGCCGACTATGCTGCGCACATGTTCATCTTTTATTACGCCGTGCTGTCCGAAGTCTCGCCGCCGACCGCGCTGTCGCCGTTTGCCGCGGCCGCCATTACCGGCGGCGACCCGTACAAGACGACGTTGCAGTCGTGGAAGTACACGATGCCGGCCTTCCTGGTGCCCTTCATGTTCGTGCTCGATCCGGCGGGGCTTGGCCTGCTGCTGATGGGTTCGTTCAAGAAACTCGCCGTTGCACCGTGGGGCGAGATCGCGGTGGTCAGCGTGACGGCAATGATAGGCATCGCGGCGCTGGCCGCCGGCGTTCAGGGGTGGTTGTTCAAGAAGACCACCTCGCCCGAACGCTGGCTGCTGATCATTGCCGGCTTGGCGCTCGTCTATCCGAAGGCGATGCTCGATTACATCGGCGTCGGGCTGATCGTGATCGTCATCATCCTGCAAAAGCTGCGCAAAGGCGGAGCGCATGCTGCCGCGTGATGGCGTCAATATCCCGGGACTATTGAACAGCCGCATCAAGATTGAGCGCGCAGCACCCGGCGAACTGTTCGACGCCAAGTTCTTCACACCTTTTGCGGTGCTCGGCATCCGCGCCGCCGGCGACCTCGTAACACGCATTGAATATTTACCGCGCGGTGTGGCGACTCTAGAGCCGACCAACAAGCTCGCCGCGAAAGTCTGCCGCCAGCTTGAAAGATATCTGGCCGATCCCGGGTTTCAATTCGATTTGCCGTTCGAATTCCGCGGCACCGCGTTCCAGCAACGTGTGTGGAAGGCGATCCACGCCATCCCCAGCGGCAAAACGTTGACCTATATGGACGTGGCGAAGAAGCTGAAAAGCGCGCCGCGCCCGGTCGGCGGCGCGTGCGGCGCGAACCGCCTGCCGCTGGTGATTCCCTGCCATCGCGTGGTCGCGAGCGGCGGCATAGGCGGCTTCATGCACGCGCGCGGCGGCGAACCGATACAGATTAAACAATGGTTGTTGAAGCACGAAAATGCCGGATGACAACAGGCTCGATGAATTTTGCGATGCGCTGTGGCTCGAAGACGGCCTGTCGCGCAACACGCTGGCCAGCTATCGTCTCGATCTGACGCAGTTCGCAGCCTGGCTGGATAAAACGCAGGGCAAGGCCATGCTCGCCGCCAATCACGGCGATCTGCTTACGTACATTGCGCATCGCGTCGCCGGCAAAGCCAAGGCCACGAGCACCAGCCGCCTGCTGTCGAGCCTCAAACGCTATTATCAATACGCGCTGCGCCAGGGCAAGATCACGACCGACCCCACGCTGAACATCGACACGCCCAAGTTGCCGCGCGGCCTGCCCAAGACGCTGACCGAGCAGGAGGTCGAGAAGCTGCTTGCCGCGCCCAACGTCAAAGACCCGCTGGGACTGCGTGACCGCGCCATGCTCGAGACTTTGTATGCGAGCGGGCTGCGCGTGTCCGAACTCGTGACGCTGAAGGTCGCGCAAGTCAGCCAAGACATGGGTGTCGTGCGCATAGTCGGTAAAGGCGCGAAAGAAAGGCTGGTGCCGCTGGGCGAGGAAGCGCTGAACTGGATCAAGCGCTATCTGCAGGAAGGGCGGCCGCAGATACTCGACAAGCGCGCGGCCGATGCGATGTTCGTCACCAGCCGCGGCGCCGCGATGACGCGCCAGGCGTTCTGGCATCTATTGAAGCGTTACGCGCTGCTGGCGGGTCTCGCCAAACCAATGTCGCCCCACACGCTGCGCCACGCATTCGCCACTCATTTGCTGAATCACGGCGCGGATCTGCGCGTGGTGCAGCTATTGCTGGGCCACTCCGATATCTCGACGACGCAGATTTACACGCACGTCGCGCGCGAAAGGTTGAAGCAGTTGCACGCGAAGCACCATCCAAGAGGGTGAGGAGTGAGGCGAGAAGGGTGAAACGGGGCGCAGCTTACGCGCAAACGGAGCTTTAGTGCTGGCAATTTCCACTTTCCGAACCGCCGTAACCATCGTAGAATAAACCGGTAAGATAGCCATTGAATCGGCAAACTATGAGCGCTCCACTTTCCATTCCTGCCTCGCAACTCAAGCGTCTGCGGCGCCTCGCTCGCCACTCACGCCGCACTCCCGATGAGCTGTTGCCGTTCGTATTGAAAGATGGGCTGGATTACACGGAGTGGCTTGTCGAGCAGGTCAACGCGGGGCTTGCCGAATTGGACTCGGGGCGAGAGATGAGCTGGGCCGATCTCGAAGCGGAGATCGCGAAGCGTCGGGCTACCCGTGCCGGCAAGCGCAAGCAGGCCGCTTAGCCTTTCACCGCGGGCGGTACGGGACATCGCCGCTCCGATAACACGTTAATTCTTTCGACACCGACGTGCGCGTCGTGCAGTTGTTGCTCGGGCATTCCGATATCTCGACGACGCCGATCTATCCCCACGTCGCGCGCGAACGGTTGAAGCAGTTGCACGCGAAGCATCATCCGCGCGGATAAGAAGCAACCTCAAAAATAGTGCATAACCGCCGATAAACGCGATACACGCCGATAAACGCTTGGTAGCGGTCATTAAGAAATTGCAAGCCGTGCCATCCCAATAGTTTCGTAAATTTCTTTTGACCTTATTTATTTTTCTCTTCCGTAAGCATGTTGCAAGCGGCGTAGCAAATGCGTTCAAGGTTCAACACGACCAATACAAATTGTAGGCCAACGGGGAGGCTTCTGAAATCTGGTACAGGTTTTTCGAGCCCAAGCTCTTTATGTAATAGACCTACCGCTTCCGTTACTGCCTGTCTTCCAAACTCAGGCAACGCGCTATACAACTCGTTCACGACTTGCTGCGTGAGCTTAGAAGAAAGGTCATGCGCCAACGCATTGCGAAGCTTGCCAAGTCGCTTCAGTGCACCCCTAAATTGCGAGTCGAACCCGAGGCAGCAAGCGAGGTCAATTTTCTTTGCGAAGTTGAGACTTAAGTCCTCTATGTAACGAGGGCTTACGACTGCCAGCGACAGGTAATGATCTATCTGCGTCTCCACATATAAATGGGATCGAATTACACAACCAACTTCATCCTCGGCAAGTAATGCCTTCAGGAAATCTTTGTCTATCACGTTGGTGTCAATCCATTCTAGTATGGCTAATAGTTATTCAATAAACTGCCCAGTCAGGACTATTGAAATCCGCAGAATGTGCCGCTCGCAATACCTGCTTTATTGATTGTGGGCGCTAGGTGGTTGTCTAGCCGCATATGTAATGCCAATGTAAATAGTCGACATCGACGTACTATGGAACCAAACGGTACCGGCACCTTTGATGTCGGCGGTCCATCCCGGATTATTTGTGTTGCGCGGGTCCGACCCCGGTTTGTGTCCGGCCTGTGCCTTGTTTTATCATCTGCGCCGAATCCTTACCTCCACGGAACACCAGCTACGGCGCAAGCGCACCCCGTAAACATCAGCCCCACGTGGACAACGACCAACAGGAAGGCCATACCAAAGCAAATGTATCGGCCCTTGATCGGGCCGGACCGTGCCTTGAACTGTGGGAACTTCCCGTAAGCATGTTCACAAATATCCTTATAGTAGTCAGCAGCTCGCAGATCGCGCTCTTGCAATGCAATTAAGCCGGCGAGCAACGGGAGCGTAATCCAGAGAAGCCCCACGGCCAGCATTTGCCGATGATCCTTGCAGAGCGCATACCACCCGCCAAACGCTGCAATCTCTAGAACTGCTATTGATTGAAGCCGAGACCATAGCAGCTTGTTTTCTTCGAACCAGCACTTTAGGGCATCGTCCGCACTCAACTGTTTTTCAGCATTTGTCATTCGCACCCCCCCCGATTGATAATGACGATCACATGATATGCCGTTTGCCTTACTTGACCAATGCGGCCCGGAGGCTTCCCGCTAAGCTGCTGAGAAACATGACAATTGAATTACGCAAAAAAGCGAATTGCTTTGATCATACTTAATGTTATGGTAGTAGCGGGGCTCTCGCTGCACATATTATTGCCAATGGTTCCAGATATGCGGAGAGGAATGGATACCCCAGTTTCGATTCATATCGCTGAAGTTTTTGGAAACTGGGCTACGTCTTCATTTTTCGAGTAAAACTATTTCTTCTTTGGCTCGCGCGCGCCAAAGTGAAAACCGAGATTCTCGAGGCGCTCAATTCGGTCGGGCGAGAGTTCGTTGTCCCTACAAGCCTGCCTCAGTTTTGCGCACCACCGTGCGAGTTGCGGATTGTCTATCCCTCGTGCCACATTGCAGTCACCATGTGCCTGCTTGTAGATGGTTAACGCGGCAAACATTTCTTCCCATTCGGTCCACACAAAGCCGAGTTTCTCGAGGCGTTCAATTCGGTCGGGCGAGAGTTTGTTCCTCCCGTAAAGCCCTCTCTGATGAGAGCACCACTTTCCAAGCTTCGGATTGTCTATCCATCCCTGCGGGACATTACAGTCGCCGTAGCTCTGTTTGTAGGCGGTTAACGTCGCAAATATCTCGTCCCAGGCAACTTCAAATGGATCCCACACAAAACCAAGTTGCTCGAGGCGCGCAATCCGGTCTGGGGAGAGTTCGCTGTTCTTGTAATGCTGCCTCTGATTGCTGCGCCACGATGCAAGCTTTGGATTGTTCGGCCACTTGTGTGGCACATTGCAGTCACCATGAGCTTGCTTGTAGGCGGTTAACGCAGCAAACATTTCCTCCCAAGCGACTTCACGTAGATTCCACACAAAACCAAGTTGATCGAGGCACGCAATGCGGTCTGGAGAAAGTTCGCTGTTCTTGTAAAGTTGCCTCTGATTGCCGCACCACGATGCAAGCTTTGGATTGCCCTTCCATTGATCCGGAACATTGCAGTCGCCATGCGCCTGTTTGTACGCCGTTAACGCGGCAAACATCTCCTCCCAGGCGACTTCGAGTGGATCCCACACAAAGCCGAGTTGCTCAAGTCGATTAATGCGATCGGAGGAGAGTTTATAAACCCGGTTCTTGAATATTCTTCTTTGCGTTTGACACCAGATTGCAAGCTTGGGATTGACCTTCCATCCCTCCGGCACATTGCAATCGCCATGCGCTTGCTTGTAAGCGATTAATTGCCCGTATCGTTCATCCCAACTGATGCTGAGTTCCTCGACCAGCCTGACGCAAATGGCACTAGCAAGTTCGGATAATCCAATCTGTGGTCCTAACACCTCAAACTTGTCACGTAGCCGGGATTCGTCAAATCCGCCCGTGCGCCCTCGCTCAACCGCCAGCGCCTGGATGATTTCGCTCAGGTCATCGTCGTTCTCGCGCATGGCATTTAGAACCTGAGCGATCTCATCAAAGTCGCTGCGCTCAAGGGCTTCGTCTAGCGTCTCGCCTTTACGCATTTCGAGAAACAGGGGGACGAGCACATAGCCGCAAGTCTTGTCCGGACCAGCAGTTCGCATGGCGCGGCCGACCGCCTGGACGATGTCCACCCTGCTTCGGCGCGCGTTCATGAACGCGACCATGTCCACCGAGGGCACGTCCACGCCTTCGGTCAAGCAACGGGCGTTGGTGATCACGCCGTGCTGCACCCGCGCAAACTCGCGCATGTGCTCGTCGCGCTCGGCAGTCGGCTGTGCACCGGAGACGTGAAACCGCTGGAAGTCTGGCAGATGGATGCCGACGCCCGCCGAGTCGTCAGAGGCGAACGCAGCGGCAGCCTTGATGCTGGAATGAAACGTGATGAGCCGCTTGAGGTTGTATTCCTCGACTGCACGCTTAAGCGCAATCTGGTGCGCCACCCACTTTGCACGCACCGGATCGCCCTTGATGGACACTTCGCCCTTGTCCATCAGCGCGTTGTCGATCATTTCGCTATCGACAACCGAGATCACGACCTTGTAAGGAACGATGATCTTCTGTTCTGCAGCTTGAGCGAACGTCAGGCGATGTGCCACGCGCCCGTAGATCGTTTCGTCGTCCATCGACGCGACTGCGAAATCGCCTTCTTTATTGCGTTTGCTAATGTCGTAGTGGCGCGGGGTGGCGGTGAGGAATAGGCGCTTGCGGATTGGGAGGTTTTTGTCCTTTAGCGCAAAACCGTAACGGGTACTTTCGCGGCCGGTAGTTTTGTGGGCCTCATCAAAGATTCCAAGGTCGAAGGGTTGTCGACCTTTCATTGCAGCGCCGACGACCGGCGCTGATTGGTAGGTACAAAAGACAACCGATACGGCGTCGCCATCGCCGTCTAGGAATCGCCCCACGATGGCCGGATCGGTCCGCACGGGAAAATCCGCATCTTCGGGACGGATCTCTATTTCATCGATCCCTTTAGCGACCTTCGGGTCAGAGCAAACGCACAGATAACGAAACCGCTCACCCCAATTTGTCCACTTGGCCCATTCGTGCAGGGTCTGCCGCAGCAAGTTGAGCGATGGAACCAGGACGAGCACGCGCTTCGGCTGCGCGGCCTCGGCCGCCCATAGTGCAACGAGCGTTTTGCCCGTGCCGCAGGCCATGACGGCCGTTGCGCGGTCGCTAACGGCGAGTTCCCGTTCGATGTCGCTCAACGCCGCGTGCTGATGAGGACGCGGCTCCCTGACCAGCGGCGGTGGTTTGATGCCGTCGATCCAAGTTGCAATAACGGCAAGCTGCGTGGCGTCCAGACGATCAAAATCCCCACCACGGGTGGTCTGGAAATTTGTTCGAGACTCCGCGACTGCGGAAATCGCAATCGAGTTCGTTAGAACGACGCGGCGGTCGGCCTTCTCCGAGATGCCGAAGAAAGTCGCCAAGTCGGCATAAGGATGTGGCGTTCGTCCCGAGCGAAATTTCACCTGATACGGAACGAGTTCGCCCAGCTTGGTGCGCAAGACGCCGTCGTAGCCATAGTCTTTGGACGGCAGATTGAGCTTGTGCCGGATTTCCGCCGGAACCTGGCCGATCACCCACACGTCGGCGGCTTGCACCATCTCGTCGGTGCTTAGATAGGCCTCGACGAAAACCTCAAACGCGTCGCCACGTTCCTTCTCGGTGGCAAGCTGCGCGATGCGGAGTTCAAGTTCCGCAAAGCTGCCCAACCGCTTGAATAGTCCAGATCGCGCGAATGCAGACGCGCGGTCGTGGCAGGGCGAGCGGGGCAACATGCGATTATTTTATTCGCAGTGTGGAACCAAAGGTAATCAAATATCGCGTAGCGACGACCATTCGATTTTTTGCCTTTTTGCCTTCCTTCGCGTCCTTTGCGTCCTTGGCGGTGAGGCTTTTGCTCTTTTTTGAGCGTGCCCTTCGATATCTCAAGACATGCGTCTATACATAAGCACGAACGGACTCAATCTATCGTTCAGCGGAAGAACGAAAACAGCAGCAAGAAGCCGGAGATCAACAGTAAAGCGAGCACGACGGTATCGAAACGCCGGTCGTTAAGCCGGTTGTAGAGCAGCCGTCCGAGCCACGCACCAAGGATCGTGCCCGGCAACGTAATGAGAAACAGGCGTCCGAATTCAAGGGTGATCAACCCGGCGACGCTTTGAAAGATCAGCGCGAGCACCAGGATAGAAAAATTGTAGGCCTGCAAAACGCCGCGCTTGGCGTCTTTGCCCCAGCCCCGGAGTCCGGTCCAGATCGTCGGCAGCGGTCCCGACAGCCCTGCCAAGCCGCCCATGATGCCGCCGCCAAAACCGATCGCGCCGTCGGCGATGCGCCCGCCCCACTTCAACTGCAGGCGCACCTGGCCGATCAGCATGTAGCTGCAGTAAACGACGAGCACAACGCCGACGCCGATCTTGAACATGCCGGCGGACACGTAGGACAGCAGCAACGCGCCAAGCGGTACGCCGGCCAGCCCGCCGCTGATGAAGGGCCGCACGCGCTTGAAATCTATCGCATGCCAGATCGCCGGCAGGGTCTGCACCTGCGCGACCAGCGAGCAGACCACGACGAGCGGTGCGGCGAGCTGCGGTGTCGTCGCGGCAAGCCAGAAAGGCAGCGCGGTGATGCCGGTGCCGAACCCCGTCAATCCCGACACCAGCCCGCCGGCAAAAGCGCCGATGAGGATCAGGTACGGGAAGTCGGCCATGGGTCAATCAACCGCGTTTGCCCCGTTCGATGACGACGCCGAGTTTTTTCACGTTGCGCAGCGGCGCGAGCTTGGCGATGCTGACCTTGATCCACGGCGTTTTGAATTCGCTGATGATGGTTTCGGCGATCGCTTCGCCGGCTTTTTCGAGCAGCAGGAAATGCTGCTCCTTGAACAGTTGCTCGATGCGGCCGACGACGCTGCTGTAATCGATGCTGTCGCCGATCTTGCCGCTTTTGGCTGCGTGCTCGCCGCGCAGGCCGACTTCGAGATCGAGCTGTATCGTCTGCGGGACCTGTTTCTCCCACTCGTAAATGCCGATCAGCGTTTCGATTTTCAGTTCGCTGATGAAGATGATGTCCATGTAAATTCCGGCGAGGAGAGAGACGCGAGGCGAGAGGCGGCAAGCAAAATCTTCGTCTTTCGCCGTTTTTAGTTAGAATCGCCGCTTATTCTATGTGAATTCATGCGATGACCATAGCTCTTGTCTTGATTGCCTATCTGGCCGGGTCGATTTCGTTCGCGGTGGTGGTCAGCCGCGCGATGAAGCTGCCCGATCCGCGCAGCTACGGCTCGAAAAATCCCGGTGCGACCAACGTCCTGCGCACCGGCAAAAAAGCGGCAGCTGCGCTGACGTTGTTCAGCGACGCCGCCAAGGGCTGGCTCGTGGTATTTCTGACCGATCAGTATTTTTCGACGGTAACGCCGGCGACTTACAAGATGTCGGCAGTTGCGCTGGCGGTAGTCATCGGGCACATGTACCCGGTGTTCCATCGCTTCCAGGGCGGCAAGGGCGTCTCGACCGCGCTCGGCGTGCTGCTTGCGCTCAATCCATGGCTGGCGGCGGGCGCGGCGGCGACCTGGGTGATCATCGCGTTCTTCTTCAAGTTATCTTCGCTCGCCGCATTGATTGCCGCACTCTCGGCACCGGTGTTCTGCTACATGTTGTATGAAATCCATCCTTATACGCTGGCGGTCAGCATCATCACCGTGTTGCTGTTCTGGCGGCACAAAACCAATATCAAAAATCTGCTGGCCGGAACGGAAGGCCGCATCGGCGGCAAGAAGGCCGCTGCAGTGGAAACCCAAGACAGCAACTAAACGGGCGCCAGCGTTTCGAGGTTCCAGCGCGGGCGCACTGAAAAGCCTGGAGAGGCGAGAGGCGAGAGGCGAGAGGCGTGCTCCATCCGCTTCGCAGCTGCGAATGCAATCATCGCGCCGTTGTCGGTGCAGAACTCGGGCGGCGGGAAATACACTTTGAATCCGTTGCGGTCGCCGGCGTCGGTCAGTTGCGCGCGCAGTTCCGTATTGGCGCCAACGCCGCCTGCTACTACCAAGTGACCGACACCGCAGCGTTCGAGCGCCGCGAGCGATTTCGCCACCAGCACATCGACGATGGCAGCCTGGAATTCGGCCGCGATATCGGCGCGCGCCTGTGCGTCGAGCGCGCGGCCTTTGACCCGCATCACGACCGCGGTCTTCAGTCCGCTGAAACTGAAATCGAGATCTCCGCTGTGCAGCATCGGGCGCGGCAGTTTGATGCGTCCGGCTGTTCCTTTTTCGGCTAATTTGGCGAGCTCAGGGCCGCCCGGGTAGCCGAGGTCGAGCAACTTGGCTGTTTTGTCGAACGCCTCGCCTGCCGCGTCGTCGAGCGTCTCGCCCAGCAGTTCGTAATCGCCGACACCGGCGACGCGCATTAACTGGCTGTGGCCGCCGGATACCAGTAGCGCGACGAACGGAAATTGAGGCGCGGGTTTTACCATCAAAGGTGACAGCAGGTGGCCTTCTAGATGATGGATGCCGAGCGCCGGCACGCCAAGCGCATAGGCAAGTCCGTGCGCGATGCTGGCGCCCACTAACAAAGCGCCGGCGAGTCCTGGGCCCTGGGTGTAGGCGACCGCGCCGATATCTGAAAGCTTGCAACCAGCCTGGCGGACGATGTCGCGGGTCAGCGGCAGCACGCGCCGGATGTGGTCGCGCGAGGCGAGTTCGGGCACCACGCCGCCATAATCGGCGTGCAGCGCGGCCTGGGTATGGAGCGCATGCGCGAGCAGGCCGCGTTCGGTGTCGTAGAAAGCGACGCCGGTTTCGTCGCAGGAGGTTTCGATGCCTAAAACGAGCATGGGAGGGAATATTACGGACTCAAAATCAGTGCTTTGACAACGGTTTAGCCGCTGCTATAATACGCGCCTTTCGCAAATTCCGATTGGGTAGCCGCTTTATGCCGACCGTGCGTGTCAAAGAGAACGAACCTTTTGAAGTCGCGATGCGCCGTTTCAAGCGCACCGTTGAAAAAACCGGGATGCTGACTGAACTGCGCGCGCGCGAGTTCTACGAGAAGCCCACGTCCGAGCGCAAACGCAAGCACGCGGCGGCGGTCAAGCGCCACTACAAGCGCCTGCGTTCGCACATGCTGCCGCCGAAGCTGTTCTAGGATCCAGGAGTCAGGATTCGGTGAATGCGGGCAATGCCCGCATTTTGCATTCTGGCCCCGGTTTCTGCTGAATCCTCAATCCCGATTTCTGAATCCTGCCCTATGTCCTTAAAAGCCAAGATCACCGACGACATGAAGGCCGCGATGCGCGCCAAGGATGCGCCGCGCCTGTCGGCCATCCGCCTGCTGCTGTCGGCGATGAAGCAGAAGGAAGTCGACGAACGCGTCGAACTGTCCGACACCGATATCGTGACCATCATCGACAAGATGCTGAAGCAGCGCCGCGAATCGATTACGCAGTTCGAAAAAGGCGGCCGCCAGGACCTCGCTGATACCGAGAAGTTCGAAGCCGGCGTGCTGCAGGAATACATGCCCAAGGCGCTGGCCGACGCCGAAATCGCGGCCGAGATCGACGCGGCCATGCAGGCGACCGGCGCCAAGGCGATGTCCGACATGGGCAAAGTCATGGCGGTGCTGAAGCCCAAGCTCGCGGGCAAGGCCGACATGGCCAAAGTCTCGGCTGCCATCAAGGCCAAACTGGCCGGCTGACCGCTTTTTTTCCAGCGCTGGAAGTCGCGCCGGAATCGTCTATTATTGGTTTTGCGAAAGAGCCAGACATGCGGGCCTCAAGCCCCTGTCTGCCGGTCGCCATTTTCGACTTGCCGAGACTTGATACCCCAATCCTTCATTCAGGACCTTCTTAACCGCGTCGACATCGTTGACGTGGTCGAGCGCTACGTCCCGTTGAAAAAAGCCGGCGCCAATTATGTGGCGTGCTGCCCTTTCCATGGCGAGAAAACGCCTTCATTCACCGTCAGCCAGACCAAGCAGTTCTATCATTGCTTCGGCTGCGGGGCGCATGGCACCGCGATCGGCTTCATGATCGAGTACGCGGGCGTCGGCTTCATCGACGCGGTCAAGGATTTGGCGCAAGGCGCCGGCATGCAGCTGCCGGAATTCAAGGCCGAGCACCCGCGCGGCAAGACTGAAGAGGGCGACGATCTCTACGAAGTGCTGCTCAGGGCCGCGCAGTATTACCGCAGCCAATTGAAAAACGCGCCGCGCGCGATCGAATACCTGAAAAAGCGCGGCCTGTCAGGCGAAGTCGCCAAGGATTTCGGCATCGGTTACGCGCCGGACGGCTGGCAGAACCTGCAGACGGAATTCCCCGATTACAACGCGAAGGCGCTGGTGGCCGCGGGTCTGGTGATACAGGGCGATGAGGGCAAGCGTTACGACCGCTTTCGCGACCGCGTGGTGTTTCCCATCGTCGATCAGCGCGGCCACATCATCGGTTTCGGCGGACGCGTGCTCGACAAGGGCGAGCCGAAGTACCTGAACTCACCCGAGACCGCTTTGTTCGAGAAAGGGCGCGAGCTCTACGGTCTGTATCAGGGGCGGCGCGCGATACGCGATGCCGGCCGCGTGATCGTGGTCGAAGGCTATATGGACGTCGTCGCGTTGGCGCAGTCCGGCATCGGCTATGCGGTCGCAACACTCGGCACGGCAACCACGCCGACGCACGTGCAGAAAATCCTGCGGCAGGTCGAGGCGGTCGTGTTTTGTTTCGACGGCGACGATGCCGGCCGCAAAGCCGCATGGCGCGCGCTCGAAAACAGCCTCGATCAACTGGCCGACGGCAAGCAGCTCTCGTTTCTGTTTCTGCCGCAGGGCGAAGACCCCGACACCTATGTGCGCAAGCTCGGCAAAGACGCGTTCGAGAAACTGCTCGACGACGCCAAGCCGCTGTCGCAGTTTTTGATTGACGAACTGAAGTCGCATGTCGATCTCGCCACCGGCGAAGGCCGCGCGGCATTGCTCAAAGAAGCAAAGCCGCTGGTGACGCGCATCAGCGCGCGCTTTCTCGGCCGCATCATCAGGCAGAACCTCGCGCAGGTGGCGGGTATCAGCGTGGAAGATCTCGAACGCGAGTACGGCATCAAGGAAACACGGGCGCCGCGGGCTGTGCCCGCGCGCAGTTCGGCCACCGCGGTGCGCGGTCCGGCGCGCAAGGTCATCGAACTCCTGATGCTGCGTCCGGAGTTGCATGTATTGGCGGACCGGCGGAAACTTGCCAGCGCTCGCGCAGTCGGATCAATCCGGCCTGAAGAAGTTGCGCTGCTCGAGGCCTTGCTTGAGGTGTTTGAGCAATCGCCTACGACGCGGGTCGGCGAGTTTTTTCGCGATACCGAGTTTGAAGCTGCCGTGCGGGAAATCGAGGCCAGCGTGTTGAACCGTCCCGAGGCTGGATTTGAAGAGTCGGCGCTGAAAGAGCAGTTCGTGGACGATTGGCAAAACCTGCGCGTCGCCATCAATGCCGACCTGCGCGAGACCCGGCGTGGCGTTTTGCAGCAGAAACTCAATCAAAAACAGGCCCTTAGTCCTGAAGAGCAAGCCGAATACCGGGCGCTGCTGCAACCTGACAGAAGCAGTCACGCATCGTGATAAGTGGTAGTTATTAAGGTATAATTTCCGGTTTTTCGGCGTAAAACCACCCGAGAGGTGAGATTGGCTATGGCAAAACCCAAAAAAGCGACGAAATCCCGCACCGTGGCCAAGAAAAAGCCGGTAATCAAGAAAAAAATCGTCTTGAAAAAAGCCAAGACGGCCAAGGCTGCGAAAAAAGTCGCCCCGCGCAAAGTCGTCGCGCAAAAAGCACCGCGCGTTGAAGCGACCAAGCAACCCAAGAAGCTGACGCCCAAACAGTTTGCGGCCAAGCTGAAGGCTGAGCAAAAAGAAGCCAAGGCGAAAAAAAAAGCGGAGCTGAAGGCCGCCGGCGAAGCTGCGCCCGCAGCCGCGCCTGCAGTCGATGGCAAGTTAGCCAAGACCCGCCAGCGCCTGACCGCGAAAGAAAAAGCGTTGGTGCGCGAGTTCGAGCGTAAAGAACTGTCGCCGGCCGAAGCCGAAGCGCGCCGCCTGCGACTGAAGAACCTGATCGTGCTCGGCAAAGAGCGCAGCTACCTGACCTTCGCCGAGGTCAACGATCATCTGCCCGACGACATGATGGACGCCGAGCAGGTCGAGAACATCATCGCCATGATCAACGACATGGGCATCCATGTCTACGACGAGGCGCCGGACGCCGAAACGCTGCTGATGTCGGATGCGCCGCCGCCGGTGGCTGATGAAGACGTCGTCGAGCAGGCAGAGGCCGCGCTGTCGACCGTCGATTCCGAATTCGGCCGCACCACCGACCCGGTGCGCATGTACATGCGCGAGATGGGCTCGGTCGAACTCCTGACGCGCGAAGGTGAAATCGAAATCGCCAAGCGCATCGAAGACGGCCTGAAGCACATGATCCAGGCGATCTCGGCGTGCCCGACCACGATCGCGGAAATCCTGGCACTTGCCGATCGCATCGAGAAAGACGAAATCCGCGTCGATGAAGTCGTCGACGGGTTGGTCGATCCGACCGCCGACGATATCGCCGCCGCGACCGCCGACGAAGAGGAAGAAGAAGCCGAGGACGAAGCGGTCGAAGAAGAAGAAATGAGCGAAGAGGAACAGGCCGCGGTGCAGACCGCCGACCTCCTGCGCCTCAAAGGCGACGCGCTGAAGCGCTTTGCCGTCATCCGCAACCTTTACAACAAGATGTTGCGCGCACTGGCCAAGAACGGACCGCGCAGCAAAGACTACCTGCAGGCGCGCGACCAGATTTCCAACGAGCTGATGAACATCCGCTTCGGCGCGAAACAGGTCGAGTCGCTGTGCGACGGACTGCGCAAGCTGGTTGACCGCGTGCGCACCCACGAGCGCGAAATCATGGACCTTGCCATCAACAAGGCCAAGATGCCGCGCCAGCATTTCATCAAGGAATTCCCGGGCAAGGAAAGCAACCTGCGGTGGGCGGCCAATGAAATCGCGGCCGGCAAGCCGTGGAGCAGCACACTCGAGCGTTTCGAGGCCGCGATCGTCGATCAGCAGCAGAAACTGCTCGACCTGCAGAAAAAAGTCGGCATCCCGATCAAGGACCTGAAGGAAATCAACCGCCAGATGTCGGCCGGCGAAGCGAAAGCGCGCCGCGCCAAGCGCGAAATGACCGAGGCCAACCTGCGCCTCGTGATTTCGATCGCCAAGAAGTACACCAACCGCGGCCTGCAGTTCCTCGACCTGATCCAGGAAGGCAACATCGGCCTGATGAAGGCGGTGGACAAGTTCGAATACCGCCGCGGCTACAAGTTCTCGACCTACGCGACGTGGTGGATACGCCAGGCCATTACGCGTTCGATTGCCGACCAGGCTCGCACGATCCGCATCCCGGTGCACATGATCGAGACCATCAACAAGATGAACCGCATCTCGCGCCAGATTTTGCAGGAGACCGGGCAGGAGCCCGACCCGGCGCTACTGGCCGAGAAAATGGAAATGCCCGAGGAGAAAATCCGCAAGATCCTCAAGATTTCCAAGGAACCGATTTCGATGGAGACGCCGATCGGCGACGACGACGATTCGCACCTCGGTGATTTCATCGAAGACCAGACGACCATGGCGCCGTCGGATTCGGCCGTTTACGCGAGCCTGCGCGACGCCACCAAGGACGTACTCGATACGCTGACGCCGCGCGAAGCCAAGGTGCTGCGCATGCGCTTCGGCATCGAAATGAACACCGACCACACGCTCGAGGAAGTCGGCAAGCAGTTTGACGTCACGCGCGAGCGCATCCGCCAGATAGAAGCGAAGGCGCTGCGCAAGTTGCGCCACCCGTCGCGTTCCGAGCGCCTGCGCAGTTTTCTCGATACCGAGAGCTGATTGAGGCCGCGGTTGCCGCGTCATGCGCGGTGGCCGCGACCGGTATCTACTGGCGCAATCCGTTCCGCGGGTTGCTTCTGCTTAGCACCGATGCGATAGTTCACGCATCATGCTGTGGAAACTTCTGCGGGCCGTGCTCCAGCGGCGCGCGTCAGCCCAACCCCTGATAGACCGCAGCCTGGCTTTGCGCCGGGAAGGCCGTTTGCACAATGCGGAACTCGTATTGCGTGACGCCGCGGCGCAGTTCCCGCGCGACGCGCTGGTGGCGACCAATCTCGCCGTCGTTTTGCTCGAGCAGGACCAGCCCAGGGAAGGCGTCGAATGGCTGCAGCGCGCGCTGGAGTCCGATCCGCGCTGCGCGCCTGCGCACTACAATCTCGCGAACGTCATGCGCGCATCCGGACGGCGGGAAGAGGCGACGCAGCACTATCAGGCGGCGGTCGATGCGGGCGCCGCGTTCGCGCCCGCCCGCGAGCAGCTCATGCATTGCCTGCTCGAAACCTGCGACTGGGACCGCGCCGCCATCCATGCGAACGTCCTGCGGAAGATGATAGAAAGCGAGCCGGCGGCAGAATGGATGCGCTGTGTTTCTCCGCTGACGGCGGTCTATCTCGGGCTTGCCCCCGAATCGCGGAAAAAAGTCGCGGCTTATCACGCGGCCGAATGCGCGCGCGGCATCACAGAGATTTCGCGCGCACCTGCCGCCGATCGCGAGCGTCTGCGCATCGCCTACCTGTCGCGCGATTTCCGCGATCACCCGGTCGGGCATGTGCTTGCCAATGTGTTTGCGCTGCACGATCGCGCGCGTTTCGAAATCCATGCATATTCTTACGGGCCCGACGACGGCAGCGCATACCGCAAGGCAATTGCGGGTAGCGTGGACCATTTCGTCGACGCGCACGCGATGACCGATGCGGCACTCGCCGACGGCATTGCCCAGGCGGGCATCCAGGTGCTCGTCGACCTGGCCGGTCACACGACCGGCAGCCGGCTTGCGGTATTGGCGCGGCGGCCAGCTCCCGTGCAGGCGCATTACCTCGGGTACGCGGGCACCACTGGCGCCGGGTACATCGATTATTTCATCACCGACCGTATCGCGACGCCGGAGGCGCTTGCCGCCGAATTCACCGAAAAGCCGGCTTATGTCGCGCAGTGTTTCATGGTGTCGGATGGGAGCGACGCAGTCGGCAACGTTGACGCACGCGCTGCTGCGGGTGGGTTTCCCGCCGGCGCGGCGGTGTTTTGCAATTTCAACAACGCTGCGCGCATCACCCGCGAGGATTTCCGCGCGTGGATGGAAATACTGCGCGGCGTGCCGGCGAGTGTGCTGTGGCTGCAGGGCGCCAGTGCGCCTGCTGTCGGTAATCTGCGCAAGGAAGCGCAGGCCTGCGGCATAGACCCGGCGCGGGTGATTTTTGCGCAGCGCGTGCCGGCCAAACGCGATCACCTGGTGCGCCTGAATCGCGCGGACCTCGTACTCGATACCATAGGCTGGCACAACGGCCACAGCAGCACGAGCGACGCGCTATGGGCGGGCGTGCCGGTGCTTACGGTGCCAGCGCAACACTTCGCAGGACGCGTTGCGGCCAGCCTGGTGACGGCGGCGGGTTTGCCGGAACTCGTGCAGCGCGACCGCGGAGAGTACGTGCAAACGGCGATCCGGCTCGGCAGCGATCGCGCGCAGCTCGCCGCGCTCAAAAAGAAGCTCGCGGCGCGCGCAGCGCCGTTTTTCGACACGCAGACGCTCGTGCGCGATCTCGAAGCCGCGTATATCGGGATGTGGAAGGGCTATCGCCAAGGTGCGCAGCGCAGTTCCCGCTGATGTAGCGGACGTTGCCCGGTAAATTCGCTCAACCCGCTGCTAAATCAAACCGCAGGCGTCCGACGCTGGTAAAATGCGACCCTCGCGCATTCCGCAGGGTCGTTAGCTCAGTCGGTTAGAGCAGGGGACTCATAATCCAATAAAATCAACAACTTGCGATATGTAAGACGAAGAAACGCAACGAAGTTTTTTCGAGTCGTCGCCACTCGGTTCGATTACCGAACCTATGCCGATCATGACGCCGTCATAGTACGAATTTGCGGAAGTGACGCCCAACGAAATCATCGGCTTGCTGCAAGTTCGACCGAACGGTCACCGAACGTCTCCGAACGGAAACCGGAGGGGGCTGCGAGTTTCACCAGAAACGGCCCGAGGAGCGTCGCTCGCGATAGGCATGGGGGCAGCCATCGCGGCCCCGAAAACGCACCCCAGCGGCCCAACTCGCAGGCCGGGGCGAGCCGCGCTGCGCCCACCCCGAACCCGCCACGCCAGCCTCCTACGCCGCCTCCTTGGGTGCCGGAACTGACGCTGCCTTAATCAACACGGAAGCGGAGTTTGCTGCGTCCTGCAACGATTTGGAACTAAGGTGTGTATAGCGCATGGTCACCTTGGGATCACTGTGACCGAGTATTTGCTGGACCTCATAAAGCGTCCGGCCAGAGTTCACCAAAAAGGATGCGTATTGGTGCCGCAGATCGTGCAGACGAAGGTGAGGCAGACCTGCCGCCTCCCGGATGCGCTCCCACATTTTGTGAATATTGGTAAAGCGCTTCCCGGTCCTGGGACTGATAAACAGCGACTCATTCGTGCCCTCCGTTTCAAGTTGGTTAAGTACATCAATCGCACTGTCGTTTAACGGCACTGAGCGAATGCGCTTTGACTTGCTGTTTGAGGCGGGAATACGCCAAACACGGTTCTGCCTGTCGATCTGCTCCCACGTAGCCTGCATCGCCTCGCCCATACGGGCGCCCGTCGACAAAAGGAACATGGCAATCAAACATACCGCACGGTTCTTGTCAGTACGCAGCACAGTCAGCAATTTCTCCAGCTGTGTTTCATCAAGGTAATGCTCGACGCGATTGTCTGGATTGAATAGCGTTATCCGGGATAACGGGTTCACGTCCAATAACCCCCATTCGACGGCAACATTTAAAGCCCTACGACAGAATTTTACGTGATGGTCAGCCGAAGCTTCGGCAAGTCCTTCCGCAACTAAGCCAACATGAAATTTCTGCATGTGCTGGCGCGTAATCTGATTGAGGCGAAGGTGCCCAAATTCTTTTTTGAGCCGCAACCGATAGATAACATCATCCCGTTTCCAACTGCGCTTGTGAACCTTGGTATGCGGGAATAGCTTTTGGGTTACAAAATCGTCCAGCGTTAAGACCTCCTTCTTTGCTTTTTCAGCGCCGCGTGGATCAGCGCCAAGTGTGATTTCGGCTTTAAGTCCCTTCGCCTTAGTGCGTGCATCGGCCAAGGTAATGTCAGTAGTCCTGCCGATTTTCTGATGACAGGTTTTTCCACTGACGTCTTTGTAACGAAGAAAGAAGCTTGCAATTTTCCCAGCGGCGCTAACTAAGACGTAAAGCTGTTGCGGCCGAGCGAATATTGACCACCTGTGCCGATTGAATTTTGACCAGGGGCTTTTGCTGACCTGACCACGGCCAGCTGTGGATAACTATATCTGTTTTCGGGTTCCGTTTCTCCTTTTCATCAATTCTGAAGACCACAGCGAC
>CANJHY010000015.1:0-42791 GCA_947474275.1 Betaproteobacteria bacterium
ACCGGTTTAATCTCCGTTTCCGGCTCGATCACCTTCGTCACGAGAAAGTGCTTTTGCTTTGCTACCGGCCTTACCGCCGTCCATTTCGTCATCAGAAGTTTTTTCGGGTGCAGAGAGGTCATTGTTTCCGCCGATTCGATATTGGGTTCTTCATCAATTTCACTGTGATTTTTCTCTCAATCCTGGAGAGTCCAGTTTTTCATAATTTTCGGAATAGACATGAAAGACACAGCGCGATATGAGCAGCTTCTTGGATTGAAGACACCCTGGTCGGTCAAGAAGGTAGACCTTGCGCTGGCGGATCAGTGTGTAGTAGTTGAAGTTGTTTTGAAGAAGGGGCAAGTGTGGGCGGAACCAACGGATGCCGCCAACAGAGCGCATGTCAATGCGCTGGAGCGAGCGTCAATGGCAGCACCTGGACACATGTCAGTTCGAGACCGTTATCAAGGCCCGTGTGTCCCCACTCAAATACAGCGACGGCACCGTTGAAGAACTGACCGTTCCCTGGACTGAGCGCTACAGCGATGTCACCACCTTGATGGCGGGGTTTGTCATTTGAGCAAAACTGAGCGAAGGGGCAGCCGGATGGAACCAGTTTATATAGCGGGGGTGCCGGGTGGGTGGGGGGCGAACTCAAACTTCTTGGCAAACTATGGACACATGACAAAGGCCTTACTTAGAATGAGAACAGCTCAAACTGCGAGTCGTAAAATCCTGTCCATTTTCTGTCCAACTGAGATTGGACAAAGCGCAAGATGTGCCGTGGAGAAAAATACGGGTCGTTGCTAAGTGGTTGAATTTAGAGTGGTGTGAGATTCGAACTCACGAGGATCTTGCGACCCTGCAGGTTTTCAAGAGCGGTGCATACAACCGCTCTGCCAACCTTTCGAATCTGGCATGCCTCCAACTGGGCCGAATAATACCATTTAGTATCAATTGCTTGCGAAAAATCGTCGCGATACCTGCCATATTAGATTTAATTGAAACTTTGCGCCGCATTGGGTAGTCTTACCCTAGAGCCGGAACCCCGGCCAACCGAGGAGAATTACCATATGCAACCTGAACTGATTCCGAACCAAAATTCCTTTGGCGCGGCGGTGGGTAGCGAGCAGCTCGTTGTGCAACAGCAGCGGGTGCTGCGCAATACTTATCTATTACTGGCGTTATCGCTGATCCCGACCGGGATAGGCGCGCTGGTGGGCATCAACCTCAACTTCGGCTTCATGCGCGCGAGCCCGATCATCGCGTCGCTTGTGCTGATGGCAGCAATCTACGGCATGTTTTTTGCGATCGAGAAAAACCGCGATAGCGGCCTGGGCGTCGCCCTGCTGCTGGCACTGACATTTGGCCTCGGCGTACTGCTGGGACCCTTGCTACAGGTCGCACTGGGACTTCGCAATGGCGGACAACTGGTCGCGCTGGCCGCCGGCGGCACAGCCGCGGTGTTCTTCGCCATGGCCGGGATCGCCACGGTTACGCGCAAGGATTTCGGTTTCTTGACCAATTTCCTGGCGGTCGGCGGCATTATCATCATGCTGGCTGTGGTCGCCAATATTTTCTTTGCGAGCCCGGTGATGCATCTGACGATCTGCGGCGCATTCGTGCTGTTCAGCTCCGCCATGATCCTCTGGCAGGTCAGCCGGATCGTGCAAGGCGGCGAAACCAATTACGTCTCGGCGACACTGACGTTGTACATGAGCGTATACAACCTGTTCACCAGCCTGCTGCAATTGCTGATGGCATTTACGGGAAATCGGGACTGACGCAAAGTCCCAATTCTCACCAAGGGCATCTGCGGATGCCCTTTTTTATTGCCGGTCACGCGTTATCTGTTACTCATTTTTATCAAACACGGCAATCGACTCAACATGGGAAGTGTGGGGAAACATATTGACCACGCCCGCGGCAGTCAACGCATAGCCTTTGGCGTGCACCAGCACGCCGGCATCGCGCGCGAGGGTTGCAGCATTACAGGACACATAGACAATACGCTGCGGCGCGTCATCTGACAACGCGTTGATGAGCGCAGCCGCGCCGTCGCGCGGCGGGTCGATCAGCATTTTGTCAAAACGGCCAAGCTCCGCCAGGCTCGTTTGATCTATTTTGAACAAATCTGCCTGCCTGAACTCGGCCGCTGCGCTCAATCCGTTGCGTACCGCGTTCGACTGCGCCCGCTCGACCAGCGAGCGCGCGCCTTCGATACCGAGCACGCTCGCGCCGCTGCGCGCGATTGCCAGCGTAAAATTGCCGAGGCCGCAAAACATGTCGGCAATGCGTTCGCCGGATTGCGGCGCCAGCAGCATCAGGGCGCGCCGCACCAACACCACGTTCACCGCCGCGTTGACCTGGGTGAATTCGGTCGGCGAAAAACCCAATTCGAGATCGAACTCCGGCAGCTTGTAATACAGCACGCCATCGTGCGGCGGGTAAAACGGCACTGCCGTATCGGGCCCGCGCGATTGCACGAAAAACTGCACGCGATGGTCGTCGGCGAACTGGCGGATCAACGCTTCGTCCGCGCTGCTTAACGGTTCGAGGATGCGCAGCACCAGCGCATCCGTATCGACGCCGATCGCAAGTTCGATCT
The DNA here is from genome assembly GCA_947474275.1 of Betaproteobacteria bacterium. GTDB lineage: Bacteria > Pseudomonadota > Gammaproteobacteria > Burkholderiales > SG8-41 > PALSA-1004. Next base: position 2,588 of record CANJHY010000015.1, read on the forward strand.
GCGGCATGCGCTCCGGCCTGGACAGCCCGCCAATCAGCCCGCGCAACGGCACCAGCAGCGCCGAAATACGCTGCGGTATTACCTCACAGGTCGTCATGTCGGTGACATAGCTGCTGCGTTTTTCCCGGAACCCGATCAGCGCACCGCCCTTTTTTGGCACGTAGCGCGCCGAAAAACGCGCCCTGTGGCGGTAACCCCAGGGCTCGCCGTAAATCGCGGGCAGTATGCTGCCGGGCGTGACTTTGCCGATATGCCGCAGATTGTCTTCGAGCACGCGCTGCTTGGCGGCGACCTGCGCGCGCGCGTCGAAATGCTGCTGGCTACAGCCGCCGCACAGGCCGAAATACGGGCAGCGCGGCGTGGCGCGCATGGGTGCAGGCTCTATGACCTGCCCGACCTGCGCGAGCTCGTAGCTGGGCTTTTTAACAAAAGACGTGTAGGTCACCAGCTCGCCGGGCAGCGCGCCCTGGATGAAGATTACCTTGCCGTCGGCATGCGCGACGCCGCGGCCTTCCTGATCAAGCGATTCAACGCGGAGCGTGTTGGACACTGTGCGTGAAGCGCCGGCTCAGGCCGGCCAAAGCTGCAGGAATTCGCGCCAGTGCGGGTCGGGCGATTTTTCGAGCGTGGTGCGCACCAGACTGATTTCCTGCTGGTACTGGTCGGACGACAGCGCGCCGCGCATCAGCTGGAAACGCAGGTAGACCAGATAGGTGTTGGCAACGTCCGCTTCGCAGTAGGCGCGAATCTGCGCGATCTTGCCGTCCTGCCACGCCTGCCACACCTGCGAACCCTCCAACCCTATCTTGCCGGGGAAACCGAGCAGTTGCGCCAGCTGATCAAGCGGTGCGGCGCCGCGCGGCTGGTACATTGCAAGCAGATCCATCAGGTCAAGATGGCGCGAGTGATAACGGCTGATGTAGTTGTTCCACTTGAACTCGCGGTCGTCCTCGCCCTGGTCCCAATAACGGTCGGCATGCACGCCATGGACCAGGCCGCGGTAATGCAGCACCGGCAAATCGAAACCGCCGCCGTTCCAGGACACAATTTGCGGCGTGTACTTTTCGACGCCGTCGAAAAACCGCTGGATCAACTGCCCTTCGCCGTCATCCGGCTCACCGAGCGACCAGACGCGAAAGCTGTCGCGGTCGCGCAGCGCGCACGAAATCGCGACCACGCGCTGCAGGTGCAATTGCAAAAAATCGTTGCCGGTAGCCTGGCGGCGGCGCTGAAATGCCATCGCGGCGACCTGCTCGTCGGCGAGGTCGGTCCCCAAGCCATAGAGCTTCCTCAGCCCGGCAACGTCGGGGACCGTCTCGATATCGAAAACCAGTACCGGTGCCACTACTTGCGCGTCCACGCCCCGGCATTGTTCTGGAAGTACCAGCCGCCCTGCGCCTTGTCGATCCAGCGTTGCGCGAAAGTCGTGCGGATTTCGTTTTCCCACTCCGGCTTGCCGTTGGCGCGCGCGATTTCCCGGTAAAGGGCGGTGCGGTCCTGATTTTCAGCCGCCACCAGCCCGTTAACCTGCTGGCGCTGCGCCAGCGACACCGCGTTGGCGTCGCGCAAGGCGACAAAACCGTCGCGCGTCAAGCCTACTGCCCCGTTCCCGTAGAAGGCGGCCAGTTCGCCGTGGCGTTTCTGCATGCTCGACTGCAATGCCGAGATCGCCGGCGTATTCACTTCAAGATTGGCTTGCGACCAGGCGTTCACGGCCAGCAACAGTAAAAACGCCATGCAGCCACCACGCGCAATATTCAGAGTTCCCATAATGATGGTCCTTATTTGGCTTGCGGTGAATTGGGCGATACCGGAGCCGCCGATTCCGGCTTCTTGATCTGCCACACTTCATCGATGATTTTGTCGGCGGCTTTTTCGGCAGCTGCCGCCGGGAAATAAATATTGATGGTCACGCACGCCTGCAGCAGCAGTGCGCAACCCAGTCCAGCGATCAAGGTCAGACTTCGCATAGAATTTGTTTCCCCATCTATTTGACGATGACGTTGCCTTCCGTCACGCGCTTCAGGCGCTCGAGCAACTCGCGCCAGCCCACGCTCCGATTGTAGCCCAACACCGTGATCGCCGGTATGCCGCCGCCCTTCACAATGACATAACCTTGCGGCACGTTTTCGATGCCGCCCATCTGGCATACGCCCGACTCAAGCCTGCAGCTCCAGCCCAGCGCCGAATAACCGAATGTCTCGAAAAACCGCAGGAAACTGCGCTGGATTGCAGCCGCCGCACCCGCCCCGCCGAGCGCCGAAATGTTCTGCACCGCAGCCTGGCTGATGCGCCGTGCATATTCGCCGGCGCTGCTGGCGACGCGCGCATTGAATCGCACCGCCTCCCAGTTCACCAGTTCCAGCGCCTTGACGTCCGCATCGATGCGGCCCGTGATGTTGCCGAACGAAAATGTGCGCGTCAGCAAGTCGAGGTCGAGATTGCGCATTTCGACATCGGCGTTCAGTTGCGGCACCTTGCCCAGCGGATTTTCCAGCGTCAGGTTGCGTGCCGTCACCGTGCCATCGAATACCTTGAACAACAACGCGCCATCGACTTTGAGCGTTGGCCGCTGATAGCTGACGGCCGGGATCACCGCGGACAAAGTGCCGTGCATCACCGGCAGGCCCAACGCCGTCGTGAACTGCTGCATCGAAATCGGCGTGATCCCGCCGGTGAAACGCCAACGCCAGCTGTCGCGCTCGCCGCTGGTGACAAAATCGTTCACTGCCAGTTTGCCATCGAGCACCGGCACCTGCACGTCGTGTATGCGCACGCGCAGGCCGCGTGTTTCAAGCGGAAAATCGAAGGCGCCGAACGGCACGCGCAACGCTTCGCCGCCAGCCACCTGCAGTTTTGCGGTCTTCCACTCATCGTGATGCCAAGGCAGGCTGCCGCTCAAACCAAACAACGCGAAGCGGCGACCGTTGTCCTCCACCGAAACCCGCCTGAACGCGACATTGGCCGCAGCAATCGCGCCGTCTTTGATATCGAGAGAAATATCGGCATGCCCTTCGCAACGCAGGTCGCCCAGCACCGTGCCCTGCATGGCCGGCTTCAGCAGCTTGCCGTAAAGGGTGGCAATGTCGATATTGCTGCTTTTAAGATTCGCTGCGGTCAGCTTGCCGGCGCCGCGATCGAACACAGCGCTGAAATCCATATTGGCAACACCCGCCAGCGCGAACTGGCCGCGCTCTATCGACAGGCGTTGCGCATCGAGTGTGCCGGCGGCGCTCAGCACATGGCCACCGCCGCCAACGAACAGCGGTTGCCAGAATACATCGCCGCTTTTCCAGTCAAGCTTGCCCTGCCACTGCCATTGCCCGCCGCGCTCCTGCGCCTGCAACGACAATGCCGCGGCAATTTTCTCGCCGGCGTGCAGCCCGCTGTCGTCACCGAAGCCGAAGTTGAAGAAAGTGAGTTCGGCGCTGGCGCGCGCATCGCGCTCGCCGCTGAACGTCAGCTTGCCGCTGACGACGCCGGCGCCGGGCTTGGGCCAGCCTGCGGGCCACCACGCGTTAAACCGCGTCAGCGCACCATTGCTTATCGCCAGCGTGAACGCACGCGCCGCGCCGCCTGACTCCAGCGTCAGACGCCATTCTTCGCCGGCGGCCGGCTTCAATGCCAGATCAAGGTTTTTGGTCAGCGTCGAGTAGCGGAAGCTCAGCGGGATTTTTGCGGGGGTTTCCAGCGTGCCCTGCGCGCATACCAGCTGGTCGCGCTCCTGCCGGAGGTCCGGACAGGCGAGCCGCACGTTGCGCCAGCTATGTCCTGCGATGGATACCTCGCCGACCCGCAAATCCAACGCCGTCGTCACGCCTGCGCGCAACGTGCCGGTAATCCGGCTCGCCGCGAGCGACGGTCCGTCTATGCGTTCAATTGTTATTCCGATTTGCTGCGCCAAGGCGCAAGCGGCGAACAGGATGCCGCAGATGAAGCCGGCCAGTTGCGCGAAGCGCACCGCCCGCGAATCAGGCAGGGAATATCCCCGTCGACAGATAGCGGTCGCCGCGGTCGCAAATGATGCAAACAATGACCGCGTTGCTGACTTCAGCCGAAATCTGCAAAGCCGACCACATTGCGCCGCCAGATGACACGCCGGCGAATATGCCCTCCTCACGCGCGAGACGCCGCGTCATGTCCTCCGCATCGGCCTGCGCCACCTCGATCACGCGGTCGATACGGGTCCAGTCGCAGATTTTCGGCAGGTAGGCAGCGGGCCATTTGCGTATGCCCGGAATCTGCGAACCGTCGGTCGGCTGGCAGCCGACGACCTGGATCGCGGGGTTCTTTTCCTTGAGAAAGCGCGACACCCCCATGATGGTGCCGGTAGTGCCCATGCTGGAAACGAAATGCGTGACTTTGCCCGCGGTGTCGCGCCAGATTTCCGGGCCCGTGCTTTCATAGTGGGCGAGCGGATTGTCCGGATTGGCGAACTGGTCGAGTATCACGCCCTTGCCTTCGTCGCGCATTTTCTCGGCGACGTCGCGAGCCATTTCCATGCCACCGGTTTGCGGCGTCAGCACGATCTGCGCGCCGAACGCCGCCATCGTCTGCCGGCGCTCGATCGATAAATGCTCCGGCATCACCAGCACCATGCGGTATCCCATCATGGCAGCGGCCATCGCCAGTGCAATGCCGGTATTGCCGCTGGTCGGCTCGATCAGGCTGTCGCCCGGCTTGATGTCGCCGCGCTCCTGCGCGCGCTTGATCATCGACAGCGCCGGCCGGTCTTTCACGGAACCAGCGGGATTGTTGCCTTCGAGTTTGGCGAGCACCACGTTGCCGGTGCTGCCCGGCAGCCTTTGCAACCTGACCAGCGGGGTGTTGCCGATGAAATCTTCAAGTGTTTTATACATAGCGGTCACGCACTCGCAAAAAGGGTTTCAATGTAGCGCGCAACGCCGTCCTCGACGGTCAACAGCGGTGCTGCGTAACCTGCTGCCCGCAACGATGTGATATCGGCCTGCGTATAACTCTGGTATTTACCCGTGAGTTCCTGCGGGAACGGGATGTATTCGATCACGCCCTGCCGCTGCATGTCGGCCAAGGTAAGCGGCGCTTCGTTGCCATGCTTGCGGCACGCATTGACCGTGGCAACCGCGACGTCGTTGAAACTCTGCGCGGCGCCGGTGCCGACGTTGAAAATGCCGGATTTTTTCGGATGATCGAGGAAATACAGGTTGACGGCGACCGCGTCCTCCACCGAAACGAAATCACGGCGCTGCTCGCCGTTGCCGTAACCGCCGCTGCCCTCGAACAGCTTCACCTTGCCGTTGGCGCGATACTGGTTAAAAAAGTGAAAAGCCACCGAAGCCATGCGTCCCTTGTGCTGCTCGCGCTCTCCATACACGTTGAAATAACGCATCCCGGCCACCTGTGCCGAGCGTTCCTGCCAATTGCGGCGCACGTACTGGTCGAACTGGAACTTCGAATAACCGTAAACGTTGAGCGGCGCCTCGCACGCGCGCTCTTCGCGAAACTCGGCGCCAGCGCCATAGACCGCCGCCGATGACGCGTAAATATAGGCAATCTCCTCTTCGATGCAGTATTCGAATAATTCACGCGAATAGCGGTAGTTGTTCTGCATCATGTAACGGCCGTCGGTCTCTGTGGTGTCCGAGCACGCGCCCTGGTGCATGATGGCGGCAATCGCGCCGTCGAACGCGCCATCGCCGAGTTCGCGCAGGAAGTCCGCCTTGTCGAGATAATCGGCGATATCGCAATCGACCAGGTTGACGAACTTGTCGCCCTCCTTCAGATCGTCGACCGCGAGCACTTCATGTTCGCCGCGCTCGCTCAGCGCCTTGACGATGTTCGAGCCGATGAAGCCGGCAGCCCCGGTTACCACGATATACATGAGTGTTCAGCCTTCCGTATCAAACAACTCGTGCGGCGACGCCACCGCGGTGCCGAACTTGCCGACGACTATGCCCGCCGCGCGGTTGGCGATGCGCACTGCCTCGTCCATTGCGTGGCCGCTGGCGAGCATCACCGCCATCGTCGCGATAACGGTATCGCCGGCGCCGCTAACGTCGGAAACTTCGCGCGCCTGCGCCGGCAAATGCCAGCGGCGCGCGCGCTCGAACAACGTCATGCCGTCGCCTCCGCGCGTCACCAGCAATGCGTCAATTTTGAGCCTGCGCCGCAACTTCTGGGCGCGCTCGGTCAATTCGCGCTCGTTTTTCCATGCTCCCGCAACTGTGCGGAATTCATTGAGATTCGGCGTGATCAGTGAAGCACCCTGATAACGCGTGAAATCATTGCCTTTGGGATCGATCAGCACCGGCTTGCCGTGCCGGCGTGCGAGGCTGATCATGCGCGCGATGTGCGTCAATCCGCCCTTGCCGTAATCCGACAAAATCACCGCATCGCAACTGGTGAGCAACCGCGCGTAATCGGCCAGCTTGGAGCGCAGGATCTCACGGCTGGGCTCGGTTTCGAAATCGACCCGCAGCAATTGGTGCCGCTGAGGCCCGATCACGCGCAACTTGACCGTGGTGTCTATGGTGCGATCGTGGTGCAGGCGCGCGGTTATCTTTTCCTCGCGCAGCAGTGCTGCGAGCTTGCGCCCCGGCTCGTCCTGGCCTACTACCGACAGCAACGTTACGCGCGCGCCCAGCGCCGCGGCATTGCGCGCAACGTTGGCGGCGCCGCCCAGGCGCTCCTCGCTGCGCGTGAACCTGACTACCGGCACCGGCGCTTCCGGCGAGATGCGGCTCACGTCGCCATGCCAATAGCGGTCGAGCATGACATCGCCGACCACCAGCACGCGCGCTTTGCGCAAGGATGAAGGATGAAGGATGAAGGATGAACTTCCAGAAGGCATCGCCCTCGGCTGTCTATCCTGTTTTCCGTCGCCATTTTTCCGGCCTGCTTTTTTCATCCTTCCGCCTTCATCCCTCATCCTTAAAAATCACGCCCTGCCTATGCCTGAATACTCCAGCCCGTAAGCGCGCACCATGGCAGGATCGTACAAATTGCGCCCGTCTATGATAACGGGCGTGCGCAGGCGGCGCTTTATATCTTCGAAATCCGGGCTGCGGAACTCTTTCCACTCGGTCACTATAACGAGGCAATCCGCGCCATCGAGCGCGAGTTGCGGCGATTTCGCATAATCCAGGCGCGGTAATGCGGCGAACGACTTTATCGCATGCGGCATCGCCACCGGATCGTAGGCGACGACCGTGCCGCCGCGTTCGATGATACCGGGCACGATAATGTTGCTCGGCGCCTCACGCATGTCGTCGGTATTGGGCTTGAACGCGAGCCCCCACACGGCGAAGCGTTTGCCGGCAAGATTTTCGCCAAACCGGCCGGTGATCTTGGTGAGAAGGCGCGATTTCTGCGCCTGATTGACCTGATTGACCGCCTCGATGATTTTGAGCTGCATGCCAGCGTCCTGCGCGGTCTGCTGCAGAGCCGAAACGTCCTTCGGAAAACACGCCCCGCCGTAACCGCAACCCGCGTACAGAAAGTGATAGCCGATACGCGCATCCGAACCTATGCCCTGGCGCACGTGCTCGATATCGGCGCCGAGATGCTCGGCCAGATTGGCCAGTTCGTTCATGAAGGAAATGCGCGTCGCCAACATTGCGTTGGCAGCGTACTTGGTGAGTTCAGCCGACGGGATGTCCATGAATATCATGCGCTCGTGATTGCGCTGGATGGGCGCGTAAATCGCCCGCATCATCTGTTTCGCGCGCTCGTCGGCAACGCCGATCACGATGCGGTCCGGCCGCATGAAATCGTCGACGGCGGCGCCTTCTTTCAGAAATTCCGGGTTCGACACCACGCTGAAATCTATCGTCTTGCCGCGCTTCGTCAGTTCCTCTGCGATGACCGCCTTCACCTTCGCCGCGGTACCTACCGGCACGGTCGATTTATCGACCACCAGCCGGTAGTCGTCCATATGGCGCCCTATAGCGCGCGCCGCTGCCAGCACGTACTGCAGGTCGGCCGAACCATCTTCGTCCGGTGGCGTGCCGACCGCGATGAACTGCACTTGCCCATGCGCAACGCTCGCCGCGACATCCGTGGTGAAATGCAGGCGGCCGGCCTCGACGTTGCGCTTCACCAGCGGTTCGAGGCCCGGTTCGTAGATGGGAATTTCCCCGCGTTTCAGCTGCGCGATTTTTCCGGCGTCGACGTCGAGACACATCACGTCGTTGCCCACTTCCGCCAGGCATGCGCCCGATACGAGCCCGACGTAGCCGGTGCCTATGATGGTTATTTTCATGCGTTCTGCCTGCCGGCGATTTCCGCATTGATGGCCGCCAGTGCGGCGACCGGATCGGGCGCCTGCGTTACCGGTCGGCCGATCACCAGGTAATCGGCGCCCGCAGCCATTGCCGCGGCCGGCGTCATGATGCGCTGCTGATCGTCTTTGGCGCCGAACGCCGGCCGGATGCCGGGCGTCACCAGGCGGAATCCGGCACCGCATTCACGTTTGAGCAATGCCGCTTCCTGCGCCGAGCATACGACCCCGTCGAGCCCGCTCGCCTGCGTCAATTTCGCCAAGCGCAGCGCCGCGGCCGCCGGATCGCCTTCAATCCCCACCTCACGCATGTCCTTCGCCGCCATGCTCGTCAACAACGTCACCGCAATCAGTTTTGGGCGGCGCCCTGCGCCGGACACCGCGTCGCGCGCGGCTTCCAGCATGGCGCGGCCGCCCAGCGCATGCACATTGATCATCCACACGCCTAGTTGTGAAGCCGCTTTGCATGCGCCGGCGACGGTGTTCGGAATATCGTGAAATTTCAAATCCAGAAAGATATCGAAACCGCGTTGCAGTAATGTTTCAATCAACGCCGGACCGGCTGCCGTAAACAACTCTTTGCCGACTTTGAGACGGCATGACGCGGGCTGCACCTTCGCCGCGAACGCTAACGCCTGCGCGGCAGACGCGAAATCGAGCGCCACTATCACGCGCGGATCAGTCATGCCGCCGCTCATGCAATCGTATTCTTGACGTTCCAGCTCATGCCGGCAAACCCTTCTCTTCAGCGCGGCGCGGCGAATAGGTTTCCCATTCCCCGCACGCCGGGCAATGCCAGTAATACTGGCGTGCCCGAAAGCCGCAATTGTCGCATTTGTACATGGCCAGCGTGCGCGTGTGCTGGTGGACGAGGTTTTTGACGAGCTCCAGGTCCTGGCGGCGCTGCACCGGTGCATCGAGCAATTGCGCTTCCAGCAACTTGTCGAGACCGAGCAGCGTCGGGCTGCGCTGCATTTCGTCGCGCACCAGTTGATAGGCCGGCTCCGCACCCTGTTGTTCGAGTATGCAGGTGAACACCACATTCAGCACATCGAGCGATGAATATTTGTCCAGCAGCCCGCGCAGCAGATTGAGCCCTTCGTTCGCCTTGTCGAGATGCTTGTAGGCGCCGATCAGCCGTTCGGCGACGAGCGCCAGGTATTCCGGATTCTGCATCTCAATGCGTTTCCACGCGTCTATCGCGGCTTCATGCCGGTTAAGCGCGATTTCGAGGTCACCGAGCAGCACGTTGGCGCGCGCACACAGGCGGTGATGCGTCAGCGCGCGCTCGAGATGCGGGCGCGCCGCTTCAGGCCGCGATTCCATGATTTCGCGGCTTGCCATTTCGCAATAGAAATTGGCGATTTCCTTCTGGTGCGACTGTCCGGTCACCGTTTCGAGCTGTTGCGCGATCTCAATCGCTTTCAGCCAGTCCTTCTCCTGCTCGTAGATCTCGAGCAGGTACTTGAGCGCAGCCTCCTCGTGCGCGCTGCCCCGCAGTTTCGCGAACAGTTCCTCGGCGCGATCAAGCAGACCCGCCTTCAGATAGTCCTGCGCAAGCTCGAACAGTGCGTCGAATTTCTGCTGCTGCGGCAGGTCCACGCGCTCGACCAGGTTCTGGTGCATGCGGATCGCGCGCTCGGTTTCACCGCGCCGGCGAAACAACGATCCCAGCGCGAAATGCAGCTCGATGGTCTGCGGCTCGACTTTGACGACCTCGATGAACGCCTCGATCGCCTTGTCGGGCTGCTCGTTGAGCAGGAAATTAAGTCCCTTGAAATAAGACCGCGGCAACGCGCGCGATTCCGATACCAGGTGCTTGATGTCGATGCGCGCGGCGAGCCAGCCCAGCGCGAAAAACACCGGCAGCGCGAGCAACCACCAATATTCGATTTCCATGGCTTGCCTGGTCCCGGCCTTCCGCGCTACGCCGACTCAGCCAGCATGGGCGCCACCGGGCTGCGGGTCAGCCCGCGCAATTCGCGCTTGAGGCCGAGGATCTCGCGGCGCTGCCTGACCAGGATGGCGAGGCTCGCCGTGAGGCCCAGTACAACGCCGGCGGCGAAAAAAACCAGCAGCACGAATACCAGCGGCGCCTGCCATTCGAGTCCGAGAAAGTAATGCACCACCACGCCTTCGGTGTTCTTGACGGCGAATCCCAGCAATACGAGGAAAACCGCGATACCCGCCGCCGCCTTGGCCATTATTAAGAGAGTTCGCATCATCAGATCCTCCGGCGCCACGCCGCCCGTCCATGGTTCACATCCCGCGCACAGGCAAAAAAAAGCGGCACTATCTTTCGATGATGCCGCACCGACTGTTTGCCGCCGCGCTTATTTCTTGAAATCGACGCGTTCGCGCAATTCCTTGCCAGCCTTGAAGTGCGGCACGTATTTCTCGGGCACCTGCACCTTGTCGCCTGATTTCGGATTGCGACCGGTGCGCGGCGGCCGGTAGTTCAGACCGAAACTGCCGAACCCGCGGATCTCGATGCGCTGGCCTTCCGACAGGCTTTTGCCCATCGCATCCAGCACCATCTTGACTGCAAGTTCGGCGTCCTTTGCCACCAACAGCGGATAGCGCGCCGCCAGCTTCGCGATCAACTCGGACTTCGTCATGATCGGCCCTGCCCCTTATTGGTCGGTATTGGCGGTGTCCATCTTGGCTTTGAGCAGGGCACCGAGACTGGTGGTGCCTGCATTGGCGGGCTTGTCGCCCGCCATCTTCTGCATTGCCGCCGATTCGTCAGCCATGTCGCGCGCCTTGATCGACAGGTTGATGGTGCGGTTCTTGCGGTCGATATTGATGACCATTGCCGTGACCGCATCGCCTTCTTTCAGATGGGTGCGGATGTCCTCGACGCGGTCGCGCGCCACTTCGGAAGCGCGCAGATAACCTTCGACATCGCCTTCGCCTTCGAGCGCGATGACTGCACCCTTGGCATCGATCGACTTCACGGTGCCCTTGACGATGCTGTTCTTGTCGTTGGTCGCCACGAAAACGGTGAACGGGTCGCCATCGAGCTGCTTGATGCCGAGCGAAATACGCTCGCGTTCGACGTCGATCGACAGCACCATGGCTTCAGTTTCGTCGCCCTTCTTGTAATTGCGCACGGCTTCTTCGCCGGGCACGCTCCACGACAGGTCCGACAGGTGCACGAGGCCGTCGATATTGCCGGCAAGGCCGATGAATACGCCGAAGTCGGTGATCGACTTGATCTGGCCTTTCACCTTGTCGCCTTTTTTGGCGTTCATCGAGAACTCTTCCCACGGATTCGGCTTGCATTGCTTCATGCCGAGCGAAATACGGCGGCGGTCTTCGTCGATTTCCAGCACCATTACTTCGACTTCGTCACCCAGCTGCACGACGCGCGACGGATGCACGTTCTTGTTGGTCCAGTCCATCTCGGAGACGTGCACCAGGCCTTCGATGCCCTGCTCGATTTCGACGAACGCGCCGTAATCCGTGAGATTGCTGACCTTGCCGAACAGGCGCGTGCCCTGCGGGTAACGGCGCGAGAGGCCCACCCACGGGTCTTCGCCCAGTTGCTTCATGCCGAGAGAAACGCGGTTTTTTTCCTGGTCGAACTTGAGAATTTTGGCTTCCACTTCATCGCCAACCGCCAGCACTTCCGACGGATGCTTGACGCGGCGCCATGCGAGATCGGTGATATGCAAGAGACCATCGATGCCGCCGAGATCGACGAATGCGCCGTAGTCGGTGATGTTCTTGACGATGCCTTTGACCACTGCGCCCTCGGTGAGGCTCGACAGCAGTGCCTGGCGCTCGGCGCCCTGCGATGCTTCAAGCACTGCACGACGCGACACCACGACGTTGTTGCGCTTGCGATCAAGCTTGATGACCTTGAATTCCATTACCTTGTTTTCGTACGGCGTGGTGTCCTTGACCGGACGAATGTCGACCAGCGAACCCGGCAGGAAAGCGCGTATGCCGTTCACCATTACGGTGAGGCCGCCTTTGACCTTGCCATTGATCAGGCCTTCGACCACAGTGCTCTTCTCGAGCGCCTCCTCGAGATCCATCCACGCCGCGAGCCGCTTGGCCTTGTCGCGCGACAGGCGCGTTTCGCCGAAACCGTCTTCGAGCGCGTCGATCGCGACTTTTACGAAATCGCCGGGTTTGACCTCGATTTCGCCGCGATCGTTGAGAAATTCTTCTGTGAGTATGTAACTTTCCGATTTTAATCCTGCGTTTACAACCACATGATTGGCGTCGACGCGGATTACTTCGGCGGTGATGACTTCACCGATGCGCATTTCTTTGAGCGCGAGGCTTTCCTCGAATAGCGCGGCAAAGGATTCGGGGGCTGCGGGGGAGGAAGCTGTAGTCATTGTCTGCACGTTGGGAACCTGAAATAACCCGTTATTTCAACGGGGTCTGATTGATAAACGTCATGAGCCTGGCAGCTTCATGACACCTGTGTTGCCGCTGCATAACGTGCCAGCACTTGCTCTACCGCCTCGTCTACCGACAAGTTCGTCGTCTCGAGCAAATGGGCGTCGCTACTCTTTTGCAGCGGGGCAACCGCACGTCCGCTGTCGCGCTCGTCGCGTGTCTGAATATCCTGCAAAAGGGCGGCCATATTAGCACTCATTCCTTTAGCTATCAACTGTTTATAACGCCGCCGGGCCCGCTCTTCCGGCTCCGCCGTCAGGTAGATTTTGAGCACCGCATCGGTGAATACGACCGAGCCCATATCGCGCCCGTCCGCCACCAGCCCCGGGGGTTCCCTGAATGCACGCTGACGCTTGAACAAGGCGTGCCGCACGGCCCCCAAAGTCGCCACCTTGGACGCCGCTACGCCGGCCTGCTCCGAGCGGATAGCATCAGTCACAAGCTCTTGATTTAAATAAATTTCATCGCCTTCGAAGCGAACGTCCAGCGCTTCGGCAAGCCGCGCAACCTGGGGCTCGTCGGCGGTCTGAATACCGGCCCGCTCGGCGGCCAATCCGACCAGCCGGTAGAGCGCCCCGCTATCCAGATAGTGAAAACCAAGGCGTTGCGCGACCCGTTTTGCGACCGTGCCTTTGCCCGACGCCGAAGGTCCGTCGATTGCGATAACGACTGGAGCATTGTCCGCCATCGGTCAGTGCCCGGAAATCCCGGCCAGCACGCTGAAGTAATCGGGGAAGGTCTTGCGCACGCAGCCCGGGTCGTTGATACGAACGGCAACGCCGCCCAGCGCGACGAGCGAGAAGCACATGGCCATGCGATGGTCGTCGTATGTGTCTATGGTCGCCGGGGTCAGTGCCGCAGGCGGCGCAATCTTCAGCCAGTCCGCGCCCTCCTCGACTTGCGCGCCGACTTTGCGCAACTCAGTTGCGATCGCCGCGATGCGATCCGTTTCCTTGACGCGCCAGCTGCCGATATTGCGCAGCGTGCTGGGGCCGTCCGCAAACAACGCCAGTATCGCGACCGTCATTGCGGCATCCGGGATGTGATTGAAATCGGCGTCAATGGCGCGCAGCTTGCGCGCGGGACCACCGGTTACGGCAATCCAGTTCGCGCCCATCTCGACAACCGCCCCCATGTCGCGCAATGTTTCCACGAATCGAACGTCGCCCTGGATGCTCGCTTGCCCGACGCCCTCGACGCGCACGGTCGCACCGCCGCTCAATGCACCGATGGCGCCCGCCGCAAGAAAGTATGACGCGGCCGATGCATCGCCTTCGACGTAAATCTCGCCGGGACTTTTGAATCCCGCCGCGCCGGGAACCGTAAAAGCCGACCACCCGTCGCGCGCAACTGTCACGCCGAAGCGTTGCATCAGGTTGAGCGTGATATCGACGTAGGGCTTGGACACCAGTTCGCCGTCGACTTTAATGATCGTGCGCGCGCTGAGCAACGGCAGACTCATCAGTAAAGCAGTGAGAAACTGGCTTGATACATCGCCGCGCACCCTCACCTCGCTGCCTGCGCGCACCTTGCCCGGATGAATCGCCAGCGGTGGATAGCCCGGCGTGCCGAGATACGCGATGTCGGCGCCGAGGCTGGCTAGCGCATCGACGAGGTCCTTGATCGGGCGCTCGTGCATGCGCGCCACACCCGACAAACGGTATTCGCCGCAGCTCAGCGCCAATGCCGCCGTCAGCGGACGAAACGCGGTGCCCGCATTGCCAAGAAACAATTCGGCGTTCTTGTTCGGAAAGACACCGCTCGCGCCGCGCACGCGGACCTCATGCGCACCACCGGCTTCGCAAGCGATTCCCAGCTTGCGCAGGGCATCCAGCATATAGCGGGTGTCGTCCGAATCGAGCACGTCGTGTATGCGCGTCTCGCCGGCCGCGAGTGCTGCGAGCAACAGCGTCCGGTTGGATATGCTTTTCGAACCCGGCAGCTTGACGGTGCCGCCGACCCGCGCAATGGGTGCAAGGTCGAGATAGTCCACGCGAAATCCGGTCAGCGGTATGTAATAAACATTACTTGGGCGTCAGCCATTTCGCGCGCGCGGCGCGCGCGGTCGCGAATTTCTCTTCCAGCGCAGCAGCGTCGCTGGCTTCGAGCATGCCGCGTACCTCTTCGAGATCGGAAAGGTAGCTGTCGAGCGCATTGAGCAATGCGTCGCGGTTGGCCACGCATATGTCCCGCCACATTTCGGGCGAACTGCCGGCGATGCGCGTCCAGTCGCGAAAGCCCCCGCCGGTATGCTGAAAAAGATTTTTTGCATCCGGGTAAGCCGCGATATTGCTGACCGCGGTGAACGACAGCAGATGCGGCAAATGGCTTACCAGGGCGAACATGCGGTCATGAGCGGCCGCGTCCATAGTAACGACGCGCGCGCCGGCCAGTTTCCAGGCCGCGGCCACCAGCTTGAGCGCACCCGGGGAAGTTTCCGCTACCGGCGTCAAAATCAGGTTGCGTTCCGTGAACAATTCGGGAAACGCCGCCGTCGCGCCGCTTTTTTCGGTGCCGGCTATCGGGTGCGCCGGCACAAATCGTGGAAATGCCGCGCCCAACTGGCGCCGCGCCCGGTCGATCACATCGCGCTTGGTGCTGCCGGCATCGCTCACCACCGTGTGCGGTGCGAGGTGGGGCGCAATCTGCGCGAGCACCGCGCGGGTCTGGCCCAGCGGCACCGCCAGCAGTACGAGGTCCGCGTCCTTCACTGCGCTCGCCGCATCAGTGGCGATTTCGTCGATGACGCCCAGCCTGCGCGCTGCAAGCAGATTCGCGCGGCTTCTGCCAACGCCAACCACATGCGCGACCGCGCGGCGTTTTTTAAGCGCCAGGGCGAACGACCCACCGATCAATCCGACGCCGAAGACGACCAGCTTACCGATCAGAGGCTTGACAGCGCGTGCGCGCGTTTTTTTTGCCGGTTTTTTTTTCATGCCGCGAGCGACTGGCCAAGCACTTCGAGAAAGCGCGCGTTTTCCGATTCGAGACCAATGCTGACACGCAAGTAATCCGGCATGCCATAGCCTGCGATCGGACGCACGATGACGCCGCGCTTTAGCAAGCGCTGAAACACACCGGCCGCATCTTTGACTTTGAAACTGACGAAATTGCCGGACGATGGAATAAAGGCAAGGCCCAGGCGCGCCAGCCCTGCCGTAACGCTGCGCATGCCGGCCTGGTTGAGTTCGAAACTGCGGCGCACAAAGTCGTGGTCACCCAGTCCGGCTGCGGCCGCCGCAAGCGAGATGCTGTTCACGTTGAATGGCTGGCGCACGCGGTTCATGAGGTCCGCGACATCCGGATGCGCGAACGCATAGCCGACACGCAGGCCTGCCAGCCCGTAAGCCTTGGAAAAAGTGCGCGTCACGATCAGATTGGGAAATTCAGCCAGCCAGGCGACGGTGTCGGATTTCAAGGCGTCGGGTATGTACTCGTTATAGGCTTCGTCGAGCACCACGATAACGTTCGGCGGCACTGCGCGCAGGAAAGCGTGCAACTCCGCGCCGGGGATCAGCGTGCCGGTCGGGTTATTGGGATTCGCCAGAAAAATGATCCGCGTGCGCGGCGTGACCGCGGCGAGCATCGCCTTCAAGTCGTGCGCGAACTCGCGCGCCGGCACTTCTATGCCGGCAGCGCCTATCGCCTGCGTCACCAGCGGATAGACCGCAAACGCGTGCTGCGAGTAGACGGCATCCAGAACCGGCGTGAGGAACGCGCGCGCTGCCAGCTCCAACACGTCGTTGGAGCCGTTGCCGAGGACGATTTGCGCCATGTCGACGCCGTAACGCCGTACCAAAGCCTGCTTCAATTCGAAACCGTTGCCGTCGGGATAGCGCGCAATATCGGCGAGCGCCGCCTGCATCGCCTGCATCGCCAGCGGACTCACACCGAGCGGGTTCTCGTTGGACGCGAGCTTGATGATGCTGTCGGGATCGAGATTCAATTCACGCGCGAGTTCCGTGATCGGCTTGCCCGGCTGGTACGGCGCGATCGAACGTATATAGGCGGGTGCGAGGTCACAGATGTCGGGAGCGCTATTGATGGCAGAGGTTTTCATTTGAGTTTGGGTAATTGGTATCGGGCCCGGCACGCGCGGCGACTCACGTCGCTGCCAGCCGCGCGTTCAGGAACTGGCGCACTTAAACCATGCCCACCGGGTAGGAGCCGAGATTTTTCAGAAATGCGGCCTTCTCGCAGAGTTCGGCGAGCGCCTGCGCGACGTTGCTGTCCTGCTGATGACCTTCTATGTCGACGTAAAAGAGATACTCCCAGCGCCCTGTCCGTGCGGGCCGCGACTCCAGCCGCGTCATGCTGACACCATGCTGCGCGAGCGGCGTCAGCAATGCATGGATGGCGCCGGGCAGGTTGCGCGTCGACATCACCAGCGAAGTCTTGTCTTTGCCCGACGGGCCCGCATCGTGCGCGGCAATCACCACGAAGCGCGTCGTGTTTTGCGGTTCGTCCTCGATGTTGCCGGCGATAACTTTCAAACCGTAAACCGCGGCCGCCGTGCGGCTCGCGATGGCCGCCGCTGCGGCATCTTTCGATGCCATGCGCGCGGCCTCCGCATTGCTGACCACCGGCACGCGTTTGGCCCTGGCATAGTGCTGATTGAGCCATTCATGACATTGCGCGAGACTCTGGCTGTGCGAAAGTACTTTCTTCACGCCAGCGGCCTTGCCGCTTTTGCTCATCAGGCATTGGTGTACCGGCAGCAGAACTTCGCCGCAGATCCTGAGCGAAGACGCGAACAAGAGATCGTGCGTGCGGCTGATGCTGCCTTCGGTCGAGTTTTCGATCGGCACCACGCCGTAGAGCACGGCGCCGGCCTCGACCTGGCGGAACACATCGTCGATGGACGCGCAGGGCTGCAACAGTGCCTGGCTGCCGAATTGTTTGATCGCGGCCTCTTCGCTGAACGTCCCCTGCGGACCGAGAAACGCGACGGATATGCCGTCTTCCAGCGCGCGGCAGGCTGACATGACTTCCGTATAGAGATGCGCCAGCGCCGGTGCCGGCAGCGGCCCCGGGTTGCGCGCGGTCACACGCCGCAACACCTGGGCTTCGCGCTCGGGACGGTACTTGGCGCCGCTCTTGGCGTGGCCTATGGCCTGCGCCTGCGCCGCGCGCTCGCTCAGGAGATCGACAATGCGATCGTCGATCGCATCGATGCGGGCGCGTATTTTTTTAAGCTCGTCGCTCACTCAAGACCCCTTGATCCGTATAAAACGCAGACAGGCTCCGATATTAAATCAATCAGCTTCCGTCCGGCTATCCGCGTCAAACGGCGGTTGCTGGTCACCCTGCCACGGACGGCAAATAGCGCACCGCCAGCACGCCCTTGGTGGCAGCGATTTTTTCAACCACCTGCGCCGGCACCGCGCTGTCGACATCGACCAGCGTGTAAGCCATCTCGCCCTTGGATTTGTTCAGCATGTTGTGGATATTGAGCCCGGCGTCCGCCATTGCGGTAGAAATCTGGCCCAGCATGTTGGGCACGTTCGAATTCGCGATGCCCACCCGGAACTGCGCCTCCCGCGCCATCACGACGTCGGGGAAATTGACCGCGTTCTGAATGTTGCCGTGCTCAAGATAATCGCGCAGCTGGTCGACCACCATGATCGCGCAATTGTCTTCCGCTTCGCGGGTGGAAGCGCCGAGATGCGGCAGCGCAATCACGCCGGACTTGCCGACCAGCGCCTGCGCCGGGAAATCGCAAACATAGCACTTGAGTTTTTTTGCTGCCAGCCCCGCCAGTACCGCGCCATTGTCAACGATACCGTCGCGCGAAAAATTCAGCAGGATCGCGTCGCTGCGCATCAGCGCGAGGCGCTCGGCGTTGATCAGGTTTTTCGTTGCCTCGATGTAGGGGACGTGCAAAGTCACGAAGTCTGCAGCTTTCAGCACTTCCTCGACAGAATTCGCTTTCCTGACCTGTGCCGGCAGACTCCACGCCGCATCTACCGTGATATGCGGGTCGTAACCGAGCACATTCATGCCGAGCTTGATCGCCGCATCCGCCACCAGGCTGCCGATCTTGCCGAGCCCGATCACACCCAAAGTTTGTTTCGGCAGTTCGACGCCGGCGAAGTTTTTCTTGCCGTCCTCGACCAATTTGTTAAGCGTCTCGTCGTCGCCCTTGAGTCCGTCGACAAAGCGGACGGCCGGCACCAGGTTGCGCGCCGCGATCAGCATGCCGGCAATCACCAGTTCCTTGACTGCGTTGGCGTTGGCGCCGGGCGCGTTGAACACCGGCACGCCGCGCGCACTCATCGCCTTGACCGGAATATTGTTGGTGCCGGCGCCGGCGCGCGCGATGGCCTGCACGCGCGGCGCGATGCCGAACGCATGCATGTCCTGCGAGCGCACCAGGATCGCATCCGGGTCGGCGACCTTGCCACCCACCTCATAACGGCCCGCGGGAAAGCGCTCGAGGCCGATTTTCGCGATGTTGTTGATGGTCAGTACGCGAAACATTGCCGCCATCGCATCAACCATTCTTCGCCTGGAATTCGTGCATGAAATCGACCAGCGCCTTGACGCCCTCGATCGGCATCGCGTTGTAGATCGACGCGCGCATGCCGCCGACCGCGCGGTGGCCTTTGAGCTCCTCCATGCCGCGCTGCTTCGCCTGTTTCAGGAATTCGTCGTTAAGCTGCTCGTTGCGCAGCCTGAACGGCACGTTCATCAGCGAGCGGTCGTCTTTTTCCACCGGCGAGTAATAAAACTCGGTCTGGTCGAGGTAATCGTACAGCACGCTCGCCTTCGCCTGATTCATCTGCGCGATTTTCGGCAGTCCGCCCAGTTGCTTCAGCCACTGGAACACGAGCCCGGCAATGTATATGCCGTAAGTCGCCGGCGTATTGAGCATGGAATCCGCTTCCGCCTGCGCCTTGTAATCGAGGACCGTCGGCGTGACCGGCAAAGTCTGGCCGATGAGGTCGTCGCGCACGATCACGATGGTGAGCCCCGCGGGTCCGATGTTTTTCTGCGCGCCGGCGTAAATCAGCCCGTATTTCGCAACGTCGACCGGGCGCGACAGGATGTGCGACGACATGTCGGCTACCAGCGGCACGTTGCCGGTGTCCGGCACCCAGTTGAATTCGACGCCGCCGATGGTTTCATTGGTGCAGACGTGCACGTACGCGGCATCGGGATCCAGTTTCCATGTCGCCTGTTTCGGCGCGTACGTAAAGTTCTTGTCTTCGGAACTCGCCGCGACATTGACGGCGCCGTAGCGCCTGGCTTCCTTGATGGCCTTCTTCGACCATTCACCGGTGTTGACGTAGTCAGCGCTTTTTTTGCCGCGCAGCAGATTCATCGGTATGGCCGCGAACTGCAGCGTCGCGCCGCCCTGCAGGAAAAGCACCTTGTAGTTGGCCGGTATGCCAAGCAACTCGCGCAAATCGGCTTCGGCCGCCGCCGCGATGCCGATGAATTCCTTGCCACGATGGCTCATCTCCATCACGGAGGTGCCGCAGCCATGCCAGTCGAGCATCTCGCGGCTGGCCTGCTCAAGTACCGGCACCGGCAATATCGCCGGACCGGCGGCAAAATTATGGATACGCGACATCTGGGTAAAACCTCGTGTGGGGTAAAAGATCGGACGCGATGGGCAGCTCAGACTTGCGGGTCAGGCGTCCCCGGGACTTCTTCACGCACTTCGCTCCCGCCGTTTTCCTCGTCGTCCCGCTCGAGTATTTTCTCGAGGCCGGCCAGCTTCTCGCCTTCGCCGAGGTTGATCAGGCGCACACCCTGGGTTGCGCGCCCCATGTCGCGGATCTCCGAAATGCGGGTGCGTATCAGCACGCCGCCGGTCGTGATCAGCATGATCTCGTCATCGTCGCCGACGATCTGGGCGGCGACCAGCTTGCCGTTGCGCTCCGAAGCCGCGATGGCGATCATGCCCTGCGTCCCACGACCATGTTTCGTGTAGTCGCTGATCGGCGTGCGCTTGCCGTAGCCGTGCTCGGTAGCAGTCAACACAGATACGTTTTCGTTATCGGCGGTCAGCAGCGATATGACATGCCCGCCCTCGATCAGCCGCATGCCGCGCACGCCGCCGGCGTTTCTGCCCATACCGCGCACTTCGTCCTCCGCAAAACGCACGGCCTTGCCAGTGTCCGAGAACAGCATGACATCCTGCTTGCCGTCGGTCAGCGCGACGCCGATCAGGTAATCGCCGTCATCGAGTTTGACTGCGATGATGCCTGACGGCCGCGGCCGCGAAAATTCCGACAGCGCCGTTTTCTTGACCGTGCCGTTGGCGGTCGCCATGAAGACGAAGTGCCCGTCGTCGAATTCCTTGACCGGCAGCACGGCGGTGATTTTCTCGTGATCGAGCAAAGGCACCAGGTTGACGATCGGCTTGCCGCGGCTGTTGCGGCTGCCCTGCGGCACGCTGTAGACCTTCAGCCAGTAGACACGCCCGCGATTGGAGAAGCAAAGAATGTAGTCGTGCGTATTGGCGATGAACAGCTTCTCGACGAAATCATCGTCCTTGGTCGTCGTCGCCTGCTTGCCGCGGCCGCCGCGCTTTTGCGCGCGGTAATCGGCCACCGGCTGCGACTTCATATAGCCGCCATGCGACAACGTCACCACGACTTCTTCCGGCACGATCAGGTCTTCCATCGAAATGTCCTGCGTGTTCTCGACGATTTCGCTGCGGCGCTCGTCGCCGTACTGCTCCTTGATCTCGTCCAGCTCGCCGCTGATGATGGCCGTGATGCGCGCCGGCTTGGCCAGGATGTCGAGCAGGTCGACGATCTTCTCCATCACTTCCTTGTACTCGGCGACGATCTTGTCCTGCTCGAGCCCGGTCAGGCGCTGCAATTGCATCTCGAGGATGCGCTGGGTCTGCGCTTCCGACAGCCGGTAGCCGTCTTTCTGGAATCCGAAGTCTGGCGCCAGACCATCCGGACGCGCCGACGTAGGATCGACCCGCGAGAGCATCTCCTCAACGAGCTTCGAGCGCCACAGCCGGCCCATCAACTGCTCTTTGGCTTCGGCCGGCGTCTTCGCCGCCTTGATCAGCGCAATCACGTCGTCCACGTTGGACAGCGCGACCGCCAGGCCTTCGAGGATATGGCCGCGTTCACGCGCCTTCTTCAACTCGAATATGGTGCGCCGCGTGACGACCTCGCGCCGGTGGCGCAGGAAGGCATCGAGCATCTGGCGCAGATTCAAGAGGCGCGGCTGGCCGTCTACCAGCGCCACCATGTTGACGCCGAAGCTGTCCTGCATCTGCGTCAGCGTGTACAGGTTATTGAGCACGATCTCCGCGACTTCGCCGCGTTTCAATTCGATGACCGCGCGCATGCCGGACTTGTCGGATTCGTCGCGGATCTCGGCAATGCCTTCGAGCCGCTTGTCGCGCACCAGTTCGCCGACCTTGATCAGCAGGTTCGCTTTATTTACTTGATACGGCAGCTCGTCGATGACGATGGCCTGGCGGTTGCCCTTCTCCATGTCCTCGATGTGGGCGCGCGCGCGTATCACCACGCGGCCGCGGCCGGTGCGCAATGCATCCTTCACGCCCGACGTGCCATAGATGATGCCGCGCGTCGGGAAATCCGGCGCCGGCACGATCTTGATCAGGTCTTCAATGGTGATATCGGGATCTTTCAGCAGCGCGTGGCACGCATCGACCACTTCGGAGAGGTTATGCGGCGGAATATTGGTCGCCATCCCCACCGCGATGCCCGACGAGCCGTTGATGAGAAGATTGGGAATCTTCGACGGCATGATCAGCGGCTCGTGTTCGGAGCCGTCGTAATTGGGGCCGAAATCGACGGTTTCCTTGTCGAGGTCCCCGAGCAATTCACTGGCAATGCGCGCCATGCGAATTTCGGTGTAACGCATGGCCGCCGCGTTGTCGCCGTCGACCGAACCAAAGTTGCCCTGGCCGTCGATCAACGGATAGCGCAGCGAAAAATCCTGCGCCATGCGCACGATGGTGTCATAGACCGCGGTGTCGCCGTGAGGATGGTATTTGCCGATCACGTCGCCAACGATACGCGCCGACTTCTTGTACGCGCGGTTCCATTCGTTGGAAAGCTCGTGCATGGCAAACAGCACGCGCCGGTGCACGGGCTTCAAACCGTCCCTCACATCAGGCAGCGCGCGGCCGACGATTACGCTCATCGCGTAATCGAGATAGGAGCGCCGCATTTCTTCTTCAAGGCTTACGGGGATGGTTTCTTTGGCGAATTGGTCCATGCAAACTCAGGTGAAATAAGTGCAGAAAAACGGCTTTTACAGCCGTTGCATAAAGCCGTGAATTCTAGCACGCGGGCACTCCCGCAGTCACCGTTAATGTGAGCGAAAAAAGCTCCATGCGGACGGCATTAAAGCGGCCGACTGAAGCTTGGAAACGGCATGCGATTATGTTATGATTTCCAAGTAATTTATCGGCGCGCGGCACGCAGGCTCACGATTACAAGCGGGGGATTTGCACAGGTCTGACAACAGCACCAAAATAAAACGGATCTTCAGTCAAAATAAGCGGCGTGCAAAGCAGGCCAAAACGAAGGAGTTATAACTAATGAACCCGACATTGAAAGCAGCTCTGGCGATTCTTGGCGGCATCACCGCGCTGCTGCCCGCCGCGACGCTGGCGCAAGTCAACGGCAAGAATCAGGGCTACCTGGTTGACCAGGATTTCAAGGTCGTGACGGCGGTGGGAGGCACGGTGTGCGTACGCACCAGCGACTGGACCCCCGCGCGCGCCGCTGCTGCCGAAGCCGGCGCTTTCTGCGATCCCGATCTGGCGCCGAAGAAGCCGGCCGCGGCCGCGCCGGCAGCCACGCCGAAGCCGGAAACCAAGCCTGAAGCGAAACCCGAGGCGAAACCCGAGGCGAAACCGAAACCCGGCCCCGAAAAACTGCTGCCGCAAAAAATCAATTTCTCGGCCGACGCGCTGTTCGATTTTGATAAGGCCGACCTGCGGCCCGAAGGCAAATCCATGCTGGACGACCTCACGCGCGTGCTGCAGGGCGCGAAATACGAAGTCATCCTCGCGATCGGCCACGCCGACCGCATCGGCAGCGCCAAGTACAACCAGAAACTGTCGGTACGGCGCGCCGATATCGTCAAGAAATATCTGCTCGAAAAAGGCATAGAGCCAAACCGCGTTTACGCTGAAGGCAAGGGCAAAACCCAGCCGCTGACCAAAGCGGCCGACTGCAAAATGAAGAACCGCAAGGCGCTGATCGCCTGCCTGCAGCCGGATCGCCGCGTCGACGTTGAAGTCACGGGAACGAAATAAGCGGGGGCTTTTTCAGGGGACGGCGTTGCTGTTGCGCCGGCGCAACGAAATTTTGTGCAATTGTGGTATGATTCGGGCATAATTTGCCTAATCAGGCGGCCTGTGATATTAGTTACGGGTGTTGTTGATTCGGCAGCTTAGTTTGACAGGCAAACTGGGTAATCCAAGGTTCGTTTTAAACTGTCTCAGGAGGAACAAAAATCATGATTTCAGCTTTTCGCAAAACTCTCGCCGGACTCGCCGTTGTAGCAGCGTGCATGCCTGCTGCTTACGCGCAAGTCAATGGCACGAACCAAGGTTATCTGGTCGACCAGAATTTCAACGTCGTGACCGCAGTAGGCGGCACGGTTTGCGTGCGCACCAGCGACTGGACGCCGGCGCGCGCTGCAGCCGCCGCGGCTTGCAAACAGTGCACTCCTGACCTGTGCGCGGCACCGCCGAAGCCCGCGGCCAAACCCGCGGCCAAACCGGAAGCCAAACCGGAAGCCAAACCGAAACCGCCCGCAAAACCCGAGATTCAAAACGTCGAACTCAAGATCGAGTTGCAGGGCATCGAGTTCAAAAAGACCGAGATGACTGCCGACAACAAGAAGGAACTCGACACGTTCATGGACAAGGAAGTGAAACCGCTGACCACTATCGGCGCGGTCATCATTACCGGCCATACCGATCGTATCGGCAGCGACAAATACAACAAGACCCTGTCTGAGAAACGCGCACTCGGCGTCAAAGACTACGTGGTCGGCAAAGGCATCGACCAGAAGCTGATTTTCTGGGAAGGCAAAGGCCCGAAACAGCCGATCCCGGTCACCAAGTTCTGCGACAACAAGATGAAGCGCAAACAGTTGATCGAGTGCTTGGCGCCTAATCGCCGCGTGACGGTTGAAGTAGTCGGCACCCGGACCATACAACCGAAGCCGGAAGCGAAACCGGCCGCAAAACCGGAAGCGAAAAAGTAACAAGTCTTTCCGCTCAAGAAAAGCCCTGCTTCGGCAGGGCTTTTTTTTGTATGCTACTCACATGAATCCGCTCGCCGAGCCTGCCGACACCGTCATTGAGGCGCGCTGGGTCATCCCGGTCGAGCCCGCGCGCGATGTTCTCGCCGACCATTCCGTAGTCATTTCCGGCGACCGCATCGCCGCCATCCTGCCAACTGTCGAGGCCCGCGCCAAATACCAGGCGCGCCAGCGGTTCGAGCTGGCCGGGCATGCGCTGATACCCGGATTAATCAACCTCCATACGCACGCCGCCATGACGCTGATGCGCGGGCTCGCCGACGACCTCACGCTGATGGACTGGCTCAATCAGCACATCTGGCCGGCCGAGATGAAGCATGTGTCGGAACAATTCGTCTACGACGGCACGCGGCTCGCCTGCGCGGAAATGCTGCGCGGCGGCGTGACCTGCTTCAACGACATGTATTTCTTCCCGCAGGCGGCCGCGCGTGCGGCGCGCGACGCCGGCATGCGCGCCGGGCTGGGACTGATCGTCATCGAGTTCCCCACGCCTTACGCTGCCGACGCCCAGGATTACCTGAGCAAGGGGCTGGCGCTGCGCGATGAACTGCGCAATGAACCGTTGCTGAGTTTTTGTCTCGCCCCGCATGCGCCCTACACCGTCAGCGACAAGAGCCTGCGCCAGATCGCAACATTTGCCAGTGAACTCGATCTGCCGGTGCACATACACGTGCACGAGACCGTCGCAGAGATCGAGGAGAGTCTCAAGGAACACGGTGTGCGTCCGCTGCAACGGCTGGCGGACCTCGGCCTGCTGGGTCCGGGACTCATCGCCGTCCACACCGTACATCTTGAACCGCGCGAAATCGAGCTGTTTGCGCAACATGGTTGCCATGTCGCGCACTGCCCTTCGTCGAACCTCAAACTTGCCAGCGGCCTTGCGCCTGTACGCGCGCTGCTCGCGGCCGGCGTCAACGTCGCGCTGGGGACCGACGGCGCGGCCAGCAACAACCGGCTCGACATGTTTGCCGAAATCCGCCTGGCGGCGCTGCTCGCCAAAGGCATCACGGGCGATGCGACTGCGTTGCCTGCTTGGCAGGCGCTCGAAATGGCAACGCTCGGCGCCGCGCGCGCGTTGGGGCTCGACAGCAAGATAGGCTCGCTGCGTGCGGGAAAATTTGCCGATCTCGCGGCCGTGCGGCTGGACGACATCGAAGCTTCACCGTGCTACGATCCGCTCTCGCACCTCGTGTATGCGGCCGGCCGCGAGCAGGTAAGCCATGTGTGGGTCAACGGAAAACTCGTGCTCGACGACCGCCAGCTGACGACCATCGATACGCAGGAAGTCATCGCCACCGCCGCATACTGGCGCGCACGCATCGGAGCGCAATGAGCATCAACGTCGATCCCGCTGAAATCGCCAAATTCAGCGAACTCGCCCACCGCTGGTGGGACACCAACAGCGACTTCAAGCCGTTGCACGATATCAACCCGTTGCGGCTGGACTATATCGACGGGCTGGCCACACTGCGCGGCAAACACGTGCTCGACGTGGGTTGCGGCGGCGGCATACTCGCCGAGAGCATGGCGCAACGCGGCGCGCAGGTCACCGGCATCGATCTCGCCGACAAGGCGCTCAAGGTCGCGCAACTGCACGTCCTGGAAAGCGGCAACCAGGTCGAATACCGCAACGTCTCGGCCGAAAATTATGCGCGCGAGCAACCGGGGCAATTCGACGTTGTTACTTGCATGGAGCTGCTGGAACACGTGCCGGACCCGGCGAGCACCGTAGCCGCCTGCGCTGCGCTGGTAAAACCCGGCGGCCACGTATTTTTCTCGACCATCAACCGCAATCTGAAGTCGTACCTGTTCGCCATCATCGGCGCCGAATACGTATTGCGCATGCTGCCGCGCGGCACGCATCGCTACGAGAAATTCATCAAGCCGTCGGAACTCGGCGCATTTTGCCGGCACGGCGGCCTCGACGTCCGTGAAGTCATCGGCATGACTTATAACCCGCTGACCGATCATTACGCATTGGGTGCGGATACCGACGTCAATTACATCCTGCACTGCCAACCCGCCTAGTGGAACCACGCATGACCAAAGCAGTCCTGTTCGACCTCGACGGCACGCTCGCCGATACCGCACCCGACCTCGCCTATGCGCTCAATTGCATGCGCGCGAAACGCAATCTGCCTGCTTTACCAGTGGCTGCAACACGCGCCTACACCTCAATGGGCGCGCGCGGACTGCTTGGCGTCGGACTCGACGTCACGCCTACCCATCCTGATTATGATGCGATGCGCGAAGAATTCCTCGCGATTTACGCCGATAACCTCTGTCGCGACTCATGCCTGTTTCCCGGCATGATGGAACTGCTCGATGCACTCGAACAACGCGGATTGTTATGGGGCGTGGTCACCAACAAGGCCGAACGTTTCGCCCTCCCCTTGCTCGAACTCCTCGGTGTGCACAAACGCGCCGCCTGCGTGATCGGCGGCGACACCACCGGCAAGACCAAGCCCGACCCGGCGCCGCTGTTTGCCGCCACCGACCGCATCGGCATCGCGCCACGCGATTGCATCTATGTCGGCGACGACCGCCGCGACGTGCAGGCTGGCCAGGCCGCGGGCATGAAAACAATAGTCGTCAAATTCGGCTACCTGCACGGCAACGATCCGGAAACCTGGGCTGCCGACGCCATGATAGACACCCCGCAGGAATTGTTGCAGCACCTGTAAAGCGGCGTTCAGCGGCCGGGATACGGATCCTTCACCGCCCTACCCTTGTAATCTCGGTTTGCAGCCATATATGCGATAATGCGCACGCCGAGTTGATTCAGCGACGGAATGTTGCAAATGTTTTCCGCATCCTGAATCGCAAATCCTGATTTCCGGGGGCGACTTGGCTTCGACGTGGGTTGCAAAGCAGTGCAGGGCATACCGAGGCCCAGCTACCTCGTAAATACAACTGGATCGCTATAAATGCGAACGACGATAGTTACGCTCTAGCCGCTTAATACCGGTTGGACTCTGCACCGGTCTTCTCATGGGCCGGACGTGCACCTGGCAACAGGTTCCGTGGCAGAGTCATATTCATGAGATCGTGTCGTGCAGGGTTACTTTGCATGAACACTAAACTCAAGGTAACTCGCTTCGTGCCAGCCCGCCGGTTGGCGTGCACTCAGCTAAATCAAACAACCTGGCTAAGTATGTAGAACTGGCTGTAGAGTACTTGCGGACAGGGGTTCGATTCCCCTCGCCTCCACCACTTTAAAATACCAACCAATTCTCCGGTTGGTATTTTTTTGCCTACTCCCGCGTGTTCACGGGGGCTGGCGTGGGTTCCTGCGGACTTCGCCAAAAGGCATAGCGGCGGTATTCGGCCCCGTTTTCTCTCTCCGTTGGCCAGTTCTCTCCGTTCCGGCGCCCTGTAAAACCGGCGAAGTCCTCAAGCACAAAATATAATACCGCATTAAATCAATGGCCTGTCTGATGACTAATCAACGGAGTTCGTTTGACGTATTGGGTAGCGGTGGGAACCTGATGGGTGCGCAAATTTGCACATTGCACGACATTTCTGCACAACCCTCAGTTGTTGCCTCCTCGCATTCCCTGATGTCCCTGAGAACCCTCGCAGCCAAAACTACTGCAGCTTCAGTAGCTGCCTATTTTTTGAACATACGGGATAGACGAACCCTTTTCAATGATCGGCGACGTGTGGGTGGTGGCGCCGCATCTCGTGCGCCCACTGGCAGAGACCCTGCGCGCCAATCTGATCGAACTGAACAAGTTCCGTCTTGTGAACACCGGGCGCGGCGAGAAGATGGAATTGCTGTTCAATTACCTGTCCGGGGCTTCCTTCACCCAAAAGGTGCGCACCATGCTCGAATCCGTCGAAGCCATGCGTCAGGACCTCGAGGCTGAAAAACGCGCAATGCAGAGAATCTGGGCCAAGCGCCATGGCCAGATCGAGCGCGTCACCAATACGATGGCTACCGTGGTCGGCGACATCAACGCCATTGCGCATGATGCGATTCCCGTGCTCGAAACACTCGACCAACTGGCATTGCCGGGTGATATGGAGGTTGAGGCTTGAGCCAGATAGCTTGGGGGAATGTGGCGCCGTTGCTCTGCTGTCCGGTAATCGGCAAGCTTGCCGCCATTGTGGCCACCGGGCGAACGGCATATGCTGCGGTAACACTAACAGGTCCCCAATTATTGCCATGATTGCCACCTCGACAAGCATTGCTCTTGCTGCATTGAGCCGCGAAATTGGCAAACTGGCCGAGCGGACCGTCGACCTGAACTATCGCGCCATGCGTGCCTGGACCACCGGCCGGATGGTCTTCGTTGAACTCACCGACGGCCGCCAGATCGGCTTTCCCGCCGACCGCTTCCGGCGCTTGCGTGAGGCGAGCGACAAACAATTGGCCGCGGTTACGTTGCGGGTCTCTGGCGCCGCACTGCGCTGGGAAGACATCGACGAGGACATCACGGTGCGCGGCATTGTCGATGGCCGCTTTCAACTGGCATTACCGGCCGACTATCCGGTCGCCTCATCAACATCACGGTTCGGAATCCGGACGACATAATGATTCAACAAAAACATCTGCAACTGCGACTTCAGTCGCCAGCTTTTCTCGGTGATGCGCATCAATCCGGCGTATGGCGCACTCCGCCGATAAAAGCGCTCCTGCGCGAATGGTGGCGGGTCGCGGCAGCGCCTGTATCTGACTACAATCATCGTTCGCTGCGAGAGACTGAAGGCATATTGTTCGGCAATGCGTGGCTGGAACCAGATGCCGACAAGAACAGCCGCTTTTGTAAAAGTACGGTGCGGCTGTCGCTCGGGCACTGGGACGAGGGAAAAATGCGCACCTGGGAGGCGCAGGATTCTAAAGTGCCCCACAGTGAAGTCCACGACAGAGAGGGAAGATCCCAGCCTGTTGGCAGTCAGCTTTATCTCGGCTACGGACCTCTGACTTTCCAGCAGGGCACGAAAATCAAAGCCAACGCTGCACTGCAGGAAGGCGAAACCAATACGCTCGATATCGCCTGGCCTGAAAATACCCACGATGCCATTATCCACACCTTGCAGCTCATCGATTGGTTCGGCACTCTCGGCGGTCGCTCGCGTAATGGTTGGGGTTCGCTATCCGTAGGACTGGAACCGCTTGCCGCCGATCACACTCACCTTATCGCCGTCCTGCGCGATTTGAAAGAGTGCCTCAAGCTCGACTGGCCACACGCCATTGGCAGGGACAACCGGGGCGCGCTTGTCTGGGAAAGTACGAACACCTTTGACAACTGGCAATCCGCCATGAAATTTCTCGCATCGACAAAAATCGGCTTTCGCACCAGCCTTAAATTCGACGGCGGCGAGCCTCATCTGCAGCCGCAAGAGCGTCATGTACTGGCTTACCCTGTCACGCATCACAAGGTCCGAGGATGGGGCAACGAGGCTCGCCTCGCCAACCAAGTTCGCTTCAAGCTTGTCTCAGCCGAAGCTAACAAACTTAAGGCACGCATTTACCACACCCCGCACAAAAGTCCCTTGCCTATCGGCAACATGAACGAACTCGCCGTCTGGCAGAGCATCCACCGCTGGCTTGATGATCCGCAAAACAAGCTCACGCGCCTCGGAGCCAAAGCATGAGCGAGAATAACAAGCCCTGGCTTGCCAAGCTCGCGGCCTGGACGCACGACCCGGCGGAAAAAGCGCTCGTCCTGCTGCGCGACCCTGTTGGACACGAGGGCGGTACCGTGCGCGAGCTCAGGCAGCGCCTCTTCCCTGACGGCCTGCCATCAGATATCAGCGAAGCCGTCAAACGTGGCGACCATTGGGCATCGGCGGCCGACCGGCCGCAGTTTGGCAGCGGCGGGCACAACACCTGGGCGCAGGTGCGTTTTGATCAACAGCCGGTGCTAATTCATCCGCTATCGGGCGAAGAATACGACCTAGGCAAATTGGCCGACATTGACCCGGCACACATCAAAGCGGTCTCCCAAACCCACTTTGACGAACTCGTCGTCAATGGCGACGCAAAGAAAACCGCGCTGAATTTCTGGCGCTTTGGCCCCGAGATAGACGCAGACATTCGTACCTTGTGGCGATTATTGCCTGCTGACACCCGCGTGCCTGACCACACCATCTGGGCACACCTTGATCTGACAGCAGCTTTTGCGACTGCTTTCACTGCTGATACCCATGGTGACGCCGCGCTGCTTGCGATGAGTTTCGGCCCGGTACAGGACTTTATCGCCGCCGCACGCACCACCTCGGACTTGTGGGCAGGCTCGCATCTGCTATCGCACCTTGCGTGGGAAGGGTTGAAAATTATCGCCAGCGAAATCGGGCCGGATGCGGTCATTTTTCCACAGCTACGCGGGGTGCCACAGGTTGACCTGTGGCTGCAAGAAGAGATGGGGTTACCCGCAGATCGTTTCGCAAATTGCGATTGGGCTAGAGTAAAGACCGATGCCAACCCGTTGTTTGGCGCGGCGTTACCGAATAAATTCGTCGCCCTCGTTCCCGCCGGCCGCGCCGAGGAGTTGGCTCAAAAAGTAACGGAAGTGGTGCGTAACTGGGTCTTGAAAAATGCCCAAACCATGCTGGTCGAATTGCTGAATAGAAGCGGCTTCGGCAATGACCCTACGTTACCTTGCCACGCGCAACTTGCCGAGCAACTGGCGGGATTCCCCGAGGTGCACTGGGCTAGCGTCCCGTTTTCTCTCATCGCCGCGGACGCCGAAGGAAAGGCCGATAAAGACCAACCAGCCCTGTCCGCAGCCAGTCAGCCGTTTTTTGGACAACTGGAAAAGCCTGGCTTTCTTAGCAGCCCCGTCTGGCAGGTGCTCGCCAAAGAAATCGAAGTCGAAGGGGCATGGTTCTTCGTCCCGAACCCCGGCGTGCTCTACCCGGCCATTTACGATCTGCTCGACCGCGTCGCGGCATCGGCCAAAAGCGTGCGCCCGTTTGCCCAAACGAAATACGAGGGTTACCGCTGCGATCTCACCGGCGAGGCGGAGTGGCTCACCACTGATCGCGTACAGCTTGTTTATAGCAAACAAGGACGCAAGGACGCGCCAACCCTCTGGAACAAAGCGGCCCAGACATTCCCCGGCCTGTTCCGCAAGGGAGAGCACCTGTCGGCACTGGCCATGCTCAAGCGCATGTGGCCACGCACCTTCGCGCAAGAACTTGAAGCAACACTTGATATCAAGGTGCAACGCTACGTTGTTTCCACGCACACCATGGCGCTAGCCACCTCGCTGGAGCGCTGGATTGAGGACGGCGGGCTTTCTGATAACCGGGTCGGTGAATTTGAACGCCTGATCGCTGAAGCGCGCACGGCGCCACCCACTGCCCTGCCGCGCCGCTTGATCAAAAAACTCAACGCTCGCAATGCCGTCAACACTCAAACCAAAGATTTGGCAGCCCGCTTGCCGGGCTTGCTGGATCAGGACGATCTGACCGACGACCAAGCGCGCGGCATCGTCCGCGACGTCGAAAAACTGCTCGGGGCAAAACCCGAAGCCTATTATGCCTTCATCCTGCTGGATGGCGATCACATGGGCGCTTGGTTATCGGGTACCGAGCCGGACTATCTGCTCACCTACGGCGACACCTGGCACCCGAAAATTCGTAACACCGCCGCGCAAAAATTCCCGCAGTTGGCGCCCTACCTGGGTTCCAAGCGGGCGATCTCGCCAGCCCGGCACATGTCAATTTCGGCGGCACTTAACGACTTCGCCATGCTCATGGCACGGCATGTCGTTGAAGACCTCTGCAAGGGCAAACTCATCTATGCCGGCGGTGACGATGTGCTGGCAATGGTGTCGGTGGACGACCTGCTGCGCTGCCTCACGCTGCTGCGGCTCGCTTATTCAGGCGTATGGCCGGAACAGGAAGGTCTTGCCGATCTGTTGAAACTCGGCAACGAGCGAAACATGGCCAAACTCAAACGCGGCCATGCCATGCTGGATGGACAACTGTTGCGCTTGATGGGAGAAAAGGCCACTGCGTCGGCAGGCGCTGTTGTCGCTCATCATCAAACACCACTGTCCCGCGTCCTGCGCGAGTTGCGGGCCACTGAAAAGCGGGCCAAAACGCAAGGCGGGCGCGATGCTTTCTCGATCAATCTGTTGAAGCGCTCCGGTGGCGCGGTGCACCTCACCTTGCCGTGGATTGTTCCTGGGGAAAAGTGGTCGGATGCACTCAAAGGCACGCTCACCAACACGCCCATGGCGCTACTCATCAAGCTGCGCGACAGCTTCGTCGGCAAAACGTCCCGCCGCGCTGCCTACCTGACGCAAGGCTGGCTGGAAGACCTGCCAACGACCAGCCAAATCGGCGGTGAAACACTGAGAAACCTGTTGTCAGCCAATCTCCAGCATCAACTCAAACGGCAGGGTGGCGACAGCGCCGGCGCGCTCGGCCCCCTACTGGCTCAAATTGCTTGCGCAGTCGGTGAGACCAGAAACCCAGATCTAGCCGACAGCCTGAAGAGCACCGAAGCGGCACTGGTTCGCGACATACTGGCCGTTGCCGAATTCCTTGCCCGTGAGGGCCGTACCGAGTACCGGGAGAAAATCTGACCATGACAGCCCTTTTTCTCGAACCACTCGACGTCTTGTACCTGCGCGGCAACAAGCACTTTGCCGATGCGGGTGCGCATGGAGAGGCGCTCATGCCGCCTTGGCCCTCGCTTGCCGCGGGTGCGATACGTTCGCGGCTGATGGCTGAAGGTGCCAGTCTGGAAACGCTCGCCGGTTTCCGACTTAGCCAGTTCGGCTTGGCTCGCCTGCATGAGGGCGAGTTTGCCGAACATCTTTGGCCCTTGCCTGCCGATGTGATCGTCAGCGATGAAGTCGGCCTGGCCGATGCCACTTATCTTCGCCCTTGCCCAACGCCCACGGGGATTGCCAGCAGCCACGCGCTGCCCAAATTACCTACGCTGCAAACCGCCAAACCGGGCAAACCTGTGACCGGCCTATGGCTGACTGGCGATGGCATCGCCGCATGGCTGGCCGGTCAACTCTTGAACGCTAAACACTTCGTGCGATCAGGCGAACTCTGGCAGACCGACCCCCGCTTGGGGATTGCGCTCGACCCAGTGACGCGCAGTGCTGCCGATGGAAAAATTTACACCACCGAAACCATCGCATTGAAAAAAGGCATTGGCTTTATTACCTCATACGAAGGTAGTGCCAAAGAGCTTCCGGCTGAAAGCCTGGTTCGCATGGGCGGCGATGGCCGAGGTGCCGTTGTTCGTTTCGTCACGCCACCACCAATAACACCAGATTGGACGCGGATCGAAAAGGAAGGCCGCTTCCGCCTGATACTGACCACGCCCGGCTTGTTCAGCGATGGCTGGCGCCCGGACGGCGTAACTGCCACGCTGGTTGCCGCTTCGGTAAGCCGCGCAGAAACTGTTTCCGGCTGGGATCTCGTCACCAACAAGCCCAAGCCCGCCCTCAGGGCTGCGCCGACGGGAAGTGTTTATTGGTTTGAAAATCTTACGGGCGACCTTGCGGCACTCAAGGCGCTCGCGCTCAATGGATTCCCCTTGACAGACCCGGCCCGTCAGGCCGAAGGCTTCGGCAAGCTTGCCATCGCACCGTGGGCGGTTTGAACCGCGGATAATCGAAATCTACACAGGAACCGACACCATGTACCAAGCCCACACCGCTCTTTTTCTCTACGCCGTCAGCCCCGTTCACATGGGGGCAGGCACTGCTTTCGGGCTGATCGACAGCCCTATACAACGCGAGCGCCACACCGGTCATCCGTTGTTCGCAGGTTCCGGCATCAAAGGTGCGATTCGCCATCGCTTTGCCCAATTGCCGGGCTGGAAGGGCGACCTGCTCGACCGCCTGTTCGGGCCGGAAGGTGGCGAGCTTTATGCGGGCGCAGTGAGTTTTGGTGATGCGCAACTGCTCGCTTTTCCGGTGCGTTCCGTCAAGCGCGGCTATGTTTATGCGACAAGCCCGCTGGCACTGTCTCGCGCCAGCCGGATGTTGGAACTACTTGGCAAACCCAAGCTGCCCGCTGCGATTAACAATATCGGCGAAGGCGTTGCCAATGTTTGTGACCTTGGGCTAACCACCGGTGGTTCGCTGGCGCTTGAAGCCTTTGAATACGCTGCCAGCGAAAGTACGGAACTCAAAGCGATTGCAGCCTGGCTGGCGGATCACGCACTGCCCCAAGGCGCTGCGCACGCTTTCTTCCGCGACAAGATCAAGACTGACCTGGTGCTGCTCTCGGACGAAGATTTCGCCTACTTTGTCAAGAACGCCACGGTGGTTGAACCGCATGTGCGTATCGACGATAAAACCGGTACAGCCAGTGATGGTGGGCTGTTTTACGTCGAAAACCTGCCGCCCGAAAGTCTGCTCGTCGCGCCGCTGATGGCCAGCGCCGAACGCAGCGGCAAAAACGAGTTCGCTGCCGAAGCGGTGATCAGCCATGTGATTGCCAATCTCGACGGGCAACTACTTCAGATCGGCGGCGATGCCACGACCGGGCGCGGCCAGGTTGTTGTCACGGCAATGAAGTAAGGAGACCCGCATGAGCAAAATGACACTGGAACAGAAACGCTCCCAAACTGCATGGGCGATGGCGAAGGAAGGCGTCGCCCTCGCTCCGAGCGACTACACCAACCTCGCCAAGGCAGCGCCCGCGCTCATCATGAATAACGGGTTGATGCAAACGCTGGCATTTTACGAAGACAAGGGAAAGGCGAACCATAAGGCACTGGCTGGACACCTTCGCCGCTGGATCATGGTACGTGCCAATGGCGTCGACAAAGATCCTGGTTTTTCATCACTTATGGACGAGCTACTGAATGCAAACAGCGCGAACTATCGTCACTACACGGAAGAATCCCTGTTGCTTCTGCGCTGGATTCGCCAGTTCGCTGCGGCGCTGAATCAGGGGAGATAACCCATGCCTACTGCCGTCCCTGCTTACCTCAAGGATTTTTCTGATGCCCCGCCGGGCCATCGTTTCAGCCTCTATTACGCTGGCTGGAAAGACGACTGGAGCAAACCTAAAAGCGGTGTCGTGCCCATGCTCGACGTGCTCAGGAAACTCCCCGAACACAGCATCAATCTGCTTGCCGCCTACCTCGCGCGCCAGAACGCCTCTGCCCAAATGTTGGGCGATCAAGTGCTCGCGCTACCATGCATCGGCACGGCACCTTTTGCCACTGGGCTCGGTAACGAGCATCCGCTCGAAAACGGATTTGCCTTCCTCACGCCCTACGGTCTGCCCTATCTTGCCGGTTCTGGCATCAAGGGCGTCATCCGTAAGGCTGCAGAAGAATTGGCCAGTGGCGAGTGGGGTGAAACCAAAGGCTGGGACGAAGATGCTATTCGCACATTGTTCGGTCCCGGCGAAGAAGACCACACCCGCGATACCCACCCAAAACAGGGTGCGCTGCGCTTTTGGGACGTGCTGCCCATCCTTCAAAAAAATGAAATGTCTGTCGAAATCATGACACCCCATCACGGCGAGTATTACCAGGGTAAACACAGCCCGCATAACAGTGAAAGCCCAGTACCGATTTCCTTTCTTGCTGTTCCAGCCAAGTCTAAGTTCACTTTTTTTGTGGAATGTAATACAGGTTTATTGCACGATGATACGCTGCAAAAAACATGGAGCAATCTTCTGGAAATCGCTTTTGAGCATGCGGGGACTTGGCTCGGCTTCGGTGCCAAGTCGGCAGTGGGTTATGGTCGAATGAAACTCGACGAAAAAGCAAAACAAGAAGCTTATGAAAAGAAAGCTCAGCAAGCGCGTGCGGAAAAACTTTCCTCACTGTCGCCCAACATGCGCCGCATTAATGAATTCGAGACAGTATGTGCGGATCGGGCTGAACAACTTCTTGGCGGCAAGGAAAACCCGAATGCCGCATTCCATCAGAAGGGATGCGAACTTATCAAAGCCGCTCATGAGGAAAACGATTGGACGCCAGACGAAAAGCGCGCAGCCGCGGATGCCGTAGAAAAATGGCTGCCGAAGATCGTAAAGATCGACCTCAAGGAATTACGCAAGAAACTTAAGCTCTCCACGCTACGAGGTGTGTGACCTCAACCAGTAAGCAGCACCGGAATTAAACAGGACTTTGCGGCGAAGAGTGAACGAATAAAAGCACAAGCAGAAAAACATCTGCTCACCGTGGATTACGGCAAACCGTGCAATTGCCTTAAACTGCGGCTCGCGGCCACACAAAGAAAAATTACCATGAGAAACAAACGATTTACGCGTCCCGCGCCATCTAAAGACGTGCCAAATTTTGCCTGCGTTTTGTCTCAGATGGTCTCCGGCGAGTGAGCATGGGCCAGCGGCAACCGCCCGTGTTCCCCCTCGCCCGCTACCGCTTTGACTGGCGCGCAACTGCGCCAATACGCCTCCCCGATTATGCGGGATCAATGTTACGCGGGGCATTCGGCCACGCACTGCACCACCTCGCATGCATGACCAAACAGAAAGACTGCACCGGCTGCCCGCTGCTTTCGACCTGCCCATACCCTGCAATCTTTGCCCCTCCACCACCTCCACAGCATGCGCTGCAGAAATTCTCACAAATACCTGTTCCTTACGTCATAGAACCACCGGCCTGGGGAGGTCGGCAGGTGGACACTGGCGCCGTTTTCTCGTTTCACGTTGTGTTGGTGGGGCGCGCACTAGCTGAACTTCCTTTGATCACCCTTGCGTGGCGGCGCGCGCTGGCACACGGCGTCGGCGCGGGTGACGGCAAAGCAGAACTCGAGCGGATCGTGCATTGTGGCGAATCGGGGGAAACGGAAATTCACCGCCCCGATGCGGGCACCATCGCCCCCCACCAGCAGACTGTTGATTTTCAAACCAACGGTTTGGATGCGCCCTCTTCATTGACGCTGCGTTTCCACACACCGCTCCGCCTCCAGCAAAACGGGCGTGCCTTGCCGGCGGAAAAACTCGACGCCCGCGTCCTGCTCATGGCTTTAGTGCGTCGGATAAACCTGCTCGCTGAGTTCCACGCAGGGGGCCCCTTACTCAGCGATTTTTCCGGCCTGCTCGCAGCCAGCCAAACCATCCATGACTGCAAAGACCTGCAGTGGCGCGACTGGGTGCGTTACTCAAGCCGGCAGCAGCAAAAAATGACGCTCGGCGGCGTAATAGGCGTATGGACCATGACAGGGCCACTATCCCCCTTCCTTCCTTATCTGCGTCTCGGCCAGTGGCTACACATTGGCAAAGAAGCGTCTTTCGGCCTGGGCCAATACACTCTTGAGTGATTGTTTGCAGATTGCCCTTCAAACATCGAAAAAAACTGCGCCCCCACTCCGCAAGCCGTTGATGATGTTCGCAAAGTAAAATAGATCGGTAAGAACGATGCCCTGAAATCAAAGGGATTGAGACCCGAGCAATTGCTCGTCCGCCATTGGCGTGCTGTGTTGGTAAGAACGATGCCCTGAAATCAAAGGGATTGAGACTTATCCGACGTCGCACCTTCCGACAAAGCCGCAGTAAGAACGATGCCCTGAAATCAAAGGGATTGAGACCCGATGCAAACCTTGCGACAGGTAGCAGAATCCTCCGTAAGAACGATGCCCTGAAATCAAAGGGATTGAGACAGCCCCGCATCCCTAACCTTTTCGGCTTCATTCTGTAAGAACGATGCCCTGAAATCAAAGGGATTGAGACTTTCGTTACTTGTTGCTTATCCATAATGCTATGGTAAGAACGATGCCCTGAAATCAAAGGGATTGAGACATTGCCTCTTCTGCGTTGTCAAACCATTGGACGGTGTAAGAACGATGCCCTGAAATCAAAGGGATTGAGACGGCGTAACGCTTCAACAACGCGGCAACGGGGTCGGTAAGAACGATGCCCTGAAATCAAAGGGATTGAGACTTTTCCGTCGATTGCACCAAGTGGATTTCTAACAGTAAGAACGATGCCCTGAAATCAAAGGGATTGAGACGGCACGAGCGGCTTGTGCTTCATCACCCCGCACTGGTAAGAACGATGCCCTGAAATCAAAGGGATTGAGACCTTGATTCTTCAAATACAGAGAGCAGCAGGCTTGTGTAAGAACGATGCCCTGAAATCAAAGGGATTGAGACTCCGCTTTCCGCAGATACTCGCGTATCTTGCTAAAGTAAGAACGATGCCCTGAAATCAAAGGGATTGAGACCTCGTCGTAGTCTGCGTTAACCGCTTCCTGCGAAGTAAGAACGATGCCCTGAAATCAAAGGGATTGAGACGTTCACTTCCTCTCTTTAGTTGTATACCTGCTCGCCGTAAGAACGATGCCCTGAAATCAAAGGGATTGAGACCCATCCTTTTCTTCGGCTTCGGCTTTCCGAAGGGTAAGAACGATGCCCTGAAATCAAAGGGATTGAGACAACCAACCGACCAGCATCAACCAAACCCCCAAGTAAGAACGATGCCCTGAAATCAAAGGGATTGAGACGTTAATTGCCATGTTTCCTCCGATTAAAAGCTGAGTAAGAACGATGCCCTGAAATCAAAGGGATTGAGACCAACCCGCTACAGATAATCGCGCTAATTTCCGTAAGAACGATGCCCTGAAATCAAAGGGATTGAGACTCGACCAATTTCTTCAAGTTACGCGCCGACGATGTAAGAACGATGCCCTGAAATCAAAGGGATTGAGACACCTTGAACGCCGCGTTAGGTGAACGCGTCCTAGTAAGAACGATGCCCTGAAATCAAAGGGATTGAGACTTCCAGCCACTCTTCACGCGTCTTAAAATTCATGTAAGAACGATGCCCTGAAATCAAAGGGATTGAGACAGGGCCAACCGGATCAACTCCAACAAATTCTCGGTAAGAACGATGCCCTGAAATCAAAGGGATTGAGACAACATTGCTGCTTGGTCCATACCGCTGGCATTCGTAGTAAGAACGATGCCCTGAAATCAAAGGGATTGAGACTTAACAGTTGCCATCTGTATCGTGCCATCGACGTAAGAACGATGCCCTGAAATCAAAGGGATTGAGACCCTTTTCGCGTTTGCGCAGTGCTGCAATCTGCGCCGTAAGAACGATGCCCTGAAATCAAAGGGATTGAGACTTGCCGAACTCCCCCGGCACGCGAAAATCGCCGTGTAAGAACGATGCCCTGAAATCAAAGGGATTGAGACATCATGATTACCACGAACATCGCAGCGTAGAATTTGTTAGAACGATGCCCTAAAATAAAAGGGATTGAGACCACTCAACCCCAAGGAACTTACCAACACCAACGTCGTAAGAACGATGCCCTGAAATCAAAGGGATTGAGAC
>CANJHY010000016.1:0-42590 GCA_947474275.1 Betaproteobacteria bacterium
CCATCCAGCTCATCAAGGCAAATGCCCGTGGCTTTAGGAGCTTTGCCAATTACCGCGTAAGAATCTTGTTTCATTGTGGCAAGTTAGATATGAGCATCGCTTGAAGAAAAAATCACCGCAGATTCGTCGAAGAACCAAACTAATTAAATGAATGCCACTTTGTTTAAGTTCTCCTGCACGTTGCTATGCAGGAATTTGTCATAGTGCAGCTCGATCATGCGCACACTCGTGCCGCACAGCTTCGCCACTTGATGAATGCCAACACCGCCCGATAATGCGCTAGCTATGTGCGTATGCCGCAGCGTGTAGAACACCGCGCCAGCGGGAAGCTTTGCTTTCTTGGCCGCATCCCGCATTAGTTCGTCTTGATCGGAATGCACCCACGCTTTGCCATCGTCCCGCGTAAACAGGAATGCGGCAGGTAGCTTGCGGGCCTTCAACCGCTTGAAAAACACAGCGGCGGCATCAGATACCGGAACCTCTCGCGGACCGGTTTTGCCGTCGCGAATGCTCAGGATTCGCCGCGCCTTGTCATAGTCACCCGCCAACAACGTGCGCAATTCACCGTAGCGCGCCCCAGTGAGTAGCGCGCCCTCTATCAAGTCCTTAAACGCGCCATCGCAGCTTTCCAGCAGTCGCTTGCGCTGGACTGAATTTAAAAACACCGTGCGGGCGTTTCGCGTATTCCCGAATGCCTCAACTTTTTTCCATGGGTCATTGGACATTACACGCCCGGATCGCCACGCCTTATTCAGCAGCGCCTTAAGCGTTGTCAGGTTGCGGTTGGCGCTACCCTTTGCCTTGCGGGTAGTCTCGGCATCTTTGCGGGCCGGTACAAGCCCGTTGCGCCATTCCTCGATTTCAGCCGTCCTTAGTCGATCAAGCGGGCGGCGGGCAATTTTGTGGATAAGGATGCAGCGGTTAATGCGCCCCTCGGCGTCATTGGCGGCGCTGTCGCCCTTTTCCAGCCTCAGACTGTCTACGTAATGCTTGGCTGCGCTCTTGACCGTCCAGTGGCCTGTTACGCCAGCCTGTTGCGTATCGAACCATGCCCGCGCCATTTGCTGTGCATCGTCAAATTCCCGCACTGGCTCGGTTGGTAACAGCTTGAGGGCGTTGTATCGCTCTTTGCCCTCCTCGTTGCGCCAGCGTGCTATCCAAAAGCCGCTATCGCCTGTTTTGCGGTATCCGAGATAACCGCCCTTTTGCAACTTGTGCCAATACGGCTCCCGCCGGGGCGCTAGTTTGTCGCGCTGTGTTGGGGTGTCGATCTTGGTGCGTTTCTTCGGTTTCTCGCTCATGGTCGCCTCCATACGGACTTTTATACGGACGATCATAACGAAACGCTCAGGAACGCACAAGAACGAAATACCATTGATACATAGGAGAATTTTAACTTAACGGAACCGGTAGAAACAGGCTAGATTGCCTTCTCACGGCAGGGGCCACTGGTTCGATCCCAGTACGACCCACCATTCAAGCAGCCGTTGCCTATCAGCGCGCTCCAACAGGCCGGCGGGACTATCCGGCTCATTCATTTTTTGCATCCTGCCGGCGCGAAATTTCCTGCGTCGGCTACTCAGCGCTTATTCCCGCGTCCTTGACAACCTTGTCCCACTTTATGATTTCGGTCCGAATGTATTGCGTAAACTGTTCAGGCGTCGTGATCACGGTGTCCGCTCCCAGCGCCAGGAATTTCTGCCGAATCTCGGCAGTTTTAAGAATTTTCACGATTTCGGCGTTAAGTCGCACCACGATGTCTTTGGGCGCATGCGCCGGTAACAGCGCGCCGTACCATATCGTGCTTTCATAACCCGGCAAGCCGCCCTCCGCGATAGTCGGCACTTCCGGAAGGCTCTGCGAGCGGCGTGCTGAAGTAACGCCCAGCGCCCGCAGCCTGCCGGATTTGACCTGTGGCATGGCGGATGCGATCGTGGAAAAAAATATCGCCACTTGGCCGCTGGCGACAT
The DNA here is from genome assembly GCA_947474275.1 of Betaproteobacteria bacterium. Lineage (GTDB taxonomy): Bacteria > Pseudomonadota > Gammaproteobacteria > Burkholderiales > SG8-41 > PALSA-1004. The sequence goes on from CANJHY010000016.1 coordinate 1,971, forward strand.
CCACCATCGCGGGGCCGCCGCCTTTATACGGAATGTGCGTCATCTTGACTCCCGCCATGTAGTTGAACAGTTCCGCCGTAAAGTGATTCGAGCTGCCAACGCCCCCGGACGCGTATGTAAGCTTGCCGCGCTCCGCTTTCGCCAGCGCGATCAGTTCGGCCACGGATGCGGCCGGCAGACTGGGCGTGACCACGAGCAGGTTGGGCATGGAAACGATCTGGGCAACCGGCGTAAAGTCCTTGGCGGTGTCGTAGGGAAGATTCTTATAAAGACTGGGATTCACGGCCAGCGTGCTGGTTGCGGCAACGAACAATGTATAACCGTCGGCCGGCGATCTCGCGACCAGTCCTGCCGCTGCCGACCCCGCCGCCGCCGGCCGGTTGTCGACGACGATGGGCTGCCCGAGGACTTCACTCAGCCGCAGCCCGACAATGCGCGCGATCACGTCGGTGCCGCCGCCTGCGCTGTATCCGACGATCAACCGAATCGGCTTGTTCGGATAGTTCTGCGCCGCGGCAGAAGCCGCGCCGCTCAATGCGCAAGCAAGCGTCAATCCGCGCAGCAAAGGCGGGTATTTCGTCATAGCGCGGTCAAGCAACCAATGGGAAGTGAGGGCCATCCTACGGGTCGATTTTCAGATTGATCGCTTTCACTACGCGTCCCCAACGCTCGGTTTCACTCTTGATGAATGCCGCGAAGTCCTCGACCGAATTGCCGCCCGGATCTACCCCCTGCGCGGCGAACGTTTCAATGGTGTCGCGCTGCTTCAGGACGGCGGCGATCTCTTCATTCAGCTTGACCACGATGGCCCGCGGCGTTTTCACCGGCGCGAACAAACCGTACCATGACCTGACTTCGTAACCGGGATAGCCGGACTCCGCGACTGTAGGCAATTCCGGAACGATCGGCGAGCGGCCCGGACTGGTGACCGCCAGCGCTCTCAGCTTGCCGGACTTGATATGCGGCAGCGTCGGCGCCATCGACATGATGCCCAGCTGAATTTGCCCGGAAACCAGATCGATCAGCACCAGTCCGTTTCCCTTGTACGGGATATGGGTCATCTGCACACCTGCGTCGAGTTTGAACAGTTCGGTGCCCAGATGATTGGGCCCGCCGTTTCCGGACGACCCATAGTTGAGCTCGCCGGGCCTGCGCTTCGCCAGCGCGACGAGTTCCGCTATGGACTTCACCGGCAGGGCCGAGGGAACCACCACGATATGCGGCTGCGAACCCAGCACCGTTATCGGCACGAAGTCACCTGGACTGTACGGCAGCTTAGTAATGAACGGCAGGACCGCGATATTCGTCGCCGACGCCTGCAATAGTGTATAGCCGTCAGGGGCCGCCGACGCCACGGCCTGCGTTCCGGTAATGCCCGAGCCGCCCGTTCTGTTTTCAACGACGACGGATTTGCCGAGTGAATTGGTCAGCCGCTGCATCACGATTCGCGTGACGACATCCCCGCCGCCGCCGGCCGCGAAAGGAACGACAACACGGACCACTCTGCTCGGATAATCCTGGGATAGCGCCGAAGCGGCATACAAGACGCCGCCGAGAATAATGCTGACCCGTTTCCCGGCTTCGAAGTTCATTGCTCCTCCTGTGGTCGTCGTGGATGCTCGCGCCGGGGTCTGACTACCTGGTTTGCGAGCTGCTGATTTCCCGGGACGACCGGATTATTTTTGGATAGCGAATTATCCGCAACCCGCCTGGAGCTGCGAATAATATTTACCGCCAGCGAAACTCACACGGTTTGCGCTTGGAGTCTACAAGCCAATTTCCAATCCGACAATATCGGATATCCGTGCCGCTCACGTCTTTTCGAAGGAAGAAGCGAAATCGCCATCATTTTATTGACGAAATACGGCATGGTATTTATCATGAAATAGAATTTTGTTCCGAATATTGGAACAACAAAAATAAAACCGGCAAAGCCTCAGCATGCCGTCCCCAAATTCTTTTTTTGTCATCCAGAGAGATATCCATGACGGATACGACCATCGCGCGCATCGCTGATTTCGCGACCACCCTGCAATTTTCCGACATACCCGCGCACGTTGCGCATGACTGCAAGCGGCGCTTGATAGACAGCTTCGCCTGCGGCCTTGCCGCCTATCATGAGCTGCCTTGCGGCATTGCGCGCAGCGTTGCGCAGCGGGTTAAGGTGCCGGAAGGCGCGTATATCCTGGGTACCGCCGTCAGGACCTTGCCGGAACTCGCGGCCTTTGCGAACGGCGTGATGGTGCGTTACCTGGACGGCAACGACGCATTTCCCGGCGGCGGCGGGCATCCCAGCGACATGATCTCCGCCTTGCTTGCCGCGGCGAACATCAAAAAGAGCAGCGGTAAGGATGTCATGACCGCCATGACCCTCGCCTACGAAGTTTTTTTCAATTTCCGCCAGGCCGCGTGCATGCGCGACCACGGCATGGACCATGTCTTCTACACGGCGGTCGGCAGCGCGGTCGGCGCTGCGCGCCTGATGTCTCTCGACCGCGAACAAATGACGAACGCGATCTCCCTGGGGATTACGCCCAATATCGCGCTGCACGCCACCAGACGCGGCCATCTTTCGATGTGGAAAGCATCTGCAGCCGGCAACGCGGCGCGCAACGGCATGTTCGCCGCCGTCCTCGCCAGCCAGGGCATGACCGGCCCCGATCATGTGATCGAAGGCTCGCACGGATTGCGCGAGCTCGTGCCCGAATTCGACTATCCTCCGCTGCCCGGCCAGGGGCGGCCGTTCCGGCTGCCCGAAGCGCAGATGAAGTATTTCCTGTCGGAGTCACATTCGCATGCGCCCATCACTGCGGCGCTGGAGCTGCACCGCCAGGTCAAGGCGGAGGACATCAAGAACATCACGATTTATACCTACTGGTTTGCCTGGAGCGAGATCGGCAGCGAACGGGAAAAATGGCGGCCCACCACGCGTGAGACCGCCGATCACAGCCTGCCCTACATCGTGTCCGCAGTGCTGCTGGACGGCCGCTTTGGCGACGAGATTTTCTCGGACGAGCGGATACAGGATGAACGGATCCACCAGCTTTCCGACAAGATCGAGATCAAAGAGGACCCGGAGCTGTCCAAACAATTCCCGGACAAATATCCATGCCGCATGGAGATAACCACCAAAAGCGGCAAGACCCTGACCGCAAATGTCGAGCATCCGCGCGGTCATTACAAGAACCCGATGACGGACGAAGAAGTCAGCGACAAATTCCGCATGCTCGCTGGCCGCGTGTTACCCAAAAAACAAGTCGAGCAGGCGCTTGCCTGGCTGTGGAAATTCGAAGAAGCGTCCGATCTCGATCCGTTCTTCGAAATGGTGAATATCGGCCGAAAATAACGGGAAGGGCGTGTCGGCCTGATACTTTCGTCGCGCCTTATTGTCGGGTCACAAGACCCTGCTTACTCGATTTCGATCTTCTTCTCGCGCGCGACTTTGCGCCAGCGCGCGCTGTCAGCCCGCATGAATGCGCGCAGGGCGTCAGGCGGCGCATAGTCGACTTCGATGCCGATCGCCCGTCCGCGCTCGACGAATTCCGCAGACCGCACGATTTCCTCTATCGCCTGGCGCAGCACCTCGCGCGTGCGCTCGGGCAGGCCGCGCGGCGCGTGTATGCTGACCCAGTTGCCGATCTCGAAGCCGGCCATGCCCTGCTCGATAAACGTCGGCGTATCGGGCAGCAACTGCAGCCGCTTCGCGCTGCCGACTCCCAATACCTTGATCCTGCCTCCCGCCACATGCTGCGCGGCAGAAAACGACGCGGCCAGCGTAAGATCGACCTGCCCTCCCAGCACTGCCGTGATCGCCGGCCCGCCGCCCTGAAACGGCACCACCAGAAATTGCGTGCCGGTCGCAGATTCGAATGAGCCCAGAAACATATCCGCTATGCCGTAGCTGCCAACGGTGATTTTTCCCGGCTGCTGCTTGGCCAGGGCGATGGCGCCCTGGATATCGTTGGCGGGAAACGCCGTCTTCGCCGCGACAACAAAATACGTGCGCCCGACAAATGCGAGCGGCTCCAAGTCTTTTTCGACATCGTACGGCAATGTCTTGTAGATATTCGGATTAATGGTCAGCGGCTCGGAAGTCGTGAATTCCAGCGTATAACCGTCGGGCGCGGACTTGGCGACGAACTGGGTGCCGACTATCGCGTTGGCGCCGCCGCGGTTCTCGACCACCACGCCGACGCCCAGTTTCTTCGATAACCGGTCGCCAAAAATCCGCGCCGCCACGTCGGTCGTGGCACCCGCCGGCCACGGCACCACCAGGCGAATCGCGCGTTCGGGAAATTCCGCCCACGTTTGCAGGGCAAATGTCGCCAGCAACATGGCCAGCAGCGCATTCAGGTGACGTCGAAGTCCCGCGCATCGTTGCATTTTCATTTTGAGGCGTTCCTTTGCATTCCAATTGTTCAAGCTGCCGGTACGGCGGCACGGCGGTCCATTGCGCAACGCTCAATCCAGCTTGATGCCTGCCTGCTGGATGATTTTGGTCCACCGCGCGATTTCGTCACGCACGAAACGGCCGAACTCCGCCGGCGTGTCGCCGACCGGCTTGGCGCCCTCGTTGACCATGCGCTCGCGGATTTCCGGCACGGCAAGCGCCTTGGCGACCTCCGATCTCAGCTGGTCGACAATAGCGGGCGGCGTGCCCGCCGGAGCGAACAAGCCAAACCAGCCGATGACTTCGTAATCCCTGAAGCCGGATTCAATCACCGTCGGCACATTCGGCAGCATGGGCGAGCGCTCACGCGTCGATACTGCGAGCGCCTTCAGGCGGCCGCTGCGGATAGTCGGCATCACCGTCTCTATGGTCGAAAACATCAACGCCGCTTCGCCGCCGATCACGGCGATGACCGCGGGGGGCGAGCCTTTGTACGGCAACTGCACCAGGTCCGTCTTCGTGACCTCGCCAAACAGCGCGCCCGCGAGGTGGATCGCGCTGCCCTGGCCTGCGGTGGAATAGCGCAGTTCGCCCGGTTTGCTTTTCGCAAGCTTGACGAGCTCCTGCACGTTTTTGACCGGCAGCGACGGATGGACGACGATCACGTGCGGCACGCTCACGACCATGGTGACCGGCGCCAAATCCTTGATCGAATCGTAGCGCAGCTTCGGATAAAGCGCCGGATTGACGGAGAATGAAGAAGAAGTCATCAGGAACGTATAGCCATCGGCGGGTGCTTTCGCGACGTATTCCGTGCCTATGGTCGAGCCAGCGCCCGGCCGGTTATCGACGATGAATTGCTGTCCCAGCGTCTCGGACAATCGCTGCGAAAGCAGGCGCGCGAAAAAATCGGTGCCGCCGCCCGCCGCGAAAGGCGTCACGATGCGCACCGGCTTCTCCGGCCATTTCTGCGCCCCCGCCTCGTTTATTCCAATGAGACCGGGCAACGCCACCGCAATTACCGCCAGCATACGGACGCGGACCATCCCGACCTGCCGAAGAACACGCCCTTGCGCGCAATTTACATTTTTCACTTTGACTCCCATCTTGTTTAAGACGATCGCCCCGATTGACGCGAGTGGCGCGACCCTTCACTTCCGTTGGCGAATTCCGTGCCCGTCCCGGTTCGCGGCGCCACGCCGCCCCCGCCCTGCTTCATGCACCAGGATCAAGCCAGCGAGTCACTTTCCGCGCCATGCCGGAGCACGCGCGGCAGCCGGTGTTGCTACGCTGGCCGCGCTTCCATGACTGCGCCGCGATGCGCGAACGCCGCGTCGTGGCGCTTTTCCTGCTCGTAATAATTTTCGCGAAAGCGTTGATAGGTGTCGGCGTGCGCAGCGATGCCCGCGGGGGTGAGTTCGCCGGCCGGCGCGGACAGGTGATCGAAATAGCCAAAATTGTCGACGCCGCGCACCAGCAGCGCCGACAAGCGCGTTGCGCACGTCGGACGCACATGCGTGGGAATATAGCTGATGCCCAGACCAACGCGCCGGTGCGAGGCGAGGTTGGGCGCCGACCGGTGCAGGCACATGGTGTGATGCAATGACACCTCGCCGGCCTTCAGCTCCATTGCCACTGCCCCGCTGTCGTCCACCGGTTCGACTATCACCTGGCCGGCGCCATTGATGCTGTTCGGCAGTCGCGCCGCGGAGTGATGGTACTGCCGCGGCGCGCCGTGCGCGGATACGACGTCCATGCACCCGGCCTCGCGGCTCGCATCGGACAGCGCGACCCACGCGGTAACGTGCTCAAGCGGGTCGAGGCCGAAATAAGTGGCGTCCTGATGCCACGCGGTGAAAGCCGGTGTGCCCGGGTCCTTGATGAAATAGGTGGCCCAGAACACCAGGATGTTAGGCCCCAGCACGTCCTCGACGATATCCAGAATGCGCGAATGGCGGACCAGCGCGTCGACGGCCGGGGAGTATACGTAAGCGCCACCGCGCCACTTCATTTCATTTTGCGGCAGGGGCGCGCCGAGACTGGACTCGATTCTTTGCAAATCCGCCAATCCGCTGGCCGCCTCCGCCGGCGTCAGCGCCGGCAGCGGAAACAGAAAGCCGGCGCGCCGATAATTTTCAACCTGTGTTTTGCCCAGAACCTTCATGGTTTCACCCTGCCCCGCCGACATCGTGACAAAAGAGTTACGATACCGCTTTTACAATGAAGAATCCATACGGATTGATGGAAAGAAAATTCACCATGCAAAAACTCGCGAACAAAGCTGCGATCGTCACCGGGGCATCCAATCCCAAAGGCATCGGCAGCGCGATCGCACGCCGTCTTGCGGGCGAAGGAGCAAATCTGCTGCTCGTGGCGGAAGGGCCGGAAGATCAGTTGCAGGCGGTCGCGGCCGAATGCCGCACCCTGGGCGGCGGCGCGTGCCACGTCGAAGCGGCGCTCTATGATCTCGAACAATCCGGCGCCGCGGAAGCCATGGTCGAGGCGGCGCTGCAGCATTTCGGGCGCGTCGATATTCTGGTCAACAACGCGGCGGTGAGGGCGCGCAAGCGTTTCGATGAATTCACGCGCAAAGATTTTCGGCAGACCGTTGCCGTCAATCTTGAAACTCCGTTTTTCGCGTCGCAGGCGGTGGTGCCTGCGATGCGCCGGCAGGGCGGCGGCCGCATCATCCATATCGCGAGCCAGATGGGCCTGGTGGCGGCGGACCAACGCACGCTCTACGGCATGACGAAAGCCGCGCTGATACATCTTGCGCGCGCGATGGCATACGAACTCGCCGCCGATGGCATCCTCGTCAACGCCATCAGCCCCGGCCCCATCGACACCGCCACGACCAATCCCGAGACCGCGCGCAAACTGCTCGGCTATCTGCGCAGCGGCCGGCGCGGCACGCCCGAAGAAATTGCCGATGTCGCGCTGTTTCTGGCCACGGCGGCGCCGGAGTTCCTGATCGGCCAGAACATCGTGGTCGACGGCGGTTATACCTTGCACTGAACACAAGGCGGCGCTCTGCCGGTTAGCGGCAGCACTTCCGGATTCTTGAACAACTTGCCGTTGAACTTCAGCAGATCGGCACGCACGGCTGCGAAGAATTCGCCGCGATCCATCGCGCGCCAGACATCGCCCACCAGCGGTATGAATTGCTCGGGGTGGTCTTTCAGGCTTTCAAGCAAATCGACAAATGCGCGCTTGGGCAAGAGGCCCACGTCTTCGGCGAACATCGAAAACAAACAACGGCTCAGAAAACCCGCGACGGACTGGGGCGCATGCCCGGCGGCTTCGAGCACACGCGCCACCTCGGCCAATCGCTCGGCGACATCGCGCGTGACCTTGGCCGAAAGCCGGGTCGGATCCAGCGAAAGCGGATCGAGCCATACCGCGCGTAGCCGCTGGCGCGTCGCTTCGTCATTCAGGTCAGCCAACTGGATGCGATGCGACCGCGGGTCCGGGTACGGTGTGTAGGTTGCACCCGAGCGGGTGAACTCCGAATACAGCTCAATCACGTTGCCAACATCGACCACCAGAAGAAACGGCGGGCGACCTTCAGTAGCCGGCAGTGCGCGGGCATACTGCTCGGCCTGTCCACGGGCACGCAACAGCGCATCGTCGAATCCTTTGCCACCGGCCTTGCTTGACCTTCTTCGCTTCGAGCACGAACGTTGCACGGCGATAGCAGTCAATAAAACCAGGCGATTCAGTGCCATCCCCATGCCGGAAAGTAACGCGGCGCTCGAACACATAAGCGTTGTCGCGCGTGTCATCGCGTGCCGGGTCGGGCGTTGGGAGTTCGAGCAGCGTGCATAACTCATGCACAAAAAGCTGATAGTTGCCGCGCTCAGAACCGCTGGCCTTTTGCCAGCGGGCAATGAACTTCTCAACGGCAGATTCTGGTTTCTTTGCCATATTACTTCTCGATGCGAATACTGCTACAGCGCGCGTGCAATAGCCCCGACGGCGCAACGATAGGCGCGCGTTCGGTTTTCTTCAGCCCGCGGATTGTTTTTTGAGGTCGCGCATGTTGGGAAGCAGGGCAGGAACATCGCTGCGGATGATGCTCCACAGAGTATCGTTGTCGATGCCAAGATAGCTGTGGATCAACCGGTTGCGAGTGGCGATGATGAGGCGCCAAGGAATCTGCGGATTGGCCGCACGCACCGCGTCCGGAACATGGGTCGCCGCCTCTCCAATCAGTTCCAGGTTGCGCAGGGTGGCGTCGTAGAGTTAAGGCCACTGTCAACAAAGCCAGCCTGGTCCATGCCCGTGGTATAGGCGATGACTTTCTCGGCAAAGCCGATCATGTCGTCAAGATAAAACCGCCATTCACGCGGCGCGGAATCAGACACGCACCGCCTCCTTTTCAATGAACGGCCGCAGTTCTGCGCGCAAGGCTTTTTCAGTCACCAGATCTATCCTGCGGCCGAACAGGTCTTCGAGATAGAACTGGACGCCGAAATAGCGTTCCGATGTTGCCGGCCCATCGAAGGCGGCCAGAATGTCGATATCGCTATCGCTCCGCGCATTGTTGCGTGCGGTGGAGCCGAACAGGGCAAGCTGAGTTACTCCGTAGCGCGCAGCCAGCGTTGGCTTGCTCTGCGTGAGTAATTCAAGGGCGCGTGAGCGATTCATTGCCGCCTCCATTCAGGGCACATGATCAGGACTCCATAGGCGTTATACCGGATATTTTGCTCTGATTCTGAACATTCACAAAGTCTGCCGCGGTTTCACCGCATAAGTCAGCAGTTTGACCTTTGCACGGCCCCCATTGGTGTCCTGCCGCCTCGCGGGTTGCCGACTTTTCAGCGACGCCGTCAGGCAATTGGCCGCTCAGCACATTGCAACTGCGCTGTGCCTGGTCCACTTGTGCCACTGACACATTCCGCCACCGCGCCGTGCGATAATCGTTTCAGCAGTATCTAATACGCAGATTCGTCGCCACACGCCATTCCCGCGCACCACCACTGAGACACCAATGGAAAAAACCCCCGAGCGTTTTGTTCTTTTCACCCAACCCGGCTGAAGCAGCTGTCTCCGGGCGAAAGAGTTTCTTTCGCGCAAAGGCATAGCTTTCGAAGCAGTCGACGTAATCAACGATGCCGGCGGCCGTGAACGCCTGCTGAAACTCGGCCTGCGCAATGTGCCCGTAGTCTCCAAAGGCAGCGTCTACACCATGGCGCAAAGCCTGGAAGACGTGGCAAAGTTCGTGGGGCTCGACGGCACCGGGCACTCACGGCTGCCACCCGAGCGCATCCTCGAAAAATGGCTTCTCGTGCTGGGCGCGGCACAGCGTTACATGCGCCAGTTCCCCACCGCGCGCATCAACGAGTCGGTCATAGACAACCGCGATCGCCCGATCCGCCTGCTCGGCCAGCATGTATTCCGCATTGCAGAGACGTACATAACCGCAGTGATCGACAAGGTCGAATACTCACCGAGCAATACGAACATCCCGGCTGCTGACGAGAACAAGTACCGAACCGGCGACGAAATCGCGCGCTACGGCGACGGCGTCATCGCGCGACTGAACGATTGGTGGGACAAGGCAAAAACCGGCGAATCGTTTGCGCGCGAAGTGCCGACGTCTTACGGCATGCAGCAATTGCACGAAGTATTCGAGCGCTCGACCTGGCATTCGGCGCAGCACGTGCGCCAGCTTGCCGCCGTGCTCGAACGCTTCGGCATTGCGCCCGACGGCCCTCTCAGCGCCGAAGACCTCAAGGGCCTGCCGCTGCCGGAACGTCTCTGGGAATAGCCGGATTTCGCCCCTTCATCCGCGCGCTACTTCAGCCACCATTCTTTGGCCACGGCGGCGCCGGAATTTCCGGGCGGCCAGAACATCGTGGTCGACGGCGGTTATACCTTGCACTGAAAAATGCGCTGGCCGGCGCGTGTCAATGCGACGTATAACCGCCGTCCACGCAGATGTCCTCGCCGTGCAAATAAGTGGCGGAGGTGGTCGCCAGAAACAGCGCAACATCGGCAATTTCGTCCGGCTCGCCGAAGCGGCCTATCGGGACGTACGAGTCGAGCCGCTGTTTTGCCTGCGCCGGATCCGCATTGAGCCGCTTCAGTATCGGCTGCGTCAGGGTCGGGCCCGGGCTGATCGAATTCACGCTGATTCCATATCGCCCAAGTTCGTATGCCATGGACTTGGTGAGATGCACGATCGCCGCCTTGGTGAGGCCATAGAGCGCCCGTTTCGCAAACGCCACTTTCGCGAGCTGGCTGGCGATATGTATGATCCTGCCGCCGCCCTGCCGGCGCATGAGCGGCACGACCGCCTGGCTCGCAAAAAACGGCGCCCCGATGTTCACGGCCACGGCCTTGCTGAACATGTCGTGCGTGTAGTCGCCAAAATCGAAGTCGGTGCGGAACACCGCATTGTTCACGAGGATATCCAAGCGGCCGAACAGGCGCGCCGCCTCCGCTATCATGGCCTCCGCCGCGCCTGCCGCCGATAAATCGAAAATCCCGTACTCGATCCGGCCTGCCGCAGAGGACTCGCGGCATTCGCGCTGCGCTTCCTGCAATTGCGATTCAGTCCCTTCGGCGACGAGGAGCACGGCTGCGCCGTTCTCCGCGAAACGTTTAGCGATCGCGCGGCCTATGCCTCCTTCGCTGGATGCGCCCGTGACGACCGCGCATTTTCCGCTCAGCTCTGCCATGCGATATCTTCAGTTGAAAATTTCAATTCAGGACTCCAGGGTTTTGCGCAGCGTTTCGGGAATGGGGCAGGATTTTCCGGTGGCCCTGTCGACCCATACCATGACGGCCTGACCTTCCGCGTATTTTATGCCCGACCCGCCCGCGATTTCATAGAAGGTTGGGAAGCTCGAGCGGCCGGGCGCGCCCGCGTATACGCTGATTTCCAGCGTCTCCGGATAGGGGATGGGCCGCAGGAAGCTGCAGCCGGTCTGCGCGATCACCGGCCCCTGCCCCGCCGCGTTTTGTGCGTTCTGGCTTTCTAGCCACGCGATGCGGGCCTGCTCGAAGTACGTAAAATATTTCGCATTGTTAACGTGCCCGTTGGCATCCAGGTCGGCCCATCGCACGGGCACCTTGACGCTCACCAGAAATTTTCGCTGCTCACTCATGTGCCTGCCGCTCCCGTTTTTGTCGCATCAAAAAATGCTGCGTGCGTGCGTATCCAGTCCAGATAATCGTCAAACGCCCGCTGCGCGTCGAAAACCGCGCGAAAGCCCGTGTCCGCGTTCAGGCGGTCGATGCGCATGGCCGCGCGGTCGGCGCCGCCAAGGAATGCGACGTTGGCGCTTTCGCCTCCGGCTGCCGCCCTGAACTGCAAGTGCGGAAACTCAGCGCGCAGGCGCTCGCACCATGCCCTGCTTACCTCGGTCCAGACAAATCCCGCAGAGAGATTGTAGAGGGCATGCGGCACCGCAGGCGCCTGCAGCAGGCCGGCGACGCCGGCCGCCACGTCGCGGCTGTATATCCAGTCCCGCGCGGGCTCTTTTTGCGCGATGAGCACCTCTTCGCCGCGCATCGCCCTGAGCAGGATCTGCAAGGGCAGTGAGAGCGTGTCCCGCACGCCGGTGGCGAATTCCCACGGCCCGAATACGCTGCCCAGGCGCACGCACACCACTTGCATTCCGGCGTTGCCGCGCAGACGCATGCAAATGCGCTCGCCGGCGAATTTCGTGATCGCATACAAAGTGTCGGGAACCGGCGTCGACTCGCGCTCAGTCAGCGGATCGGGGCCAAGCAAGGCTTCGCCGTACACCGAGCCCGAGCTTACATAGACGAATTTCCCGACACCGCATGCGAGCGCCGCGCGCAGGACGTTTGCCGTGCCCTTGATATTGACGTCTATGATGCGGTCGAATTCACGCAGCTCGCGGTCTGCTCCGGCCGTAATCGTCGCCGCGTGCACGACACGATGCGGCCGGCTTTGGCTGAATGCCGCATCGATCGCATCGCGATCGGACACATCGGCTCTGATCACATCCAGCTTCCCGGGCAACTGGCCGAGCGCCGCCATGGCATAGGCTGGCGGGTCCTGATTGCCGAGGACAATGACGTCGTCCCCGGCACGCAACAGCGCTTCGGCGATATTGAGACCGACGAATCCGCCGCCGCCGGTAATCAGGGTCTTCACTGCCGCAAGTCTCCGCCGGAAGTTCGCATGCTGCTGGACCTAAGCACGCAACTTTTGGTCATCGACCGCCGCGCGCCCCTCATCTTCGATGCCCCAGTCACGCAGCACCTCGGCGAGATCCGCGCCGACCGCGGCGATCGCGCGGCGGACGGCCGGCTGCAGCGGCTGCAATCGAATCGGGCACGCGAGCAGAGGCCACGCCCTGCCGTCGCGGGACAGTCCCTGCACGATCAATTCCCGCGCCACCGTCTGCGGGTGGGTTGCGACTTCGGACACCGAATTGACAGGCACGCATGGCATGCCTCGCGCAGAGAAATGCTTTGCGGCTGCGGCCTTGCCCATGGAGGCACAGGTTTGCGCGACCCCATCACCGCGTGCATCGCCGTTCTCGATATAAACGTAGCCGTCGCGGCATTTCACCACGCTGCCGGCGGCTTGCCCGGCGCCGTCCGCGTTCCAGTAAACCTGCGTCAGCCATGCCGACACTTCCTGCATCGACAGGTCGATGGACTGCCCTTTGCCGGTGCGTTCGCGGTAATCGAGCCCGGCCAGCACGGCGAGCAGTGCGAACTGGCCGCCGAGGATGTCGGAGATCGAGATGCCGACCTTGTAGGGCGTCCCACCCTGGCGCGTCAGGTCCATGACGCCCGCCATGCCCTGGATGGTCGAATCCATCGCGGGGCGCCCCGCCAGCGGCGAGCCGGCGCCGAAACCCGAGACTGAGCAGTAGACCAGCGCTGGATTGATCGTTGCGATCTCTGCCGGGCCGAAGCCAAACCGCCCGAGCGCGCCGGGTTTCATGTTTTCCACGAACACGTCGGCTTGCGCCAGCAGTTGCGTGAACAGCGCTTTTCCCTCGGCCGTCTGCAAGTCGACAGCGACGCAGCGCTTGTCGCTGTTGCTGAGCGTGCAGAAGTAGCTTTGCCCGTCGACATGCGGCGGCGAAGCCCGCGAGAGTTCGCCCGCTGGCGGCTCGAGCTTGACCACGTAAGCCCCCAGCGCCCCGAGATTTCGCGCAGCCAGCGGTGCTGTCGTGTAACTGCCCATTTCCAGCACGCGAATGCCCGCCAGTACGCCTTCACCTGTACTGGCGTGTTGCGCGATGCGCGGCGGCTTCGCGCGCGCACCGCCGATTGACGCCGCGGATTGCGGAATGTGCGCGGGCGCCTGACCGCAGGCGCGGGAGCCGCGTATCAGCGGGCCGGGCACCGCGATCTGCGCGCCGGATGCCGGATCAAGCAGTCGCGCGAATGCTCCGCGCGCTTGCAGATTGGTATCCGCCAGCAACTCTTCCATCTTGTAGACGGGCCCGCAAGGCACGCCGGCGGCGGTGAATTTTTCCACGCATTCATTGACCACGTGCGCTCTTATCCATGGCAGGACCGTGGCATCCACCTCGTCCGCAAATTTCACGCGGCCGGGCATGGTGGCGAAACGCGCCTCCTGCTCGAGATCGCGGCGCCCGATAACGCCGCACACGCGCTTCCACATCTCGTTCGACGCGGAGCACAGCAGCACCCAGCCGTCCCGCGCGGGATAGGCATTCCACGGCGACATGGAAGGATGGCGGTTGCCTATGCGCTGCGGCGCCGCGCCGGCAAAATGCCCGGGCAGGAACGTGCTCAGCATGCTGACTGCGGTATCGAACATCGCGACATCCACGCGCTGCGGCGCCGTCGCCATCTGTGTGCCGCGCAAACCGCACAGCACGCCGGCGGCGGCGAACACGGCGGCGCCGCATTCGGTGATCGGCACCCGCGTCGCGGTCGGCGGCCCGTCCGCGGAACCGGTGGTGTCCATCAGGCCCGCCATCGCCTGCATCATCGCATCCGTATAGCCCGCGCCGGCGCAGGGCCCGCTGTTCCCGAATGCCGTGATATCGCAAACCACCGGGACTTTGTCGAGCACGGCCCTTAACGCGGCGGCAAGCGGCGCGTCCCGGTCCGACGAAATCAAAACGATATCGGCATTCCCGAGCAAATCCGCCAGGCGTGCAATTCCCCGTGGCTCGCCGCAATCGACAGGCAGGATTTGCTTGCCGGCGGCGAGCAGCGATCGATGGGCCCATTTCGAATCGCGCGCGGGCGCGGCCGATGCCAGTTCCACAACGACTACATCCGCACCCAGGCGCTGCAGCAGGCCGCCGCACAATCCGACGGCAAGTCGATCGCCGAGTTCCACGACCGACACGTTGTCGAGAAAATTGTCCATCGGGGGTCGGCCAGCCCCTGCGTCAGCGCGTGGCCGGCGCATCCCTGAACGCGCCCACCCCGGTCAGTTCGCGGCCGTGTATCAAGGCGAGCAATTCGTTGGTGCCGTCCGGAATGGACAGCATCCGCGCATCGCGGTACATGCGCTCGAGCTTGGCCTCGCGCGCCAGGCCCAGCGCGCCCAGAATATTCATCGCTTCCCACACGACCTGCTCGCAGGCGTTTTGCGCGTGGCGCTTGGCCATCGCCGACGCGCCTTCCGCCGGCGCACCCCTGTCTATGATGGCGAGCGCGTGATAGCACAGCAGGCGACTGGACATTACCGCTGTGGCCATGTCAGACAGGTTCTTCTGGATGAGCTGGTGGCCGGCGATCGCCTTGCCGAACGCCTTTCTGAGCCTGGCGTACTCGAGCGCCATGTCGAGCGCCGACTGCGCAAGATGCACCGCCTGCAAGCCGACGAGCGGCCGGTTGACCGCCCAGCTCTTCTTGAGAATGGCGGTGCCGCCCTCGGCTGACTCGATCAGGTTGTCCTGCGGGATCTCGCAGCCGTCGAACAGCGCTTCCCCCAGATAGCCCTGCTGCAGCCCGATGGTTTCGATCTCGCGGGTCTCGAACGCGGCCATACCCCTTTCGACCACCGCCTTGATCACGGACGGCTTGCTCTTGGGCTCGCGCGCATCGATGCAGGTGACGATCATGATGTCGCAGACCGACGCATTGGTGATCCACATCTTGCGGCCGTGCAGGCGCAGTTTCGTACCGTCGCGCACCAGGCGAGTCTTGATCCCGCGCGGGTCGGACCCCGTTTCCGGCTCCGTCGAGCCCGTGCAGCCTATCTTGCGGCCGGCGATCAGGTCCGGCAAGAAACGCGATTTTTGCGCGGGCGAGCATTCCGCGTACAGCCTGCCGATGCAGCCTTCGTGCGACAGCAGGTTCATGCCGACCTGCGGCGGCAGCTGCTCGAAAATAATGCCGTAATCCAGCATGGTGATGCCGGCGCCGCCGGCTTCTTCCGGAATCCGCGGCGCCGTCAGGCGCAGCGGCGCCAGTATCTGCAGGATCTGCAAAAATGCGTCTTTCGGCAGCGCATGCCGCGCATCGTGGCGCTCGAGTATCGGCGCCAGCTCGCGCTCCACCACGCGGCGCGCTGTATCGCGCATCGTGAGCTGTTCGGAGGTGAGTTCGAAATCCATGCGTTATCGATGTGCGGCGCGCGTTGCCTTGCTCGCGACGCGCGCGCGAGTGCTACTGATCGAGCTGCACGTTGACCGCTTTCGCGACTTTCGACCAGCGCGCCATTTCCGAGCGCATGTAGGTCGCGAATTGCTGCGACGTCGAGGACATCGGCTCCATGCCGACATTGGCGAGGCGGTCGCGATATTCGGGGCTGGCGACGATTTTCGCCAGGTCCGCGCTCAACCGCGCAATCACGGGCTGCGGAGTCTTCAGCGGCGCGACCAACCCGCACCACGAGGCCGATTCGACGCCCGGCAGCCCGGCTTCCGCAAACGTCTGCAGCTCCGGCAACAGCGCGGAGCGCTGCGCGCCCGCCACGGCCAGGGCTCTCAGGCGACCGGATTTCATATGCACGAGCACCGGCGCAAGGTCGTTCACCATCATGTCGACTTCGCCGCCGAGCAGTGCCACCGCGGCCGGCCCGCCGCCCTTGAAGGGCACGTGGTTCAATTCAATGCCGGCGAGCAGGCGGAACTGCTCGCCCGCGAGGTGCACGACGCCGCCAGTGCCGGACGAAGCGAAAGTCATCTTGCCCGGCTGCTTTTTCGCGAGCGCGATCAGGTCCCGCACCGAGGTCGCGTTGATGGAGGAATTGATGACGAGCACGTGCACGCCTTTCGCCACCAGCGAGATGAGCTCGAAATCCTTCAATACGTCGTACGGCAAACGCTTGTAAACCGCCGGATTCACCGCAAGCGTGCTCGCGGAGCCGAAGTACAGGGTGTAGCCGTCGGGATTCGCCCTGGCTGAAATCTCGGTCGCGATGATCCCCGCAGCGCCGGTGCGGTTGTCGACGATGATCTGGCGCCCCAGCGACTCAGTCAGGCCCGCCGCGACGATACGCCCGGCGACGTCGGTCGAGCCGCCCACCGCAAACGGGATCAGCATGCGAATCGGCCGCTCCGGATAGCCGGCAGCGCGCGCCGGCGCGGCAGTAACGCAGCCCGCAATCAGCAAAAGCAAAAAATGTCTGAACATGTTTGTGTCCCGTAGTCTGAATCGTCTGGAAGGTCGCGCCGGGATGGCGCGGAGACGGCGATTGGCGACTCGATGCGGCAGATCCGCGCTCGAATCCCCTCGCGCTAAATGTAACACAAGTGGACAGCCGCAAGCCTCGAGGAAATGGTCGCCGAAGCGCTCAGCGAGAACAGCGGCCGGCTCAGAATTGCCACCACCCATTTGCATGCGCGCTACGCGCTGGTGCCGGCAATTACGGGGTTTGCGTCGATTTATTCCGCGGTCGATATCGAACTGACGCAGATGAATCCGGAAGCGGTGATGTCACTGGTCGCAACCGGAGAATGCCAACTGGGGCTGAGCACCGTACCCGACAAGATGCCTGACAACGTGGTAACTTTTCCCGCGTACGAAATCGAACGCGGCGTCATCACCCCGCTGCACCATCCGCTTCTGCGCGTAAAGAGGCCGACCGTCGTCAAAGTGACGCCGCATCAGCGTCCCGCAGTAACCCTGCGGCCGGGCCGGCGCCCGTAATTATCCGTAAGCCGCCGCGTTCATCCGCGCGCTTCGCCGGCCACCATCCAGGTGAGCAGCCGCGTGGCGGTCTCGAAATCGCCGAGCGTCATGGCTTCCTCGGCAACGTGGCTGCCGTTGGCGTTGCGGACGAAAATCATGGCGGATGGAATCCCCGCACGCGTGAACTCCTGCGCATCGTGGCCGCCGCCGCTTGCCATGTCGAGCGCGGCGATATCCAGCGCCTGCGAGCCTTCGTGCAGGCGCGCGCGCAGATTCGTGTCGAGCACGGTCGGCTGGGTGATCGAATATTCGCCCAGATCGAACCGCACCCGCCTCTCGGCCGCAACGCGCGCGGCTTCCTCGCGCACGAAGTCCCGCATCAGCGCGAGCACCCCGGGATCGCCGCTGCGCATGTCGAGAGAGAAATTCACCTCGCCGGGCACCTTCGAGAGGCTGTGCACGGCGGGGTCGGTGAACAGCTTGCCGAAGGTGAAGATAAGGTCGCGGCCTGCAGCGTGCAGCTCGCTCCATTTGCGGTCGACGCCGAGCACCAGCTGCGAAGTGGCGATGACCGCGTCCTGCCTCACGTCCTGGGGCGTGGCGCCGCCGTGATTGTAAGCGCCGAGGCAGCGCGCGTCGCGCAGGCGCGAATTGCCGCGGATACTGTTGACGACACCGACAGGCAGCTCTTTCATTTCCAGTACCGGGCCCTGCTCGATGTGGATCTCCAGATAACCTTTGATCCGCTTTGGATCGAGGTAAGGAGCGCCCTGTCCTATGCGCTCCGGGGCGAAACCGCACGCCTGCATATGAGTCCGTAGCGACTGGCCGCTGTCCATGCGAATGGCGGTGTCGAGTTCTGACGACTTGAGCAGCCCCAGAGCCATGCGGCTGCCCAGATGCCCGCCGTGCGCGCCCGAAAACCAGCTGCCCGCCTCCTCGGCACGTATGCACATGACCGTTACGTCCTGCAGCAGGGTCACATTGAGCGATTGCAGCGCCGCGATCGCAGCGAGCCCCGCGATTACGCCTGCGGCTCCGTCGTAATTGCCGCCGTTGGGCACCGAGTCAAGGTGCGAGCCTATCATCCAGCACGGCGCTGCCTGGTCGGCGCCGGGCAAAGTCAGATAAAGATTACCGGCGGGATCCGTGGCGCTGCGCAAGCCCAGCGCCGCTGCGCGTCTGGCAATCAGGTCATACGCGTACTGCTCGCCCTCACCGTAAGGCGTGCGCGAGATGCCTTTGGCGCCGGCGGTATGCGCAGCAAGGTCGTCGAACAATTCCCGCGCCATCGGCATAGCCGCGCGCACCGCATCGGCCAACCCGCGCTGCAGTGCCGCCGTCATCGTCCGGTCCTTGGCATGCCGGGAATCATTGATCGTGAATATTTTCTGCTTTTCATCTGACGTTCTTTATTGGAGCGCAAAGCGCGACGCCATATAATGCTGGCAATTCGGGTTCTCGGCAAATCCTGCGCGCATGTATGCCGCGATCCTGCCTCTTTGAAAGGGTGCAATGAATTTTTCCACGCGCGCAACAGGTAGTGCGGCCATGACGGTGGTAGCCCTGTTCGCTTTGCCGGCCGCGCAAGCCGTCGCGGCCCAGCCGTCCTATCCCGACAAGCCGATCCGCTGGATCTCCCCCTTCGCCGCCGGCGGCGGCAGCGATCTCACCACGCGCGCGGTAGCGCTCAAGCTCTCGGAACTCCTGAAGCAGACGGTCGTCGTCGACAATCGCGTCGGCGCGTCCGGCAATATAGGCGCCGAAATCGCAACGCGCGCGCCCGCCGACGGTTATACGCTGGTGACAATGACCGTGTCCATCGTCACCAACCACGCGGTTTCGTCCAAGCCGCCATTCGATATCCTGCAGGACTTCTCGCACGTCACCCAACTGACCGCGCAGCCCTATGTGCTGATTACGCATCCGTCGATCAAGGCGAATTCCGTGAAGGAGTTCATCGCCCTCGCGAAATCCCGGCCGGGCACTCTCAACTACGGTTCATCCGGCATCGCGACGCTGCAGCATCTCGCCGGCGCGCTGTTCGGCGCCACGACCCAGACCGATCTCGCGCACATCCCCTACAAGGGCGGCGGCCCCGCGCTGACCGACCTCATCGCCGGCCAGCTGCAGTTTTTCTTCGGCGTGATCATTTCGAGCATGCCGCATATCAAGACGGGCAAGGTCAAAGCTCTCGCGGTCACCTCGGCGAAGCGCTCGCCGATACTGGCCGACCTGCCGACGGTGATGGAGGCCGGCGTCCCCGACTACGTGGTGGACAACTGGTACGGCGCGTCCCTTCCCGCCAGCACGCCGCGTGAAATCGTCAACCGGCTGAATACGGAAATCGCGCGCGCGCTGGCCTCACCGGAGGTGCGCGACGGCTTGCTGCGTGACGGGTCCGAGCCCGTGGGCAGCAGCGCCGCCGCGTTCACGGCAGTGGTGGGCAAAGACCTCAGGACCTGGCGCAAAGTCGTGAAGGAAGCCGGCATCAAGCCGGAATGACGGGCCGGCAGGAGACCCCTGGTTCGAACTGACTGCGCCCGTCAGCGTATCGCCTCTTTAGCCAGCTCGAGCACGCGCTCGACGTCGTCCATGTTGTTGTAGACGTGGAACGAAAACCGCAGCACGCCGCGGCGCATCGACAGCTTGACCTTGTTGGCCGACAGGTGCGCGTAGAGCTTGTTCATTTTCTCGTCGCTGCTGGCTTTGTCGCCCCCCGAACCGTAGCTGCCCACCGTCACGATCTCGCCGATATGCGGCCCCGGCTTGCCGCCGCACACCGGCAAACCCAGTTCGATGAATCTGTTGGCGAGCGTGTGCGCGAGGTTGACTGCGTGCGCTTCGATGTTCTTGGTGCCGAGCTTGAGCAGCAATTCGAGCGAAGCGTTTGCGGCGCACACGCCGGCAAAATTGTAATTGCCGAGATCGAAACGGCGCGCGGCGGGCATGAACTTGAACGAGCGGTCGCCGACGTCGGACTCATGCGCGTCGGCCTTGCCCATGTCGATGCCAAAACGCGCCACGTAGGGAGGCGTCATTTTTTCAGCGAGCGGCCGCCGCACATACAGATACCCCATGCCGTAGAGCGCGAGCAGACCTTTCTGCGTCGACACTGCCAGCGCGTCGATATTGGACGCCTTGACGTCGGTATGCAGCACGCCCACCGATTGCGCGCCGTCCACCAGGAACAGCACGCCGCGTTCGCGGCATGCGCGGCCCAGCTTGTCGATGTCCGTGCGGAAGCCCGGCGAGAACGAGACGCTCGACACCGTCAGGATGCGCGTGCGCTCATCGATGGCCGCGATCATCTCGTCGACCGGCATGTAACCGTCGCGGTGATTGACGTAACGCGTTTCGACGCCGAAACGCTGCAGGTTGAGCCACAGGTAGATGTTGTTCGGATGCTCGAGCTGCGGGCACACGATGACGTTGTCGCCGCTTTTCCAGTCGAGCGAGGAGGCGACGATGTTGAGGCCTTCCGAGATATTTTTCGTGTAGGTGATCTCGTCCGGCTCGGCGTTGATGAGCTGCGCAAAGCGGTTGCGCGCCTCTTCGGTCGTGGCGAACAGGCGGTCCTTGTCGACCCTGCCGCGCATTGCTTCATCAAGATGGGCTTCGATTGCGGCCCGCACTTCTGTCGACAGCAAACCGCGGCCGCCCAAATCGAGGTAAGTGCAATCCTGCATGCCGGGAAAATGACTGCGCGCCGCTGCCATCGGGGTCGTTTGTGTGTTTACGGTATCCATATTGAGCGTCTCTCGGATTGTTGATGAATAAAAAAACAGGTTTGCGGAACCAGGCAAGGCTCTATTCTGCCCGGATTCCCGCGTCCTTGACGATCTTGTTCCATTTGCCGACCCGAAATTTGGCGACCCGGGGGAAATTCAGCATACTGCGCGCGCCTGCACGATCATTCACGATGATAAATCCTCGGGATGGAAAGCCTCACTTCAAGTGCCAGGTCCGGCACGCGCGACGCGCCCTGCTTCTTCACCACTTCTTCCGGGCTGATTTTCTGACCGCCTTGCGTGCCTATGATCACCACTTCGTCGCCGACAACCGCTGCCGGGACTTTGCTGAGATCCAAGCGCGTGTATTCGAGTGATGGCGCAGCCAGTATAGGCACGCGGACGCCGCGCACCAGCACCTCGCCGCAGTGCAGGCGATGCATGCCGTCGCTGTAGCCGATGGGAATGACGCCCAGACGCATGTCGGGCACCATTTTGAATGGCGCCTCGTCCAGAAATTCCGTGCGCGAAACATTTCTGACCTGGATCAACTGGCTCTTCAGCGCGTGAAACGGCTGGTAGTCGTCCGGTGAATCCGTCGGACCGAGCGCCGAAAAAAGTGCTGCGCCCGGATCGACGGCATTCAGCGCCATCGAGGTACCTGCGAAGCGGAGCACCTTGGAGCTTGCCACCACTTTGAGCGGCACCTTGATGCCGGCACGCTCCAGCGCTTCGCCGGCCGCGACGAAGCGGCGAAACTGCCACGCGAGCGCTTCTTCCGCGTTGCCTTTCGCCGGCACGTTGGGATGCGCGTTCAGAACGTGCATTCGCAAATGCGGGCATGCCGTGATCGACTTGATGAACTTGACCGCGTCTTCGGCGATGACGCCGATGCGCTCCGGCCCGACTTCGAGTTTGACCGCGACTTTGATTTCCTTGCGCGCATGACGCACGAACGCCGCCACCATCTCTTCCGTGGTCAGAGTTGGTATCAGGTCGTAATTCTCTGCGGCCCTGACCATGTCCTCGCTCGGCGCGCTGCCCGCGTAAACCATGATGGGAACGCGTATCCCGGCGTCGCGCAATGAAACGGCGTCAGCGAGGCTCACCAGCGAAATCGCATCCGCGCCGGCGCCGACGACCGTTTTCGCCGCCGGCAGAAGTCCATAACCATACGCATTGGCCTTCAGCGTGGCGAAAAAATGAATCGATGGGCCTATGGTCTTGCGCACGTTCTGCACGCAGCGCGCGATCGCCTTGAGGTCGATCTCGAAACGGTTGGGACGGACCAGGTTCATGGCGTCCAGTCCGCTCATCATAATTTGATCCCCGCCTGCTTGATGAACTTGCTCCACTTCGCAAGTTCAGCCGCGATCTGCTGCGCGAACTGGTCCGGCGAACTGCCGACCGCTTCGAAGCCCAGGCCATCGAGGCGTTTTTTCACTTCCTGGCCTTGCAGCATTTTGAGCATCTCCGCGTTCATGCGGTTGACGACGGGCCGCGGCGTGCCGGCCGGCATCACCAGGCCCTGCCAGAAGTCGACTTCAAATCCCGGATAACCGGATTCGTCGAACGTCGGCACGTCGGGAATCGCTACAGCGCGCTTCATCGTCGTCACCGCAATCGCGCGCAGGGTGCCGTTGGCAATCTGTCCGCGCACCGCGGGCAACGATGAGAAGCCCATTTGCACCTGCGCGCCGAGCACCGCGAGCACTGCCGGGCCGGCGCCGTTGAAAGGAATATGCGAAACGTCGAGCCCGGCCGTCGTTTTGAACAACTCACCCGCCAGATGCTGGCCGGTGCCCGCGCCCGAAGACGCGTAATTGAATTTGCCGGGCGACGCTTTGACCAGCGCCACGAGTTCTTTCACCGATTTAGCGGCAACCGAAGGATGCACGACCAGCACTGTCGATGCGCTGGCCACGTTGGTAATCGGCGCGAAATCCTTGATCGCGTCGTACGGTATCTGGTCGTAGAGGCTGGGGTTGACGACAAACGCGCTGCTCGCGATCGACATCACGTTGTCGTCGGGCGTCGCCTTGGCGACGATGCCCATGCCGATGTTGCCGCCCGCACCCGGCCGGTTATCGACGATGACCTGCCGTTTGAGCGACTCAATCAGGTGTTGCGCGATGATGCGGGCGAGCACGTCGGACGCGCCGCCCGGCGCAAACGGCACGATCAGCCGGATCGGACGCTCGTCGGGCTTGGCCGTATTGTCGGCCGCCAACGCGCCAGTTGCCGCAGACAGTACAAACAGCGCTGCCATCCAGCGGAATTTTTGCAGCATTGTCGACTTCATCTGTTGCACCCCTTTATAGGATCAAAGACGCTAAGTAGGCACTTTTTCGGCGCGCTTGCTTGCCCGTTCACGGGCAGTCGCCGCCGCGTCCACCTGATTGGTCGCAGCATCGATAACGACGCCATATCTTTCTTTCGCGCGCGCGGCGGTCATTTTTTGTTCCAGCACGTCTTCTGCTACCGCTACCGGATCGCGCTCGAAAGCATTGCCGTAGCCGCCGGAAGCCGCCATTTCCGCGCAAAACACGTCACCGCGCTCCAGCCGCCGGATAAATTTCGACGGCAGCACTTCCGCCTTGCCGGTCCCGCGGTTCAGATAGGCGCGTGCGCATGCACCCTCTTCTCCGCCGAACACACCCCACGGCGCATGCAAGAACCGGTCCTGCCGCACCTGCACCATCGCTTCATTGGACAGAATACGGTATTCGCGCACTATGCCCAGCGCGCCGCGATATTTACCCGGGCCTTCCGTGTCCGGCATGAACGCATAGCGCTCCACCCGCAGCGGGTTCTCGGCTTCGATGAACTCCACCGGCATGTTGGCGAGATTGCCGATGCAGTTCGGCCCGGCATCCTGTCCGTCGCGGTCCGGGCCGCCGCCATGCCCGGTATTGTTGTGAAATTCGAGATGCAGCGAACGGCGCCCTTCGTCGTCAAAAGTCGAAATCGCGATCGCGAATTCGGAACCGCCCGTGCAGGCAGTGAGCCGATGCGGCAACAGCTTGACGAGTGCGCCCAGCACCACGGTCCTTATTCGGTAGCCGCTCTGGCCACGCGAGCCGAACGCCGCCGGAAACGGCGCATTGACGAACGTGCCGAGCGGCGCGATGACTTCGATCGGGCGGTAAAACCCGGCGTTGCTCGGGATGCCCAGATCGAGCACCGTCCGTATCGCGGCATAAGCACAGGACGCGGTAAATACATAATAGCTATGCACTGCACCGCCGACGCGGCGGTCGGTGCCGCTGAAATCGACCGTGATCGAATCGCCCTTCTTGATCAGCCGCACGTGGATCTTTACCGGCGGCCCGCCGATTCCGTCGTCGTCGTTCCATTCGGTGAATTCGGTTTCGCCGTCCGGCAGCAGGCTGATCTGCGCGCGCGTGAGTCGCTCCGAATAATCGATGAGGTCGGTGAGGTAAGCGCAGAACTCGTCAACGTCCCAGTCCGCGACGAGTTTTTCGAGTTCCTTCGCGGCCAGTTCGATCGCCGACATTTCCGCGCGTATGTCCGCCATCACCCGCGCCGGCACGCGCGTATTGAATTCGATCACGCGCAATATCGTGTTGTTGACCTTGCCCGCTTCGATGATCTTGGTAGGCGGTATGCGCAGGCCTTCCTCGAAGATTTCATTGCTGTCGGCGGCATTGCCGCCGGCGACGCGTCCGCCGAGGTCCGAATGGTGGAGGATGATGCCGATCCACGCGACGCGCTTCCCGCCGGCGAACACCGGCTTGTACATATAAACGTCGTTCAGGTGGCTGCAGCCCGAATAAGGGTCGTTGCATACCAGCATGTCGCCTTCGGCGATGTCGTCGCCGAAGTAGTCGAGGCAACCTTTGAGCGCCGGCATCATCGATCCCAGGTGCACCGGCACCGCCAGCCCCTGCGCGACCAGCTGCCCTTCGCCGTCAAGTATGGCGGCGGAGAAATCGAGGCTGTTCTTCACGTTGGAGGAACGCGCGGTGCGCACGATCATGACCATCACGTTATCGGCGATGGTGACCAGCGCGTTGTTCAGAAGCTCGCGCCTGACCGGGTTAATTTTCACGGCGGGCTTTTTCTTCACTGCACGCGCTCCATGTGAATATTGTTCCACGCGTCCCGGCGCGCGGTCCATCCCGGACGCACGATGACAGTGGTGTCGTATTCCTCGACAATCAACGGGCCGGGCATCGGCTTGTCGGAAATTTGCGCGCGCGCGATCACCGGCGTCTGCAGCCACCCCCGCTCCTCGCCGTAATATGCTTTGCGCTTGACCGCTTTCACCGCCCGCTCGTTGCCGCGCTGCACGCGATCGGGCATGCGCGGCGTTTCAGGAACACCGCTGCAAATTGCCTTCACCGCGACGAACTGCATGGTGTCGCCGGTCGGTACGTAACCGAAAATCTTCAGGTGCTCGGCCTCGAATGCGCGCGGCAGATCGCCAAACGTCTCTGCGGTCGCCGGAAAGCCGGCGAGTTGCACCGCCAGCGGCGCAGTTTGTCCGAGGTATTTCATGTCCACCGAGATCACGACGCGCTGGCGGAGTTCCGTTGTGAAACCCTGCTCGGCAAGCTGCGCGCGGCCCGCCGCGACGAGTTCCGCCGCCGCCGCATTGAATTCCGCGAGGGAAGTTTTACGCAATTCGCGGTAGAAGCTTTTCACGAGCTGATGCTCGACATCGGCGAACAACATGCCCAGCGCACTGAAGAGCCCGGCCACCGGCGGCACCACGACATGCGTGAGTCCGCCCGCTTCAGCGAGCGACGCGGCATGCACCGGCCCGTTGCCGCCGATAGCGAGCAGTATGAATTTCGCCGGGTCGCGGCCGCGTTCCGACGAGATCGCGCGCAGGGCGCGCAACATCGTCGCGTTTGCAATGAGATGAATGCCGTAAGCCGTGGCGGTTTCGTCGAGATTGAGGCCGCGTCCGATCTGCTTTACCGCGGCGCGCGCCTTGTCAAAGTTGAGCGGCAGCTCGCCGCCGACCAGCGCTTCCGCATTCAGATATCCGAGCAACAGATTCGCGTCGGTCACGGTCGGCTGGGTGCCGCCGCGGTCGTAACAAACCGGCCCCGGGTCGGCGCCCGCGCTGCGCGGCCCCACCCTGATGCCGCCGGCCTCGTCGACCGCGGCGATGCTGCCGCCGCCCGCGCCGACTTCCGCGATGTCTATGGTCGGCACCTGCACCGGGTAGCCGGCGCCCTTGATCATGCGCTGCCCCAGCACGGCACCGCCGCCAACCTCGGCTTCGCGGCTCACGCCGAACGCAAAATCTTCGATGATGGTCGCCTTGGCGGTCGTGCCGCCCATGTCGAACACGATCATGTCGCGCATGCCGGCGTGGGTGGCCAGGCGCTGTCCGCCCAGCACCCCGGCAGCCGGCCCGGATTCGATGATGGTGATCGGCATGTCGGAAACCATCGCCGCCGGCGAAATACCGCCGCTCGACTGCATGATCATCAGCGGCGCGCCTATCCGCAGAGTCTTCAGCCGCTTTTCGAGCGCGTCGACGTAATTTTTCACCACCGGACGAATATAGGCGTTGATGACTGTCGTGCTGCTGCGCTCGTATTCGCCGAGTTGCGGCAGCAGCGACGTCGATGCGGTGACCGACACGGCGGGCAGCCGCGCGCTGAAAAACTTCGCGACCTGCACTTCATGTGCATTGTTCGCGCATGAATTGACGAAACAGATGGCGAGCGCACTCACCTGCTCGCGCTCGAGCGCCTGCGCGATGCCTTCCAGCGCGCTCTTGTCCAGCGGCTGCACGACGCTGCCGTCCGCGGCAACGCGTTCCGTCACTTCGAAACGCAGATGCCGCGGCACCAGCGGTGCGGGCTTCCTGAATTCGATGTCGTACGGCCGCGGCGAACGGAAGCGCGCCAACTCGAGCACGTCGCGAAAACCCGCCGTCGTCACCAACGCGACCTTGACGCCCTTGCGCTCGATGATGGTATTGGTGGCGATGGTCGTCGCATGGACGAATTCAGCGACGCTGCGCGCATCGATCGCGAGCTCGCTGAAAAGCTTTGCCACGCCGTCCTCGATGGCGGCGCTGTAGTCCGCCGGCGTGGACAGGAGTTTTTTGCTGTAGACGGTGCCGTCGCGCGCGATCATCACGATATCGGTGAAGGTGCCGCCGATATCCACGCCCAGCCTGTTGTCGGATTTTGCCATTCTGCCCTGCTGCACCGCGCGCGAAGCAACCCGCCGGATTGCGCGTTGCCGCCATGGGAAAACGAAAAAATTATAGGGGCCGCGATGGCGCGCCAACAACCGATTTGTTTGCGCGCTATGAATGACTTAAACTCATGTATCAATGAAACGACACCTGCCCCCGCTGGTCGCGCTGCGCGCTTTCGAGGCGGCCGGCCGCCATGCGAGTTTTCTGCGGGCGGCGGCCGAACTCAACGTCACGCAGAGCGCCGTCAGCCGTCACATCAAAAACCTCGAAAACTATCTGCATCAGCCGCTCTTCAAGCGGCTCACGCGCAAGGTTCAGCTGACAGCGTTCGGCAAAAACTACCTCAACGCCATTTCATCCGGGCTCGACGAAATCGAAGGCGCGACCGTCAATGCGCTGGCGCCCAAAACGACGCTGAAAGTCAGCATCATGCCGACCACCGCCAACCTGTGGCTCTTGCCGCGTCTCGCCTCGTTTACGGAAACGCACCACGACATCGAAGTCGACGTCGCGACTTCCATCCGGCCGGCGGATTTCGACGCCGACGACATCGACGTTGCAATCCGCGTCGGACGGCGCCCGGGGCAGCGGTACCGTCCGCAACAGCCGCGCATCCCGCACGAGATGGTCACGAGCTGGGACGGCGTATTTGCCGAGAAGTTGTGCAGCGAAATACTCGTCCCGGTATGCAGTAAAAAGCTGCTGGCCGAAGGCCGTCCGCTCAAGACGCCCGCCGACCTGCGTCATTACACGCTGATACATGTCGCGGGACGCGATGCCGCGTGGTCGGACTGGCTCAAAGCAGTCGGCGCGCCGCACGTAAACGGCAAGGGCAAGCTCGTGTTCGGGCATTTTTTCATGGCAC
Organism: Betaproteobacteria bacterium; assembly: GCA_947474275.1. Taxonomy (GTDB): domain Bacteria; phylum Pseudomonadota; class Gammaproteobacteria; order Burkholderiales; family SG8-41; genus PALSA-1004. The sequence goes on from CANJHY010000016.1 coordinate 30,203, forward strand.
TGCAGGCCGCGCGCAACCATCGTGGGATTGCGATTGCATCGGCGCTTCATTTGCAAAGCCTGGAGTGGCGCGACGAACTGGCATTTCCGTTCAGCGCGCGCGTGAAAAGCGCCGGTGAATATTATTTTCTGTGCCGCGAACGCGACGCTTCGCAACGCAAAGTCCACCTCTTCCGCAAATGGCTCGCGGCCGAAGTGCGGATGTGCGAGACGATCTGAGCGGCGCCTCCGCCGCAGACTTATCCGACAAAAACCTGCGGTTTCAGGCGTGCGACTAGAGTGTCTAACACCATGAAACGCGCGATGCGCTGTCACGATTTTGGCTCATGGCTAGAAGAAAGTCCCGCGGCTTAGTCATTCCAAGCAAGGGACCTTTCGACAACGCCATGGGCCAAAACTCGTGCCAGCCCGAAGGGTTGCAGCCAGAATCGGCGATGGCCGCGTTGCTCGTCTTGCCAATACATTAAGTATTGGCTTCACCGGGCGCCTTGCCCTCACCAATTCTGGCTGCAACGCACACGTGTTTCATGGTGTTAGACACTCTTAAGAAAGCGCAATAGCTCTTTCGCGCAACGGTCAGGCACGGTGTCGGTGATGTTGTGCGGCAGGCCTTCATAGACGATGAACTCGCACTGCTTGATCTCCCGCCGCAGCAGTTCATATTCGTCTATCAAATGGATGGGGTCGGCGCCAGGAGCCACCACCATGACCGGACAGCGTATCTTGTACAGCTCAGCGGTGTGGTCGATGACCGCCACTGTCGGCACGAAACGCGCGAGCGACTCCACTTTATTGCGTGCCGACTCGGCGATGAACCAGTCGACGAATCCCGGCTCGACCTGGCTCAAATCCATGCGGTCGGCGATGGTCTCGCGCAAAAATGCGGCGAGGCCTTTCGAGCCGATCTTGGCCAGCCATCCGTTGTAATCCTGGCGTCCGACTTTCATCCCTGGCGGCGCAGCGTAACTCGCCAGCGACTTCACGCGCTCCGGGTAATTAATCGCAACGCTTTGCGAAACGATGCCGCCCGCCGACGAACCGGCGAGATTGGTCGATGCAAGACCAAGATGATCGAGGAGTTCGACCACGTCCATGCCCAGCCGCTTGAACGACATCTGCTCAGCGGTCGGTATGCCCGACTGGCCGTGCCCGCGCTGATCGAGGCGCACCACCCGGAAGTCGCGCGCCAGGTGCGGCACCCAGGCGTAAAAACGATTTGAACTGCCCATCGCCGCGTGCACCAGCACCACGGTATCGGCCTGGCGCCAGGGGTCGGTGTAATCGTCGATGCGGTAACTCAGCTTTAAACCGTCGCTCGCGGTAAAACTTTGCATCTCGGTGCTCATGAATTCGTGCCTTGCGGGAATGTGTTGGTGAATTTACAGTTTTTTATACGGTAACATATTCCACGCGCGGAATCGTCCCGCTATCCCCCCTCCTGCGGGCGCGTCAATTCCGCACATTCCGCGCCGTTCGTTCAATTCAGGCGACCGTCCATCCGTCGATCATGGCAATACGCGCGCGGCCTTTTTAAGATGGCACTCATCAGCTGGCGGACAGGCAAACGCCACTTTGCACGGGGCAGCATCATGGGCAAGCTCAACGACACGACCGAGGCACTACTGTTGCAGGCGATAGCAGACGCCACCGCCAACCTGCGGCCGTGTCCGCCTTTGACGTTTTCCACCGCTGGAAAATTCGCCATCCACGGCTGGATCGCCAATGCCGCGGACGGTTTCGACCACTACGTCATTACGGACGCGGGCCACCAGGCCCTGCTGGGCTGGCAACTGCGCGCTAAAAGCTAGTCCGGCACGACTTTCCCGGCGCTTACGACAGCGCGACCAGCCCGATTTTTACAAACCCAGGATACGTCCAATTTCAGCGATGTACTGACCGCCCTTCACGCCATCGGCGACAACCTCGTCCTTGACGCGCTCGAACACGTCGCGCACGCCGTGCAACCCCTCCGTCACCCAATGGTCGCGGCGCACCGGCGAGTTGAGCACGTTCTTCAGGGTTTCGACCTCGTCCCTGAGGCGCTGAATATCGCGCGAATCGCCGGAGAGTTTTTTCAGGTCCTGCTCGAGCGCGGCAATCAGGCGGGCGGCGGCCTCGAAATTTACCTCGCGGGTGCTGCTGTCATTTTCGCTGGCCACGGTAACCTTTCAATGGATGGACGACTCATCGCAACGGCAACGCACGCGCCGTTTCCCGATGTTGCAAGCATAGCGCCAATTTATGCGCGTTTGCAGTTCGCGCGATACAGAAAGGACTGACTCATAGTAATATTCCCGTTTGAACATGCACAAATTGCCGACGACGCATGGCTTGCGGCGAATTCCTGGTACAACAGGCTCGATTTCATCGGGGGGGAGATTCATGAGAGCAGACATCTACCGCATCGCGTGCGCGGCCCTCGCGGCAATACTGGTCGCAGGCTGCGCATCGCCGCACTCGGGCAACCGCAGCCCGCGCACCACCGCCCTGATCATGTCAGGCGACGTCGTGTCGTACGGCTCGCCCGGATTCGGCCCGCGCGTCAGCATCTCGGAAGTGGATGGCAAGCCGGTGGCGGAACCTTATGGCCCACTCGAACTCGCCCCCGGCCAGCACACGGTGACGCTCGCGTGCGACGGTTCGAACAATCCCCATACGCTGACCATGGCGGCGGGCGAAGTCTATCAATTCCTCGTCCGCACGACCGGCGCCAAAGGCTGCGTCGCCACCCTCGCCCGCGTGCGCACGACCAACCCTTAAAAGACCTGCATATGCCGCACGAATACCAGCCGCTGGTGGCCGCGCCAGCGGAGCGCAACGAACCGGCCCTGTGGTTCGCATTCCATCGCGGCGAATTGCTGCTCGCGCGGATCGACGACGAAGCGCGACTGCCGCGCTGCCGCGACATTTCCGAACTCGGCGTCAGCACCGTGCGCAGCCTGTATCTGGGCACCTACGGCGGCGAGCATTGCTATGTCTCCGAGCTCGAGCACGCGGACGAGTTGCCGGACGGCCATGCGATGCAGGGACTGCGTTCGGTATTCGGTATCGTCGAAGAACCGCTGGCCGTACTCGCCGGCCGCGCGTTCCAGATCATGGAATGGGACCGCAATCACCAGTTCTGCAGCCGCTGCGGCACGCCGACCGTCGCGCGCAGCGAAGAACGCGCGCGCGCCTGCCCCAAGTGCCGGTTCACCGTTTATCCGCCGGTCTCGCCGGCTATCATGATCTTGATCATGCGCGGCCGCGAAGTGCTGCTCGGGCGCAAAAAGGGGTGGGCGCCGGGACGCTACAGCGCGCTCGCCGGCTTTGTCGAGCCCGGCGAAATGCTCGAAGACACGGTGCGGCGCGAGACGCGCGAGGAAGTCGGCGTCGAAGTGGAAAACATCCGCTACTTCGGCAGCCAGCCATGGCCTTTCCCGCATTCGCTGATGGTGGCGTTCACCGCGGATTACGCCGGCGGCAAAATCACGCCGGACGGCGTGGAGATAGAAGAAGCGCGTTTTTTTGATGCGGAGCAATTGCCGCAACTGCCGCCCAGCATCAGCATTTCACGGCGCCTGATTACAACGGTGTGCGCGAGGCTTGCGCGCGGCGAGGAAGTCTGACCGCTCCGCCTCCAAAGCATCTTAGAGCCATCTCAAAAATGCTAAAACGACAAACAGCCGCAGATAAACGCGGATAAACGCAGATAAGTTCAAAGGCTTTAACGTCGGCCAGAGGGTGGCCTTGGATTTTAATCTGCGTTTATCTGCGGCTCCAGGTAGTTTTTGAGACTGCTTATTAAGCGGTTTCCAGTTTCTTCCACACGCAGGCGCCGCGGCTTGCCGTATCGATTTCGGCGAGCTGTTTCTCGTGCTCGGCGATTTCTTCCGCACTGGCCGCCAGCACCACCAACTCAAGCTTGCCGGCGGCACGACGCGTTTCAGCCTGCGCCTGCGGCGTGGGCGCAGCGTCTATCATCAGGCTGTCCTGGCCGCGCGTCAGCGCCAGATACACTTCAGCGAGCAGATTGGCGTCGAGCAACGCGCCGTGCAGGGTGCGCGTCGAATTGTCTATCTGGTAGCGCTCGCACAGCGCGTTGAGATTGTTTTTCTTGCCTGGGTACAGTTCGCGCGCCATGCGCAGCGTGTCCACCACCTGCGGGCAATATTCGGCGATCGGCTTGAGATCGAGCAACCCGAACTCGGCGTCGAGAAACGCGCAGTCGAACGCCGCGTTGTGGATGATGAGTTCGGTACCGCTGACGAATTCGAGCAGCTCTTTCGCGATGTCGCCGAACTTCGGCTTGTCGCGCAAAAATTCTTCGGTGAGACCGTGCACCTGCAAAGCGCCCTCTTCGCTGGCGCGCCCCGGATTAACGTAGCGATGAAAATGGTTGCCGGTCAGCCGCCGGTCGACGATTTCGACCGCCGCGATTTCGATCACGCGGTGGCCGAGCTTGGGGTCGAGGCCGGTGGTTTCAGTGTCAAGAATGATTTGGCGCATACTCTACGGAGAGGCGAGAGGGGAGAGGCGAAAGGTGGAAAGTTCTCCAGCCGCTCCCGCTTTACGCCTCTCTCCCCTCTCCTCTCTCCTCTCGACCAACCGAGGCGCAGCCTCGGTTGGCCAGTTCATCGGCGCGTTCGTTGCCGTCGTGTCCGGCGTGGCCCTTGACCCACAGCCATTCGATATCGTGCTCGCGCGCGAGATCATCGAGCTGCCGCCACAGGTCTTCGTTTTTCACCGGCTTCTTGTCCGAGGTTTTCCAGCCGCGCTTTTTCCACGCATGTATCCACTCGGTGATGCCCTGCTGCACGTATTTCGAATCGGTGTGCAGCCTGATATGGCATTTGCGGTTCAGCGCCTCGAGTGCGCGGATCACCGCCGTGAGTTCCATGCGATTGTTGGTGGTATGCGGTTCTCCCCCGCACAGTTCACGCGTGCGGTCGCCATAGCGCAGCAGCACACCCCAGCCGCCGACGCCCGGATTGCCTTTGCATGCGCCGTCCGTATAGACCTCGACCTCGCCGCCGGTCATTGCATTTCAACAGTGTTGCGCGCGGCGGCCGGCCGGTCGTTGTCCTGTGTCTTGGGCACTACCGACAGGTTGGGCCGGCGCACAGCCTCTTCGCGCCATTTGGGCATGATGACGCGCATACCGCGCACGTGCTTCACAACGTGCAGGAAATAAACCCCGCCCGCGATCGGCCACCAACGGTCGCCGGCGGCCTCCATGAAATGAAAACGCTGGATCCACTTGTCCTGCGCGAAAGGCGGCACGTAACAACCCATGCGGCCGGCGGTGATCTCGAGTTCGAGCAGCGCCAGCCAGTCTTTCAGGCGCGGCAGCGTAATGAATTGCGCATCCCACGGATAAGCGTCGGGCGTGCGGTTGAACATGCGGCGCACACCCCACAGGCTCCACGGATTGAAGCACGCAATCACCGCCTGCCCTTCCGGCATCAGCACACGCTGGACTTCGCGCAGTATCTGGTGCGGGTTGACGCTGAATTCGAGCACATGCGGCAGTACCAGCAAATCGATGCTGTTGCTGGCAATCGGCAGATCGCGAAAACGCGCGTGCAGCCCCGCCGGACCGTCCCGCGCGACGCGACACTTGAGTGGGATACGACTGGCGCGCAGGAAATCGTGCTCCGGCAGGCCCAGTTGCAGCGCGTTGTAGCCGAACACGTCGGCGACCGCTTCATCGACATATTTAAGCTCGCAATCGAGCAGATAGCGCCCCAGCGGCGTGGCCAGCCACGCGGCAGGCGATTGGACATCCGTCAACGTTGACATGCGGGCAGTTTAAAACAAAGATACGGGCTGTGCATCAATCTCTGCAGGCATCCCGACATGAATGACATCAGCGCGAATCACATCGACGTCTATCCCGTGCGTGCGTTCCAGGACAATTATGTCTGGACCCTGAGACAGGGCAGCAATGCCGCGGTAGTCGATCCCGGCGATGCCAAGCCGGTGCTGGCTTACCTCAAGGCGCAGAAACTAAAGCTCACCGCCATTCTCAATACCCATCACCATGCCGATCACGTCGGCGGCAACGCGGAACTGCTCGAACACTTCCCGGTGCCGGTATACGGCCCCTATGATGAGCGCATTCCGACCGTCAGCCACCGCGTGCGCGAAGGCGACCGCTTCACGCTGCAGGAATTCGGCGTCGAATTCGAGGTGTTCGAAATCCCGGGGCACACCAAAAGCCATATCGCGTTTTACGGCGGCGGCATGCTGTACTGCGGAGACACGCTGTTCGCCTGCGGCTGCGGCCGCCTGTTCGAAGGCACGCCGGCGCAGATGTACGACTCGCTCGCCAAGCTCGCGCAGCTTCCCGCGGCAACACGCGTTTACTGCGGCCACGAATACACCATGGCCAATATCAAGTTCGGCAAAGTCGTCGAAGCGGGCAATGCCGAACTCGCTAAATGGGAACAGGCGGCCGGCGCCCAGCGCGCCAAAGACGAACCGACCCTGCCCTCCACCCTGGCGCAGGAAAAACTCGCCAACCCCTTCCTGCGCTGCGACCAGCCGGAAGTCATCGCGGCAGCCAGCAAGCACGCCGGAAAGCCGTTAAAAGACCCCGTTAGCGTGCTCGGCGCGATCCGCGAATGGAAGAATAATTTCTAGTCCGGAATCAGACGTTTAGCATTGATTTTTTTCAGGAATTTGCCTTGACTGGGCGAACGCAGATTGGTTACCATGGCTGCGTTAAAAATAAGACCGGACTGGCACCTGATGCAGCCACAAGTCAGAGCCGCGCTGATCGCAGCCGGATTCCTAATTCTCACTTATTCCCCGTTGTCGCTTTCTGCCGAGGCTTCTTCCGGCGGACAACGTACGACCTCTGCCGACGCTCCTTCCGGCGGGCCGCGTACAACTGCTGCTGATGTTCCGGCGGAACCGCTCACGCTGCGCAGCGCGACCCTGGATGCCGCCCCAACCGCATCCGCCACAAGCGACGAAAGCGAACGCGCAGCGCCCGCCCTTCAAGCGCCGCCCACTGCAACGGTACCGCCCCCCCTGCGGCCACCCATCGTGATGGACCTGACCACCGCGCCGACCAGCCTGTGGCAGCGCATACGCACCGGCTTCGGCCTGCCCGACATGACGAGCCCGCTCGTCACCGAGCAGGAAGAATGGTTTTCCAAGCGCCCCGATTACATCGCGCGCACCGTCCAGCGCAGCAGCCGCTACCTCTATTACATCGTCGAACAGATCGAAAAACGCGGCATGCCGAGCGAAATCGCGCTGCTGCCCATCATCGAAAGCGCCTACAACCCCGTCGCCTACTCCCGCGCGCACGCGTCGGGCATCTGGCAGTTCATACCGTCGACCGGCAAGCACTACGGGCTGCAGCAGAATTTCTGGTACGACGGCCGGCGCGACGTCATGGCGGCCACCAACGCGGCGCTCGATTACCTCGAAAAGCTCTACGAAATGTTCGGCAGCTGGGATCTGGCACTCGCGTCCTATAACTGGGGCGAAGGCGCGGTGTCGCGCGCGATCGCCAAAAACCTGGCGAAGGGCCTCGCCACCGACTACCGCAGCCTCAGCATGCCGAATGAAACGCGCTATTACATGCCCAAGCTGCAGGCGGTGAAAAACATCATCGCCAATCCGTCTCAATTCGGCATCGATCTCGCCGAAGTACCGAACCAGCCCTACTTCGTCGCCGTCACCACCACCAAGCATATCGACGTCAAACTCGCCGCCAAGCTCGCCAATATGCCGGTCGAAGAATTCCTGTCGCTGAACCCGGGCAACAGCCGGCCCGTAATCAAGGCCGACGGCGAGCGCGTACTGCTGTTTCCCGCCGACAAGGCCGCAAGTTTTCGCTTGAATCTCGAATCCAACGAGCAGCCGCTGGTGTCGTGGCAGGCCTACAAGCTGAAAGCGGGCGAAACCGTCGACCGCATCGCGACGCGATATGGAATCAGCGTAGCGCAGCTGAAACAAGTCAACGGCATAGCGCCGAAACGCGGCGTGGCCTCCGGCGCCACGCTGCTGGTTCCCTCCGGCGGCAGCGCCACGCCGTATCTACCGGACCTGCCCGCACCCAAGGTGACGGTCGCCAAAGCACCGAAAAAATCCGCGAAGCATGCATCGCGCAAAGGCGGAAAAACCGCCAATAAGGTGGCACGAAAACCCGGCTCCGCCAAAAAAGCCGTTGCAGGCAACGGCTCGAAGAAAATAGTGCTGGCGCAAAAGCCGCGCTGATTGCGCCGTGCGCGGCGTGACGCCACGCGGCGCTTTCGCTAAACTCGCGCCATGCGCGAACCCTCCATGAATCGCCTGATACGCACGCTGGTCGCCGGTTGCGCTGCTTTGGCGTTCTGCGGTCCGGCCGCCGCCGCCCATGGCATCGCCCTCGGCGCCACGCCGAAATATCCCCCGGGATTCACCCACTTCGATTACGTCACCCCTGACGCGCCCAAAGGCGGCGAACTCTATATGTCCAACCTGGGTTCGTTCGACAAGCTCAATCCATTCACGCTCAAAGGCACTTCACCGGCCGGCATGACCGACCTCATGTTCGACACGCTTGTCGTGCAAAGCGATGACGAACCGCTGAGCATTTACGGCCTGCTCGCCGAGGACATGCAGTTGGCGCGCGACGGCCTCTCGATCACATTCCGGCTCAACGCCAAAGCGCGCTTCTCCAATGGCGACGCGGTCACCGCGGCAGACGTCAAGCATTCATACGACATGCTCATCAGCAAGGCAGCGAGCCCGATCTACCGCGCCATGCTGACCGACGTGAAAGCCATCGTGACGGTCGACGCGCGTACCGTGCGCTTCGAATTCAAGCGCCGCAACCGCGATCTGCACATGATCGTCGGCCAGCTCGCCATTTTTTCGCGCAAATGGGGCGAGGGAAAGCCGTTCGAAAAAATTACGCTCGAACCGCCGATTGCCAGCGGCCCGTACGTGATCGATCGCATGGATCTGGGCAAAAATATCACCTATCGGCGCGACCTCAACTACTGGGCTGCGCAGATACCGGCGCGGCGCGGCATGTATAACTATGACCGCGTTTCGTTCCGCTTCTACAAAGACGAACTTGTGCGGCTCGAAGCTTTCAAGGCCGGCGAATTCGATTTCAACCATGAAAACGTCGCCAAGAACTGGGCGCGCGGCTACACGGGACCGAAGTTTGCGCGCGGCGAAATCATCAAGCGCGAACTGACGCACCGCAATCCGCAGGGTATGCAGGGCTATATATTCAACCTGCGCCGGCCGCTGTTCCAGGACGTGCGCGTGCGCAAGGCGCTCGCACTGGCCATGGATTTCGAATGGATGAATCGCCAGCTTTTCTACAACCAGTACACGCGCACCTACAGTTTTTTTACCAACAGCGACATGGCGGCGCGCGACGCGCCCACCGCCGCCGAGCTCAAATTGCTGGAACCCGTGCGCAACTACCTCGAGCCCGCGGTTTTTGGCGCGGTCGAACCGCAGCCCACGACCACCCCTCCCAACTCGCTGCGCGAGAACCTGCGCCAGGCGCGCGAGTTGCTGACCGCGGCAGGCTGGACGTACCGCGACGGCGCGGTGCGCAATGCCAGGGGCGAACCGTTCGAATTCGAAATATTGATCGACCGCCGCAGCTGGGAACGCGTGGTCGCCCCGTTTGCGCGCGGCCTTGAAAAACTCGGCATCCAGGTCAGGTACCGCGTGCTGGATGCGGCGCTCTACTCCAAACGCATTGAAGATTTCGATTTTGACATCATGGTGCACTGGTTTCTGTCGAGCCAGAGTCCCGGCAACGAATTATTTCTGCGTTTCGCGAGCGACAATGCCGACGAAAAGGGATCGCACAACCTGATGGGCCTGAAAAACCCCGGCATCGACCGCCTCGTGCAGGCAGCACTCACGGCCGAGAGCCGGGACGAGCTGGTGACGGCCTGCCGCGCGCTCGACCGCGCGCTGCTGGCCGGCCACTACATGATTCCGCACTGGCATAACACCGTACACCGCGTCGCCTACAAGAACCGTTTCGGCATCCCGCAGCAGCAGCCGCTGTATTATCAGCCGGACGACTGGATGCTCAGGGCGTGGTGGGTCAAACCGGAAGGCCGGTAGAAGAACATGTGGATATACATTGCGAAGCGCCTGCTGCTGATGATCCCGACGCTGTTCGGCGTGCTGCTGCTGACCTTCGCGGTCATCCAGTTCGTGCCGGGCGGCCCCGTCGACCAGATGGTGCAACTCCTCAAAGGCGGCCAGGGCGGCGAAGAGGTCGCCGCATCGACCAGCAATATCTACCGCGGCAGCCGCGGCGTCGACCCCGAGAAACTCGCCGAGATCAAGGCGCTCTACGGGTTCGACAAGCCAGCGCACGAACGCTTTGTCGAAATGCTCGGCCGCTTCGCGCGCTTTGATCTGGGCACCAGCTACTTCCAGCACCAGGATGTGTGGACACTCATCAAGGCCAAGCTGCCGGTGTCGGTCAGCCTCGGCTTGTGGACTTTCTTTCTCACCTACCTGATCTCGGTTCCGCTCGGCATCGCCAAGGCGGTGCGCCACGGCACGGCCTTCGATCTGGTGACGAGCACCGCCATACTGGTCGGCTATGCGATTCCCGGCTTCGTGCTCGGCGTGGCGCTGCTCGTACTGTTCGGCGGCGGCAGCTTTCTGCAGCTTTTCCCGTTGCGCGGCCTGACCTCCGACAACTGGAGCCAGCTGGGTCTTGCCGCCAAGGTGACCGACTACCTGTGGCACATCACGCTGCCGGTCGTCGCTTCTGTGATCGGCAGTTTCGCCGTCACCACCATGTTGACGAAAAACACCTTCCTCGAAGAAATCCGCAAGCAATACGTGCTGACGGCGCGCGCAAAAGGCCTGTCGGAACGCGCGGTGCTCTACAAGCACATTTTCCGCAACGCCATGATCCCGCTGGTCACCGGCTTTCCGTCGGCGTTCATCGGCGCTTTCTTCACCGGCAGCTTGCTGATTGAAACTCTGTTCTCGCTCGACGGTCTCGGCCTCTTGTCGTACGAATCGGTCATCAAGCGAGACTATCCGGTAGTCATGGGCACGCTGTACCTGTTTACGCTGATCGGCCTCGTCACCAAACTCATCACCGACCTCTGTTACGTACTGGTCGACCCGCGCGTGCAATTCAACCAGGCCGGCAATTGAGCACGGCTCAACCCACCGCGGCACAGGCGCTCGCCACAGTACGCTCGCTGTCGCCGGGCCGCCGCGCATGGCTGCGCTTCAAGGCCGACCGCCGCGGCTTTGTCAGCCTGTTGCTGCTCGCAGTATTGTTCGCGTTGAGTCTGGGCGCGGAATTTCTGTCCAACGACAAGCCGCTGATCGCGCGCTACGAAGGCCAGTTCTACTTTCCCCTCTTCAAGACATATCCGGAAAACACCTTTGGCGGCGATTTCATTACGCCGACCGACTATCTCGACCCCTTCATCGCCAATAAGCTCTCTGCCGGCAGCAACTGGGTAATTTATCCGCCCAACCGCTACCGCTTCGACACGCTGAACTATTTCGCGCCCAGCCCCAACCCGGCGGCGCCATCGCGCGAAAACCTGCTGGGTACGGACGACCGCGGGCGCGACGTGCTGGCGCGCCTCATCTACGGTTTTCGCCTGTCCGTGCTGTTCGGCCTGGCGCTGACGGCAATCGGCATGCTCGTCGGTATCCTGACGGGCGCGATACAAGGATATTTCGGCGGCCGCGTCGATCTCGGATTCCAGCGCTTCATAGAGATCTGGGGGTCGATGCCCGAACTTTACCTGCTGCTGATCTTCGCCTCGCTGTTCGAGCCAAGCATGCTGTTGCTGCTGATATTGCTGTCGCTGTTCGGCTGGATGGGATTGTCGGACTACGTGCGCGCGGAGTTTTTGCGCAATCGCAATCTCGAATACGTGATGGCGTCGCGCGCGCTCGGCCTGACCGGACCGCAGATCATGTGGCGGCATTTGCTGCCCAACAGTCTAACGCCGGTGATCGCTTTCCTGCCGTTCCGCATGAGCGGGGCGATACTCGCGCTGACCAGCCTCGACTTTCTCGGGCTCGGCGTGCCGCCGAGCACACCCAGCTTGGGCGAGTTGCTGGCCCAGGGCAAGAACAACCTCGACGCGTGGTGGATATCGCTCACCACCTTCTCGGTACTGGTGGGAACATTGATGTTGCTGATCTTCATCGGCGAAGGCCTGCGTGCCGCGCTCGACACCCGCAAAGGCTGAATGATGACTGGCGCCCCATTGCTGTCGATACGCGATCTCGGCGTCAACTTCGGCCCGGCACGCGTGGTCGACGGCATTTCGCTGGACATCACCGCTGGCGAGAAATTTGCGCTGGTGGGCGAATCGGGCTCGGGTAAAACCGTCACCGCGTTGTCGATATTGCAGCTCAATCAGAATGCAGCCTACGCC
>CANJHY010000017.1:0-42139 GCA_947474275.1 Betaproteobacteria bacterium
GAATTGATGAAAAGGAGAAACGGAACCCGAAAACAGATATAGTTATCCACAGCTGGCCGTGGTCAGGTCAGCAAAAGCCCCTGGTCAAAATTCAATCGGCACAGGTGGTCAATATTCGCTCGGCCGCAACACGCCTGGGCCGCCATGCGTTCGCTTCACGTGGAACGCGCGTTTGCATCGTCATCGGACCGCTTTATTCGTCCGGCGACAATGCTCTGTGCAACTCGCGGTCTCGCTGTCGAAAGAAGGGAAGCTGGGCGAGGTGCCCAGCTTCGTACCAGAGTGGCGCGCCCGGCAAGATTCGAACTTGCTGCCCCTTGGTTCGTCAACCACGTCAGGTGCGTTCGTAAGTCCTTGATTTTAATAAGCGCGATAATTCTATGATACCGATATCCAGACTTTGGACCGGGCATCTATTGTGTTGCACTCTTCTATACATTTATGTATATTAATCAAGTATAAGGAGACGTTGCCATGTCACAAGCACACGCTGTAGTAGCTGTTTCCATCAATATCCGCGCGAAGGCGCGACAACGCGATTTGATCGACCAAGCGGCCGCTCGGCTCGGTCGCAGCCGTTCTGATTTTATGCTCGAGGCCGCCTGCAACAAAGCTGAGGATGTGCTGCTCGACCAAGCATTCTTCGCGGTCAGTGCCGGCACGTTCACCAAGCTCCAGGAACTGCTTGATCGGCCGCTGCCAGCGACAGACAAACTGCGTCGGCTGCTCAAGACAAAAGCACCTTGGGAGAAATAACCGTAGTCGACCTATCGCCGCCGATCCCGATCGGCCCTGAGCATGATTTATCGAATTTCGAAAGCGGCGAACCGGTCCTTGACGAGTGGCTCAAAAAGCGTGCGCTCAAGAACCATAGTTCAGGCGCCTCACGCTGCTTCGTGTTGTGCGCCGGTAATTTGGTAGTTGGCTATTACAGTCTTTCCGCCGGGGCGATCAGCCACGAGGCTGCGCCAAAAGCAATGCGGCGCAACATGCCAGATCCGCTACCGTTGCTGCTACTTGGCCGGTTGGCAATTGACAAGCACCATCACAATCGGGGACTCGGCAGCGCCCTGCTGCGCGATGCGATGATACGCGCGGTTACCGTTGCCAGTGGCGCAGGCGTTTTCGCAATCTTGGTCCACGCCCTTTCACCAGAGGCCAAACAGTTCTATTTGTCGCGCGGATTCGTGGAATCGCCCTTACAGCCGATGACCCTTATTATGACATTGGAGACCGTGCGCTCGATCTTGACTGATCCGCAATGACCATTTGCGTGAAATGCGGCGACTCGCGCTAACATTTACGAATTCGCCATGGACAAGCTTCCAGCCAGGTAGCAAGTTGGTAGCAAGACTGAAAATGAAAAAGGGCTGCATCTCTGCAACCCTTTTATTTTCTGGTGCGCCCGGCAAGATTCGAACTTGCTACCCCTTGGTTCGTAGACACTGATTTGTCACTATGTAACCACATGATTCATAGAAATTTTAAGAGGGCAAACTGTCCCACTAATCGCCAAAACGGATCTTCGTAAATAGCTGTTTTACAACGATACACGTTTTGGCTGTGGGACAGTTTCCAACCTCTTATCCCAATGGCTTAACCAATTCCGCCTTGCGTCTATAAATACGCTTGGTCGTCTTACTATCAGCATGAGCCAATAGCGCCTGGGCATGTTCCAGACTCTTAGCATCACTGGCACCCTTGTGAACTAAAACGAAAAATGTGACAACGCAGGCTCGGCAGGGGGTCAGTGATGTAGAAGATCTCGCGGCCTTAGATACGGAGGCAGCCAATTCACTTTTCTAGATTTTATTCATCTTCATCTTCATCTTCATCTTCATCTTCATCTTCATCTTCATCTTCATCTTCATCTTCATCTTCAATTAAATTCAAAATAGTTTCATTACCTTTGTGATCAATTAAGCTGTAATCTGAGCTGTTGGCTCCCCCGTTTTCTCTAAATAAAAATTCAATTCCGTTATATTGAATTGTAAATGTTTCGTAACAAGTCCCTTTGCCAAAAACATAATCTCGAGAAACTGAAATTTCAATTTTGGAAAAATCAAATTTCTCATAGATAACTAGGTCATACCAAGACCTTTTAATCCAGCTTTCGCCAATAACTGCGTAGTGAATTTGTTTACTTTTTGATTTATTATTTGATGGTGTTGGATCAAATGCAGCACGTTTTACTGCAAGATCATATTTAATTTTAAAGCTTGTATTAAATTCTGGGATTTCTACTTCATCAATACTTAAGCTAGTTAAATCATCAAAAATAGGAGAGCTTGTTTCAACTGAATCCTCGAATAGAGATCGTGGCATTCCATTTTTAGAATAGTCATTGAATTCATCTGAAGTAATACTGCGGTGAACTAACTCGATTTCTGAAGTGAATAATGTTAACTTATGTAATGGAACACTAGCGGCATTAAAATCACCATTTAATCTATATATGGATTTTTTTGATTTCCAACCTTCACTATCTAGCATCCAAATAGATTCATCTTTAATAATATTTTTAATTTTTAATTTTTCATCATCAGCAAGGTCAATAGGCAAAACTAATTTATTCTTAAAGTCATATTCATTCTCTTTAAATTGAATACTTGTAAATTCAGTAATCTTTACGTTATTAATAGCTTTAGATTTTGGAATACGATCAACAAGAAGTACACATTTTTTCCATGTCGAAAAAATTGAAAATGTAATTTTCCCCTTTTTATAAATCTTTTCCTTAATTAAAGAGTTACTTTTTTGAGGGGTTACTAAATAAACGCTTTGACTGGGCGTGATTTCATACTCCGACGCTACCGGAGCGTTTTCAAAAGCCGCAGAAAAATCTTCAGATGCTTGCCGTTTCCCCGCCGACTTTGCCGCGCCCCCGTTTTTTTGTTCGCTTGTATCTTTCTCTTTGCTAGACGCCCTCATCTTCACCCAAGCAGCCTCATCGATCACCTGAACGCCGTGTTTCTTTGCATCCTTGAGCTTTGATCCAGCACCAGGTCCCGCAACGAGAATGTCTGTCTCTTTTGTAATAGCGCTGCCAACCTTCGCGCCGAGCGCCTTCGCCTGAGCGGCGGCCTCGTCACGCGTCATCGTCTCAAGCTTGCCCGTAAATACGATCGTCTTCCCCGTTAGCTTTGCCATGCATCTCTCCAGTTATTGAGTTCTCAATTTTGCGCGGTGCGCGAATTGGTAGAGCTCACGTTTCAGCACCTGACTAATAGGCCAATAGCTTTTCAGCTTTGGTTTTTAATTCACTATAGCTGGGCATTTAAATTCTCTATTTATTATTGGGAGATTGGGATATTACATTCTTTCCCAAACAGCGATTATGGTAATTCGTATGTATTGTGCTTTTTAATAGAACCGACGAGGTAGATCGGCGGTGCGAACTGACCGTCTGTGGGACAAAAGGCCATCTGTGGGACAAACAAGAAAAAAGGACTTAGAGGGGATGCTCTAAGTCCTTGATTTACTTCTTGTTTTGGTGCGCCCGGCAAGATTCGAACTTGCTACCCCTTGGTTCGTAGCCAAGTACTCTATCCAGATGAGCTACGGGCGCATGCGTGAAGGAGGCGGATTATAGCAGAGACCCCGCCTTGCCGAAACCACCCGCTGGCAGGCGGGGACAACCGGATCCCCGCCGCTGGCGGCGCGTTATTTCTTCTTGCCGGCGCGCTTGGGTTTCGCGGTCAAGCGCATCAATTTGCCGATGTCGCTCACCTGCTCTATGCCGGCCACCAGGTCGGCAAGCTGTGCGGCGTGCGCTTCGCCGATCACCGGGATGGCGAGAGTGTCGAACTTGAAACGCAGTTCCGCGTCCGACATCGAGTTCTGGATCGAGCCTTTCGGATAGTCGACTTGCGACACGAATTGCCGCCCATCGTTCATGTTCATGGTCATCTTGCACGACACGCCGCGCGGCAGTGACGAATCAACCGTGATGTCCACGAGATCCGAAATCCGGCGCAATACCGGGTCTTTCAATTTGCGGTCGGTGTACTGCTTCAACAGCGCGGCGCCTTCCTTCAGCGCGACCGCCACCGAATACGGCAGGCTGACCTGCGCCTCATGATAAGTCTGCGGCGTCTTGTTCTGATGATAGAGCGCCCAGTCGGGATGGCGCGCCACACTGATGTGCTTGATCTCGTCAAGCTTGGGTTGGTGCTGCTTGCGTATCTCCAGCGCGCAGTCGATCGCGTTGTGGATCGGTCGCGCGCACGAATAGGGCTTGAACTCGATGTCGAGCTGGTACGGTTGGTCGAGGCCGGCGGTCAGTTGCGAAGCGTCCGACTTGTCGGTGAAGGCGCGCAGGAAGCCGCGCTCGCCTTCGAATATGGTGGCGGCGCCGGTAAAGCCGAAATGCGCCATGCCCGCGGCGGTGACGCCGTTGCGCGCGGCGGGCCCCGGGTTGAAGCGTTTCTGCATCGACGGCCCGTACATCTCCATCAGGCCCGACGCCTGCGCGCCAGCGAGCCCGAACGCTGAAGTCAGCTTGGCGGGCGTCAGCCGGTACAGCTTGGCCGCCGCCACCGTGGCACCGAACACTCCGCAGGTCGGCGTTGTGTGAAACGCGCGGTTGCGCAGCGAATTATTGGCGGCCCGGCTCACCCGCTCCATCATTTCACAACCGGCGGCCAGCGCAACCAGCAATTGCTTGCCGCTCGCGCTGTGCTGCTCCGCAGCGGCGAGCGCCGCGGAAAATACCGGTGGACTGAAATGAAACAGCGCGATCACGTCGATGTCGTCGAGTTCTATGCTGTGCGAGGAAATCGCATTGGCAAAAGCCGCGTTCGCGGCCGGCACACGCACCGTGTCGCCGATCAGTGTCGATTCAGCTTTCGTGCCGGAACACTGGGTGAACATGCGTGCCGCATGGCCGCTTTCGGTCTGGCTGCCGGCGATCGCCACACCCAGGTAGTCCAGCAAGAGACGTTTGACCGAATTGCGCGAAGCATCCGGAAGCTGCCGATAGTCGAATTTGTGAAAGTGCTGTGCCAGTTGCGTTGCTATTGTGGTTGCCATGATCGTCCAGAAGTCAGGTTGAATTGGGGATGGTTCAGTTGGCCGTCGGTGCGGCGAGGATAGCGATGAGTTCGCTGGTGCTGTCGAGCTTGTCGAGCTTGCTCACGAGTTGCATGACTTTGTCGATGTTTGCCGGCGTCAGACAGGATTTGACGACATGGCGAAACTTGTATTCGATATCCTCGGGCTTGAGCGGGTTTTCCGGGCTGCCGCGGCGATTCAGGATCTCGCGCTTGAAGGTGCGGCCGTCACGCGTCGTGATGGAAAGGCGTGCGGCGTGCCGGAAAGCAGCGCCCATGCCTTCGATTTCCGGATCAACGTGCGCGGTGATGCGCTTGATGAAATCGAAAATCTTCGGGTCGTGCAAGCGGTCTTCGCGATATTGGTCGACGAACGCCACGCCGTCGTATGCGATCACGGCGAGACCGTAAAAAAGGTTCATCTGCGCCGCGGTCACGCCCTGCGCCTTGTATTCCCAAGCGCAATGCACATAGGTCATGTGGCTCACGCCGGCGTCAACCGTGGCGATGTCGTCGGGTTTCAGCTTGTTCTCGCGCATGAGGTCCGCCAGCGCATCAAGCGTCGTGTGTATGCTGGTAACGCTCGCGTGCGGCTTGTAACCGACGTTAAGCGTCTCCCAGGTCTCGCCTCCCAGGCCCGCCGTCAGGCGTTGCGGATTCGGCTTGTCCGAATACGAACTCAGGTAGCCGCCATACGGCGCCTCCAGCACATCGGTAATGCCGGTGAAACCGCGCCGCGCGAGCAACGCCGAGTAAACACCGCTTTGCGCCGCACGCCCGCAATGAAAACGTTTCACCATTGCGCCTTCCTGCGCCGCCATCAGCCCGCCTGCCTGCGACCCGACGATGCCGAGCGTGTGCTGCATCTGGCCCGCATCGAGATTCAGCATGCGTCCCGCAGTGCCCGCGGCAACAAACGCGCCCGAAGTACCTTGCGGATGAAAGCCGCGCAGGAACAAGCTCATGGTCGCGGCGTTGCCGACGCGCGTGCCGACTTCGTAGCCGGCGACCATGCCCGTAATCACGTCGCGTCCCGGCGAGCCGCCGGCTGCTTCCGCGAACGCCAGCGCCACTGGCGTCGCGAGCGAGCCCGGATGCACGATAGACTCCTTGTGCATGTCGTCAAGCTCGAACGCGTGCCCTGCCGTGCCATTGACGAGCACCGCATGCGCAACCGTCGTTTTTCCGCCGCCGCCAAAGATCGATGCGGCGGCTTTCGCCCCCTCCTCCTGCACCATCGCCTGCACATGTTTGGTCCACGGCAGGGTCACGCCAAACAGGCAGCAGCCTATGCTGTCAAGCGCGCAATATTTGATGCGCTCCACTGCTTCGCGCGGAATGTCTTCGAACTTCAGCTTGGCCGCAAACGCGGCGAGGTCGCGCGTTGCGTTCTCGAGTAATGGTGGTGCGTTGCCGCTCATGTTGCGATATTCCTCATTAGTTGGATTGTCGTGCGCGCAGTTGCAGCCGACTGGCCGGTGCTGCACCTGATAAATGAACTTAAACTCATCTCAAAAATACAACACCGACAAGCAACCGCCGATTGACGCCGATTGACGCCGATATAATCAGACCTTTCCCCGAATCAAGACAAACCCCTTGAGCTTATCTGCGTTCATCCGCGTTCATCGGCGGTTCCAAACTGTTTTTTAGACTGCTTCTTGTTATTCTTTCGGATCCACATCGAGACTCACCGCAATACCATCGAGCGCCTTGGATACCGCAGGGTAGCGCTGCATGACCAGCGGATCGTGACCGGGGATGATGTGCCTGGGCGAAGCGGCGAGGCGCCGCAACATACTATAGCCTTCGAGCGTATCGCCCACATTGTAAACGGTCACGAAACAGCGATCGCCTTCGATGTGCTCGTAATAATGCGTCGCATCCGACGCCAGCACCACCCAGCCGCGCTTCGTCATCACGCGTACGCACTGCAGGCCCGGCGTATGCCCGCCGATATGGTGCAGGCTCACGCCCGGCGCCAGCTCGGCATCGCCGCGGTAGAACGTTACGCGGTCGCCGAACACCAGCCGCACCATGCCGACGACATTCTCGACTTCGATGCTGTGGCGAAAACGCGTGTGGCGCATCTGGCGGCCCGTCGCGAACGCCATCTCTTCGTCCTGCAGATGAAACTGCGCCTTCGGGAAATCGTGAAAAGTGCCGACGTGATCGTAATGCATGTGCGTGATGATCACGTCCTTCACTTCCTTCGCATCGACGCCGAGCATGGCGAGCCCCTCGGCCGGCGAGCGCAGAAACGTGCGCTTGCGCGCCTCGCCGACCTCGCGCGTGAAACCCGTGTCGATAACGAAGGTGCGCGCGGAGTTGCGCACCACCCACACGAAGTAGTCCATCGGCATTGGCGCGTCGTGCGGATCGCCGCCGACGAAATGGTCGCTGCGCTTCGCATTGCGCGTCGCATATTTGATTGCGTAAACCTCGTAGATTTCGGTCGTCATCCTGTCCCCGCTTGTGAATTACCGAACTGTTATTATTGTACAAGGAGGCTGCGCCCCTCGCCCCCCCCTGCTTGAGATGACGCCCTGCTCGCATACCCAGGGCGCCGCGACGACGATCAGTCGATCGTAGCACCCGTCGCTTTGACTACGGCCGCCCATTTCGCGCGATCGCTTTTCACCGTCGCCCTGAACTGCTCGACCGATTCGACGCGTGGCGCATTGCCGAGCTCGATCAACTTTTGCCGGATGGCGGGCGTTTCCAGTGCGGTGCGCACCGCACTGTTGATCGCTGCAGCGATTTTTGGATCGAGCCCTTTCGGCCCCAACAAGCCGAACCACGTATAGCTCTCGAAGCCTGGCAGGCCGGCTTCGGCAATCGACGGAATCTCGGATACCGCGTTGACGCGCGCCTTCGTCGATACACCCAACAGGCGCAGGCGGTTCGCACGCCAGTGCTGAATGACCGTTTGGACTTGCGCGAACAGGCAGCACACATCGCCCTTGATCATGCCCTGGATCGCCTCGACGCTACCCTTGTAGGGCACGTGCTGCATGTTGAGCCCCGCCTTGGCATTGAACTCCGCGAATGCGAGGTGAGTGCCGGTACCGTTGCCGGTCGACGCAAAGTTGTATTTGCCGGGATTCGCCTTGACCCTGTCGATGAATTCTCCGACCGTCTTGACGTCGATGACTTCGGGATTGATGGTCAACACGTTCGAAACGTCGACAAGCGGCGCGATCGGCGTGAAATCCGCTTCGACGTCGAACGGCAGATTCCTGTAGAGCGCGGCATTGACGCCGTGCGTCGCAGCGGTCCCGAGCAATATCGTGTAGCCGTCTGCGCGCGCCTTGGCGACGTAATCGGACGCGATATTGCCGCCTGCGCCCGCCCGGTATTCAGTGACAACCCTGGCGTTGAGCGATTTCTCCATCGACTCCTGCAGCGTGCGTGCAACGATGTCGACCCCCGAGCCGGCCGGAAATCCCATTACGATCGATATGGGTTTGGACGGCCAGTCCTGCGCGAATGCCGGCGCGCCGATAGCGGCAGCCAAAGCGAAAAATACGGGCAATTGAAACAGGCGCGAGAGCATGGGTAGCATGGGGTTCTTCGCTTCGGTGTTTGACAGGAACGCGTGACGGGACGCGAGGGGGCCCCACTTTATAACCACTGCGCCAGTGAAGCAACTGCGAAAATTTCGCGCCACCCTTGCAACGCTCAGCGGTTGTCGGCGCCGACAGCTTCGGCGACTGCCTTGAAACCGTCCGCGCGCAGGCGCAGTGCCAGTTCCTGCTTGATGCGGACTATCAGCCCCGGCCCCTGATAGACGAGCGCGGAATACAGTTGCACCAGCGACGCCCCGGCGCGGATTTTCGCATACGCATGCTCGCCGCTGGCGACACCACCGCAGCCTATGATAGGCAGGCGCCCGCCGACGGCACGGTACATCGCAGCGAGACAGCTATTGGCCTTGGCCAGCAGCGGCAGGCCCGACAGGCCGCCGCTTTCCTGTGCGTGGCGGCTGCGCAAAGTGTCAAAACGTTCGATGGTGGTATTGCCGACGATCAGCCCGTCGATTTTTGTCGCCAATGCTACTTCGGCGATATCGCTTATCGCAGCGTCGTCCAGATCAGGCCCAACTTTCACCAGCAACGGCGGCACGCGGCCGGTGCCGGCCGCACGCTGACGCGCTTCCAGCACGCGCAGTATCAATTCCTGCATCTGGTCGCGCGCCTGCAGGTTGCGCAATCCCGGCGTGTTTGGCGACGACAGATTGCACACGAGATAGTCGGCGAGGCCGCAAGTGACTTCAACGCCTTTGGCATAGTCGGCAGCGGCATCCGCAGTATCGCGGTTCTTGCCGACGTTGGCGCCGACGATACCGCGCGTCGCGCTGCCTTCGCGCCGTGCCTTGAGTCTGGCGGAAAATGCCGCCAGCCCCTTGCTGTTGAAGCCGAAACGGTTGATCACGCCCTGATCTTCGTCAAGACGAAACAGACGCGGCCGCGAATTTCCGGCTTGCGACTGCGGCGTAACGGTGCCCGCTTCGACGAAACCGAAACCCAGCGCAAGCATCGCGTCGACGACTTCGGCGTCTTTATCGAAACCCGCGGCAAGCCCGAGCGGATTGCTGAAGTCGAGGTCCCACACGCGCGTCGACAACACCGGATCGTCCGCAGCCGTGGCGGCGCCCGCAAAGCCATGCTTGAGGGCCCAGACCGTGACGCCGTGAGCGGCTTCCGGATCGAGCAGATGCAGCAAGGGACGCGCGAGTCGAAACGAAAGATTTGCCATGAAGAGTTGGTCGCCGCCGGAGTTGATAAACGCGATGTCGGTTCTGCTACAATCGTCGCAAACTCTACACGATGGCGCGGGGACGGGCAACGCAACCGGCAGCGTCGTGAATCGATTCGAGGTTACGCCATGAAACGCCTGATTGTCGCCATCACCGGAGCATCCGGCGTTATCTACGGCATACGCGCGCTGGAAGCGCTGCGCGCCATCGACGATATCGAGACCCACCTCATCCTCACGCCTTCGGCGTTGCGCACCATACTCGAAGAGACCGACTACACCGCCGACCAGGTGCGCAAGCTGGCCGACCAGCTATATAACTACAAGGACATCGGCGCGTCGATTTCCAGCGGCTCATTCAAAACTGAAGGCATGCTGGTCGCGCCATGCTCCGTGAAGTCCTTAAGCGGTATCGCCAACTGCTATAACGATGAACTGGTGGTGCGCGCCGCCGACGTATGCCTGAAGGAACGCCGCCGCGTCGTGCTGCTGTTCCGCGAAACGCCTCTGCACGCCGGACACATCGCCCTGATGGACCAGGCGACGCGCAACGGTGCGATCATCATGCCGCCGGTGCCCGCGTTCTACAGCCGTCCGAAAACGGTGGATGACCTCGTCCAGCAGACCGTCGGCCGCGCGCTCGACCTCTTCGGCATCGACACGCACATCGTCAAGCGCTGGACGGAGTCCGCTCCCGCCGCATCCGCGCGCAAAAAGCGCAGCGCCAAATAAGTTTTAGCCATGGCCGAACCCGGCGATCATCCGTCCGCGTTCTGGCAATTCTCGCTCGCCTTCTACGCACGCCCGACAGTTGCCGATGCCTGCCTGCAGTTGCAGGACAGCACCGGCGTAGACGTCAACCTGTTGCTCTACCTGTTGTTCATTGCGACGCAAAACCGGCAGATCGACCGCAATGACGTCACGCACCTGGATACGCAGGTAAAAACATGGCGCGAACAGGCCGTGTTGCCATTGCGAACGCTGCGGCGCCGGCTCAAGACCGGCATAGAGCCGCTGCCAGTCACCACTACCGAAGCATTGCGCAGCGCCATCAAGCGCAGCGAACTCGACGCCGAACACATCGAGCAGGATTTACTACAACAATCCGCACCCGCATCCACGCTGGGGATAGCTGCAACATCACCGAGCATTGCGGCACGTGC
The DNA here is from genome assembly GCA_947474275.1 of Betaproteobacteria bacterium. Lineage (GTDB taxonomy): Bacteria > Pseudomonadota > Gammaproteobacteria > Burkholderiales > SG8-41 > PALSA-1004. Next base: position 10,973 of record CANJHY010000017.1, read on the forward strand.
CAATGTCGCTGCCTACGGTGCATTTCTCGGCGGCTTGCCAGACTCGCCAGTAAAAATCCTGCTGGACGCTTATACGCAATTCCGGCCTTAGTGCAGCGCCAAGGCACGCCTGACTCCCGCGCTGTCGTAGCGCTTCAGGATTGCTGCAACACGCCGTCCACCAAACGCAAGATGCGGCTCGCCCGCGCAGCCAGCGCACCGTCGTGAGTCGCTATCACCAGACTGGTGTTGAACGCGCGATTGAGTTCCAGCATCAGCTCGAAAACTTCGCCGGCGGTCTGACGGTCGAGATTGCCGGTCGGCTCGTCGGCGAGCACGCAGGATGGGTTGGTAATCAGGGCGCGCGCGATGGCGACACGCTGGCGTTCGCCACCCGAGAGTTCCGACGGCGCGTGTTCGAGACGGTGCGCAAGCCCGACCTTGCCTAACATCTCGACGGCGCGAGCATTGGCTATTTCAGGCGGCATGCGCCGGATCAGCAGCGGCATCGCCACGTTTTCTATCGCAGAAAATTCCGGCAGCAGATGATGAAACTGATAAACAAAACCGAGTTGCCGGTTACGCAACTCTCCACGCTCGGCTTCATCGAGCGCCTGGATATTGCGCCCGCCGATCACGACCTCGCCGCTCGTCGCGGCATCGAGCCCGCCCAGCAAATGCAGCAAGGTGCTCTTGCCCGAACCGGACGAGCCGACGATGGCGATGTGCTCGCCTTTCGCAATCGAAAGATTGATGCCCAGCAATACCGGCACCTCGGCCCGGCCCTGCAGATAAATCTTGCGCAGGTCGCGGCAAGCGAGCGCGGCATTACTCATAGCGCAATGCCTCGGCGGGATTGATTTTCGCGGCGCGGTAGCTTGGATAGATGGTCGCCAGCAGACACACAACGAACGAAAAGAACGCTGTAAGCAGAACATCGGCCGCGCGCAGCTCCGACGGCAGATCGCTGATCTGGTAAACGTCTTTCGACAAAAATTTGAAGCCGAGCAGGTTTTCGATGAACGGCACGACGACGTCGACATTGACCGCCAAAGCGATGCCGGCGGCAACACCCGCCAGCGTTCCCATTAAACCGATCAGCGTGCCCTGGATCAGGAAGATTTTCATCACGCTGCCGGGACTCGCACCCAGCGTGCGCAGAATCGCGATGTCCGCCTGCTTGTCCTTGACGGCCATGAAGAGGCTGGACACGATGTTGAACGCCGCCACTGCAATGATCAGGAACACGATCAGAAACATCATGCGCTTTTCGATATCGACGGCGCGGAAGAAATTCGCGTTCAGACGAGTCCAGTCGGTAATGTAGGCATCGGGGCCGAGGCTCGCCGAAAGTTCCCGCGACACGCGGCCCGATTCGAAAAGGTCCTTGAGCTTGAGCCGCACGCCGCTAACCTCGTCGCCCATGCGGTAGAGTTTTTGCGCGTCTTCCATGTCGACCAGCGCGAGACCGGAATCGTATTCATAGTGGTCGACCGCGAATATCCCGACCACGGTGAACTGCCGCAGGCGCGGCAGAATGCCGGCGGGCGTCACCTGGCCCTGCGGCGCAATCAGCACCACCTTGTCGCCGACCCCTGCGGTCAACGCACGCGCCAACTCGATGCCGAGGACAATGCCGAATTCGCCGGGCTTCAATGCCGTGAGGCTGCCGGACTTCATATGCTGCGCGAGGTCGGCGACTTTTTCTTCGGCGTCCGGGATGACGCCGCGTATATAGGCGCCGCGCACTATGCTGCCGCTCGACAGCAGCCCCTGCGCCGAAACGTACGGCGCCGCCGCCACCACCTGCTCGTTCTGCCGCGACTTGTCGGCGAGCGGACGCCAGTCGGCGAGCGTGTTATTGGGACCGGAAATCTGGATGTGCGAGGCCACGCTCAGAATGCGCGTGCGCACTTCGCGCTGAAAGCCGTTCATCACCGACAGCACGGTAATCAGCACCATGATGCCCAGCGCGATGCCGATCACCGACACCAGTGAGATGAATGATATGAAACGGCTGCGCTGCCGCGCGCGCGTATAGCGCAGGCCGATGAAGAGTTCGTAGGATTGCAAGTGAAAGTCCGCGAGTGTGGGCGCAAGTTTGCCACAACGCGGGCGCAGTCGCATACATTCCCCCGCCACGCGAATGTTAAACTGACTTCGATGCATTGCACCCTGCTGATCCCCGACCTGCTGCCGCCGCACGAACTCGGCTCCGAGCCATATGCGGGATTACGTCTGGCGCACCTGGGCACCATACTGGCGCGCGGCAACACTGCAAGGCACCCGCCGGTCACCCGTGAGGACTGGTTGTGCGAGCGGTACGGTGTGCCGCGGCAGCAGGACCTCCCGCTCGCGGCATTGATGCTCAAGGCCGACGGCGGCGGGCCCGCAAACCATTACTGGCTGTGCGCCGATCCGATACAACTGCGCGTAGACCGCAACCGTTTGATCATCGCCGGCCGCGCGACCGACTTTTCAGACGGGGAAACGCGCGACCTGATGGCAGCGCTCAATCAGCATTTCGCGGCTGATGGCATCGTCTTTTGCGCGCCGACGCCTGCCCGCTGGTATTTGCGCTGCCAGCGCGTCCCGCAACTCGTCACTACGCCGCTCGCGCGAGCACTCAATCGCAGCATCAAGCATCATTTGCCGCAAGGCGGTGACGCGCTCGCGTGGCACCGCGTCATGAACGAAGCGCAGATGATATTGCACAACCATCCGGTTACCGCGGCGCGCGAAGCGCGCGGCGCGGCGGCCGCCAACAGCATCTGGCTGTGGGGTGGCGGAGCGCTGCCTGTCATTGCGCAGTCACATTACACGGCAACGTGGGGCGGCGATCATCTGACGCGCGCGTTCGCGATTGCCGCCAGTATCGCCCATCACGACTTGCCCGCCGATGGAACGGCGTGGCTGGCCACTGCGACTGCCGGCTATCACTTGCTGGAACTCGACGCGCCGGCAAACGCGCTGCACGCGGGCGACGTCACCAACTGGCGGACACAAATCGAAGCGCTCGACGAACAATGGATCAACCCGTTGCTCGCCGCCCTGCGCGCGAGGAAAATTGACACCCTCACGCTGACCGCCTGCAACAGCGAAAACCTGCTTGCAGCGACTGCAGCAGCGGCGGACATGCGGCGGTTCTGGCGGCGCGCCCGCCCGCTCGCAGCTTATGCCGGACTCGCGTGAAACAACCATGCACCTCAACATAGCCAGACGTAGAGCCCCGCCAGCAGCGCAATCGGCGCTCGCCGCGGCCGGCATACACCCGCTGCTCGCGCAGATTTACGCCGCGCGCGGCATTGCATCGCCGCAGCAGCTTGCTGCCGACCTCGGCGGACTCTCGCCGCTCGCAGGACTGCATAACTTGGAACGCATGGCGGGTCTGCTCGCGGACGCGATTGCCGCGAAGCAGCGCCTGCTGATCGTCGCTGATTACGATTCCGACGGCGCCACGGCGTGCGCGGTCGGCATGCGCGCGCTGCGCGAGTTCGGCGCCAACGTCGAATTCCTGGTGCCCAACCGTTTCGAATACGGCTACGGCCTGACGCCGGAAATCGTGGCACTCGCCAAGCAACTCAAGAACCCCGACATCCTGATCACGGTCGACAACGGCATCGCGAGCGTCGACGGCGTGGCCGCCGCCAATGCGCTGGGTATGCGCGTATTGATCACCGACCATCATCTGCCCGGCGCAACACTGCCCGACGCATGGTGCATCATCAATCCAAACCAACCCGGCTGCGGCTTCCCGAGCAAAAACCTCGCCGGCGTCGGCGTGATGTTCTACCTGATGCTCGCCCTGAGAGCGGAGCTGCGCAAGCGCGGGTGGTTCGAAAGCGCGCGCGGCAACGCGGCCGCATTGGCGAACGAAGTTCCCGCCTCTCGCCTCTCGCCTCACGCCTCACGCCGCGCAGCGGAGCCCAATCTCGCCGCCCTCCTCGATCTCGTTGCGCTCGGCACCGTCGCCGACGTAGTGAAGCTCGACGACAACAACCGCATCCTCGTGCAGCAGGGACTGCAGCGCATACGCAGCGGCCGCACCTGGCCCGGGATCGCAGCACTGCTGCGCGTGGGCGGCCGCGAGGCGGCGCGCGCATCGACTTACGATCTCGGCTTTGTGCTGGGGCCGCGGCTGAATGCCGCCGGCCGGCTCGACGACATGACGGTCGGCATCGAATGCCTGATCACCAACGACCCCGGCACCGCTGAACGCATTGCGCGCCAGCTCGATGAATTCAACCGCAAACGGCGCTCAATCGAAGCCGACATGCATGAAGACGCGCTGGCCGCGCTCGCGGCGCTACCTCCGCAGGACAGTTACAGTCTCAGCCTGTTCGATCCCGGCTGGCACCAGGGCGTGATCGGCATCGTCGCCTCGCGTCTGAAGGAGCGCTACCACCGCCCGGTCATCGCTTTCGCGCGCGGCAACGACGGCGAAATCAAGGGCTCGGGACGCTCGATCGGCGCGCTGCATTTGCGCGATGCGCTCGACCTCGTGGCCAAGCGCATGCCTGATCTCATTCTGCGCTTTGGCGGCCACGCGGCCGCCGCGGGGCTCACGCTGCACGAAGCCGGCTTCGAGCGCTTTCGCGCCGAATTCGAGGCCGTCGTGCAGTCGCTGCTGTCGCCTGCCGACCTCGACCGCATCATCGAAACCGACGGCGCGCTGCCCGTCGAGCACTGCACGCTCGAAGCGGCGCGCGTGCTGGAGCACGCGGTGTGGGGCCAGGGCTTTCCGGCGCCGACTTTCGACGACGAATTCACGGTCGCCCGCCAGCGCGTGGTCGGCGAACGCCACCTCAAGCTGCGTCTCACCAAAGACGGCCGCGACATCGAAGCCATGCTGTTTTCGCACGCCGAACCGCTGCCGCCGCGCATACGCGCCGTCTACCGCATCGGCGTCAACGAATGGAACGGCGCGCAGACGCTGCAGCTCACCATCGAGCACTGGCAGCCGGCCTAGCAAAAATCGCCATTGCCGGCCGATTCGGGCTCAGTGTCCTGTATAATCGCGCTTTTTTCGCACGGGCGATTCTTCGCATAAACCTCCCATGGAAGCTGAACAACTCAATGCCATAGCACGGCGGCTGCAGGATCTGGGCCAGCGCAATGCCGAGCTGCGGAGGTATCTTTGACTTCGAAGCGAAACAACAGCGCCTGGCCGAAGTAGTCAAGCTCGCCGAAGACCCGGCGGTGTGGAACGACCCCAAGCGCGCGCAGGACCTCGGCCGCGAGAGAAAAACGCTCGAAGCGCTGGTCACGACCATGGCGAAACTCGACCAGGACCTGAGCGACGGCACCGAACTCTTCGCGATGGCGCGCAGCGAAAACGACGACGCGGCGCTGAAAACGATAGAAAGCGACGCGCTCGCCCTCGAAAAGACCGTCGCCGATGTCGAATTCCGGCGCATGTTTTCGAACCCGATGGATCCGAACAACTGCTTTGTCGACATCCAGTCCGGCCAGGGCGGCACCGAGGCGCAGGACTGGACACAGACGCTCGAGCGCATGTACATGCGCTATTGCGAGCGCAAGGGCTTCCGTGTCGAACTGCTCGAAGAGTCGCCGGGCGACGTCGCGGGGCTCAAAAGCGCGGCGCTGAAAGTCACCGGCGATTACGCATTCGGCCATCTGCGCACTGAAACCGGCATTCACCGCCTGGTGCGCAAATCGCCGTTCGATTCCAACAACCGGCGGCACACGTCGTTTGCGAGCGTGTTCGTCTACCCGGAGATCGACGACACCATACAGATCGAAATCAATCCCGCCGACCTGCGCATCGACACTTTTCGCGCCTCCGGTGCCGGCGGCCAGCACATCAACAAGACCGACTCGGCGATCCGCATCACGCATGCGCCCACCGGTATCGTCGTGCAGTGCCAGAGCGACCGCTCGCAGCACCGCAACCGCGCCGAAGCGATGGCCATGCTGAAAGCGCGGCTCTACGAGCTGGAAATCAGGAAGCGCAACGAGGAAAAGCAGGCGCTGGAAGACACCAAGACCGATATCGGCTGGGGCCACCAGATCCGCTCCTACGTGCTCGACCAGTCCCGCATCAAGGACCTGCGCACCAACGTCGAAATCGGCAATACGCAATCCGTGCTCGACGGCAATCTCGACGAATTCATCACCGCCAGCCTCAAACAGGGCATTTAACAGACACGCCAAGGACATCATGAGCGATCAACCGACCACTCCGCCGGAACTCGACGAAAACCAGATCATCGCCGAGCGACGCGCCAAGCTGCAGGCGCTGCGCGCCAAAGGCATTGCGTTTCCGAACCAGTTTCAGCGCGACAACCTTGCTGGCGATCTGCTCGAGGACTACGAAGATCGCGACCGCGACTCGCTCGACCTGAATCCGGTCGTGGTCAAGGTTGCCGGCCGCATGATGTTGAAGCGCGTGATGGGCAAGGCGAGCTTCGCCACCATCCAGGACATGAGCGGCAGCATCCAGCTCTACATCACCGACAGCTACCCCGGCAAGGAGCAACACGCGGAATTCAAGCACTACGATACCGGCGACATCATCGGTGCCGAAGGCGTGCTGTTCAAAACCAAGACCAACGAGCTGACGGTGCGCGTCAGGCAGCTTGTCCTGCTGACCAAATCGCTGCGCCCCCTGCCCGAGAAATTTCACGGGCTGACCAACCAGGAACAACGCTACCGCCAGCGCTACCTGGACCTGATCGCGAACGAAGACACCCGCCTCAGGTTCGTGCAGCGCTCACGCATTATCCAGGCCATCCGCCAGTTTTTCCTGAACAAACGCTATCTCGAGGTCGAGACTCCGATGATGCACCCGATTCCGGGCGGCGCATCGGCGCGCCCGTTCATGACCCATCACAATGCGCTCGACATGCAGCTCTACCTGCGCATCGCACCCGAGCTCTACCTGAAGCGGCTGGTGGTCGGCGGTTTCGAAAAGGTATTCGAAATCAACCGCAATTTCCGCAACGAAGGCATTTCGACGCGCCACAATCCAGAATTCACGATGGTCGAGTTCTATTGCGCTCACCGCGATTACACGTATTTGATGGTGTTCATCGAGCACATGTTCCGCGAGGTCGCCCAGGCAGTACTGGGCACCGTCAAGCTGACCTATCAAGGCCGCGAAATGGACCTGGAAAAACCTTTTGCGCGAATTACGATAGCAGAAGCGATCAAGAAATATCATCCCGGCATCACCGACGAAATGCTCAAGAACCGCGATGCGCTGATCGCGAAGCTGAATGAGCTCAAGATTGCGTTTCGCCCGACGGACGGCATTCACGGGTTGCAGCTGACCCTGTTTGAGAACACGGTGGAAACCGAGTTGTTCGAACCGACGTTTATCCACCATTACCCGGCGGAGGTTTCGCCACTGGCGCGCCGCGACGATCTCGACCCGGAATACACCGAGCGCTTTGAGCTCTATATGGCGGGCCGCGAAATCGCCAACGGCTTTTCCGAGCTGAACGACTCTGAAGATCAGGCCGCGCGTTTCCAGGAACAGGCGAAGCAAAAAGACGCCGGCGACCAGGAAGCGATGCACTACGACGCCGACTACATTCGCGCGCTCGAATACGGCCTGCCGCCGACGGCCGGCGCCGGCATCGGCATCGACCGCCTCGTCATGCTGCTGACCGACAGCGCAAGCATCCGCGACGTGATCCTGTTTCCGCAAATGCGTCCCGAGTAAGTCCGCGTGCCTGCCACCATGAACGCCCCCCTGTGGCAGCCGTCCGCGCAAGTTATGGCTGCGTCCAACATGGGCGCGTTCATGCGTGCGGCGGAGCGCAAATACGCGATTGAGCTTTCCGATTACGCCGCACTGCACGCGTGGTCGGTGCGCGAACCCGAACAATTCGGCCGCCTGCTGTGGGAGTTCTGCGGCATCGTTGCCGAGCGCCAGGGCGACGTCGCCGTGGAACATCGCGACCGCATGCCCGGCGCGCGCTGGTTTCCGCAGGCGCGCCTGAATTTTGCCGAAAACCTGCTGCGGCGGCGCGACAAAGAGACCGCCATCGTGTTCTGGGGCGAGGACAAGGTACAAAGCAGCATCACCTATGCCGAGCTTTACCACGAAGTCTCGCGTCTCGCGCAGGCTTTGCGCGCCAGTGGCGTCAAAGCGGGCGACCGCGTTGCGGCTTACATGCCGAACATTCCCGGCACGGTGATCGCGATGCTGGCGGCGACCAGCATCGGCGCGATCTGGTCGTCGTGCTCGCCGGATTTCGGCGTGCAGGGCGTGCTCGACCGTTTCGGCCAGATCGAGCCGCGCATACTGTTCAGCGCCGACGGTTATTTCTACAACGGCAAGACCATAGACCTCATGCCGCGCCTGGCTGAAATCGTCAAGGGGCTGCCGTCAGTCGACCGCGTAATCGTGGTGCCCTACACGCAGCGCTCGCCGGCACTGGACAGCATACCGCGTGCGGTGGACGTGCACGCTTATATGGCGCCATACAAGGCGCGCAACATCGAGTTCGCGCAGTTGCCGTTCAATCATCCGCTGTACATCATGTTTTCGTCGGGCACCACCGGCGTGCCGAAATGCATAGTGCACGGCGCCGGCGGCACGCTCATGCAGCACCTGAAGGAACAGTCGATGCACGCCGATCTCAAGCGCGGCGACCGCCTGTTCTATTTCACGACCTGCGGCTGGATGATGTGGAACTGGCTGGTGTCGGCGCTCGCCTGCGGCGCCACCCTCCTGCTCTACGACGGCTCGCCGTTCATCCGCAACGGCAACGTGCTGTTCGATTTTGCCGACGCCACCGGCATGACCATATTCGGCACGTCAGCCAAGTTCATCGACGCCATCGCCAAGGCCGGCCTGCGTCCCGCGCAAACGCACCGCCTGAAAACAGTCCGCGCCATACTCTCGACCGGCTCGCCGCTCGCGCCCGAGGGTTTCGACTACGTATATGAACACGTCAAGCGCGACGTCAATCTCGCCTCGATGTCGGGCGGCACCGACATCATGGGGACATTCGTCTCCGGCAGCCCGCTGCTGCCGGTATGGCGCGGCGAGATCCAGTGCGCGACCCTCGGCATGCAGGTCGAGGTATTCGACGACGATGGCCGTGCCGTGCGCGGAACGAAAGGCGAGCTTGTGTGCACCGCGCCGTTCCCGTCGATGCCCATCGGCTTCTGGAACGACCCTCAAGGCAAAAAGTACCACGCGGCCTACTTCGAAAAATTCCCGAACGTATGGTGTCACGGCGATTACGTTGAACTGACGGAACACAACGGCATGATCATCTATGGGCGCTCCGATGCGGTATTGAATCCGGGTGGCGTGCGCATAGGCACCGCGGAAATCTACCGCCAGGTCGAACAGCTCGACGAAATCGTCGAAAGCCTCGTCATCGGCCAGGACTGGCCGCCGGACCATCCGGGCGACGTGCGCATCGTGCTGTTCGTGCGCCTGCGCGACGGACTCGCGCTCGACCCGGCGCTGAGCGACAAAATCAAACAGCATATCCGCGCCAATACCACGCCGCGGCACGTGCCGGCCAAGGTGGTCCAGGTGGCCGATATCCCGCGCACCAAGAGCGGCAAAATCGTCGAACTCGCCGTGCGCCACGTCGTGCACAACCGGGTGGTAAAAAATATCGAGGCGCTGGCCAATCCGGAAGCTCTGCAAATGTTCCGCGACCGCCCCGAACTGCAGACCTGAATATGTGAAATAGTTGGCGGCAAGGCGGCAATCAGCTGGACTATAATTGGCTGACTTGGTGATCGGGGAGGATCAAACATGAATCGCAATCAGCAACGCTTGTGGATTTTAATCGCCGCCGCTGCACTAGCGCTGCCGGTGCTCGCGCAGGACAATCGCGCCAACGACTATCGCTACCCGGGCACCGACGACGCCGCGCGCCAGAACGTGCAGCCGGTGCCGCAACCCGCTCAGCAACAAGTCCAGCAGCAACCTCAGCAACAAGTCCAGCAACCCCCGGCGGCGCAGCCGCTGTGCACGACCTGCGGGACGGTCGACTCGATCCGCACCACTGAAAAACCCGCTGAAGGCAGTGCCGTCGGTGTCATCGCCGGCGGGCTGCTCGGCGGCCTGCTCGGCCATCAGGTCGGCCAGGGCCGCGGCAATACCGCCGCGACCATCGTCGGCGCGGCAGGCGGCGCCTATGCCGGCCACCAGATCGAAAAGAACGTCAAGAAAGTGCTGAGTTACGACGTCAGCGTGCGCATGGACGACGGCAACATGCGCAGCGTGAGGTACGACGTCGAGCCGGGTTTTCGCACCGGCGACAAAGTCCGCTTCATCGACGGCCGGCTGACCCGCTACTAGTTCGCCGGCGGGCCGAGAGCGACCGCTATTGCGTGGGCAGCATCACCCGGCTTGCCGCGGTGCGCGTAGCGCTGGCCGAACTGATGCAGGTCATGCGGAAATTCGCACGCTGAACAGACTTCAGTTGGTGTTCCAGATCTGCCACCACCGCGTATCCTTGGCGGCTTTGCCGCTCAAATACTTGCTGTCGGGGAAATTGGTTTTCATCACGCGCTCGGCATCATTGCGCAAGTCGGTCATGCCCAGCTTGTCGTAGGCCTGCACCAGGATCAGCAGCCCTTCTTCGTTGGCGGGCGCCTTCGGATAGGTCTTGACCGAGTACTGCACGCGGTTGGCCGCCGCCACGTACGCGCCGCGCCTCATGTAGTAACGCGCAACGTGCACCTCGTGCGCCGCCAGCGAATTGACCAGGTAGTTCATGCGCGAGATCGAGTCCTCCGCGTACTTGCTGTCCGGGAAACGCGTGACCAGATCGCGGAACGCATCGAACGAATCGCGCGATGCTTTCGGATCGCGTTCGGTCATGTCCTGGCCGGAGAATTTTTCGGCGACAGAACCCAGCAGGCCCAGGTCGTCGTTGAAATTGGCCAGCCCCTTCAGATAGTAAGCGTAGTCGACGGTGGGATGGTTGGGGTGCAGCTTGATGAAACGGTCGGCCGCGGCGATCGCTGACGCGGCGTCCTTGTCTTTGTAATACGAGTAGGCGACCTCGAGTTGCGCCTGCTGCGCATAGCGGCCATACGGATAACGCGCCTCAAGCTTTTCGTACATCTTGATGGCTTTTTCGTAATTGCCTTCGGTCAGATTGGTTTTGGCCTCGGTATACAGCTTGTTCGCCGACCAGCCCTTGGTTTCGTCGACCTGCTCGGGCAGCATCCCGCACGCCCCGAGGCACAGCGCCAGAATTAACGCTAAACTTGAACGCATACCATGACCCTCGCGCGGAAATCGCTGAATTATAACGCAACCCCGCCCGCTGCCGATGCGCTGCGGGTGAGCGTGCCGGCCGCGTGCGCCGGACAACGTTTGGACCACGTATTATCGCTTTTGTTGCCGCAATTTTCACGCAGCCGGCTTGCGCAGTGGATCCGCGACCGGCGCGTCGAACTCGACGGCGGCCAGCCGGTACTGCCCAAAACCAAGGTATGGGGCGGCGAAGAGATCGCGGTCCATCCCGTGCCTGACCCCGCCACTACCACCGCAACTGCGGAAGAAATCGCGCTCGAAGTCATCCACGAAGACGCGGCTGTGCTGGTGATCGACAAGCCCGCGGGACTCGTCGTGCATCCAGGACGCGGCAACTGGAGCGGCACCCTGCTCAACGCGCTGCTCGCCCATTCGCCGCAACTGGCGACGCTTCCGCGCGCCGGCATCGTGCACCGGCTCGACAAGGAAACCAGCGGCCTGCTGGTAGTGGCCAAGACGCTCGAAGCGCAAACCAGCCTGGTGCGCCAGTTGCAGGCACGCACCGTCAAGCGCGAATATCTCGCCCTCGTGCACGGACGCGTAACGCGCGACGGCAAAGTCGAAGCGCCGATCGGACGCCACCCGGTGCAGCGCACGCGCATGGCAGTGGCCGCGCGCGGCCGGCCATCGATCACCCATTACGAAGTGCTGCAGCATTTCGCCCACGCGACTTTGCTGCGCTGCCGGCTCGAGACCGGCCGCACCCACCAGATACGCGTGCACATGCAGTCGTTAGGCCATCCGCTGGTAGGCGATCCGGTCTATGGAAAAAAACGCAGCATCGACCCACTGCTCGGCCCATTCCCGCGCCAGGCGCTGCACGCCGAACGGCTTGAATTCCAGCACCCGGCAAGCGATGAGACCGTCGCGTGGCAAGCGCCCGCGCCGCCCGACATGGGTGCTTTGCTTGCCGCTTTGAAAGCGCAGGCCTGAACGTGCCGCACGACTGGATAGTACCGGCATGGCCGGCGCCACCGCACGTAAAAGGCCTGATCACCACGCGCAATGGCGGCGTCAGCACCGGCGCGCATGCGAGCTTCAACCTCGGACTGCGCGCCGGCGACGACGACAGCGCGGTGCTGGCAAACCGCGCGCAACTGCGCGCGCAGTTGCCGCACGACCCGGCGTGGCTGAAGCAGGTGCATGGCGCGCGCGTCGTGCGTGCCGATGAACTGACCGGCGTGCCGGATGCCGATGCGAGCTACACCCGCCAGACGGCGACCGTATGCACGGTCATGATTGCCGATTGCCTGCCGGTGTTACTGTGCGACTCGCGCGGCAGCGTAGTCGCCGTCGCGCATGCGGGCTGGCGCGGCTTGAGTTCAGGCGTCATCGAAAACACCATAGCCGCGATGAATGTTGCGCCCGGGGAGCTACTGGCCTTTCTCGGCCCCGCCATCGGGCCCGATGCGTTTGAAGTCGGCGCCGACGTGCGCGACGCATTCATGGCCGCGGACCCCGCTGCCGGCACGGCATTCAAACCGCAGCGCGCAGGCAAATGGTTCGCCGACTTGTTCGCGCTCGCCCGCCAGCGCCTGGCGCGCGGTGGCGTGCGCCGGATTTACGGCGGCGGGCTATGCACCTACCGCGACGCCGCGCGCTTTTATTCCTACCGGCGCGACAAGACCACCGGACGCATGGCGGCGCTGATCTGGCTGGAAGCGCCAAAATAGTCGGCACGCCACGGCGCGTCGTTTATAATGCGCGCCTTTCCGTAGCGTGTCTGATATGTCGGCGTAGTCATGTCCATCCTGGCCTGGATCATCGTCACCAGTTTAGTCGGCGGCCTCTTGAGCATTGCCGCTGCCGCCGTCTTCGCGCTCAACGCGCGCGCGGGTCACGTGCCCATCCTGATCAGCTACGCCGTCGGCGCCTTGCTCGGCGCGGTGTTTCTGGACATCCTGCCGCACGCCTTCACGATGTCCGGCAATCCCGAGCAGACGGCCGCCACCATACTGGCCGGCATCCTGCTCTTTTTCGTGCTCGAAAAACTGGTGCTATGGCGGCACTGCCACGTGGAAGATTGCGAAGCGCACGAGGCGCAGCCGGCGCAGCACGACCACGGCCGCAGCGGCATGATGATCATGGTCGGCGACACCTTCCACAATTTCGTCGACGGCATCCTGATCGCCGCGGCGTTTCTCACCGACGTGAAACTCGGGCTCGTCACCGCGATCGCCATCGTCGCCCACGAAATTCCACAGGAGGTCGGCGATTTCCTGGTGCTGCTGCATTCCGGTTACAGCAAGCGCGCCGCTTTCGCCTTCAACGCGCTGTCGAGCCTCGCCATGCTGGTTGGCGGCGTCATCGCTTATTTCGCGCTGCAGACCCTGCAGCAGACGATACCTTCGCTGCTCGCCCTTGCCGCCGCCAGCATGCTGTACGTGGCGGTCGCGGACCTGATCCCGGGATTGCACCGCCGGACCGAAATCCACGCGTCGCTGCAGCAGGTCGGCTTGATCTGCGCCGGCGTCGGCACCATCTGGGGCGTGGGCGTCTGGCTGCACTGACGCACACTGCGCGCTGGAACTCTGCGCGCAGCACTTTCGCGCGACTAATTCCCCAGTCTGCTTGACACCCCTCAAGTCGCCACGCAGAATCATCGCCTCCCCGCACGCTGCCCGCCATGGAACCAAACAATAATCTGCCGCCGGCGTCAGCACAGGCTTTGTTCGACGGGCTCAATCAGGCAAGCCGCAAGTTCGTCGACGACGTCATCGGGTCGCTGTCCGCGACGCAGCGCGCCGACAGCGCGGAAATTCTGCAGGCGCTGACCGCGAGCCTGCAGGCAGACGGCGGTCCCGGCGCCGAAATCCAGCAACGCTACTACCGCCAGCATCTCGATCTGTGGACGAATCTCGCGCGCGCCGCTGACGGCGTGCCGCCGCCAGCGCCGGTCGTCGTGCCGGACAAAGCCGATCGCCGCTTTCATGCGCCGGAATGGCAGCAACTGCCCTATTTCGATTACGTGAAGCAGGCCTATCTCATCAACTCGCGCTGGCTGGCCGAACTGGTCGAAACCGCGCAGCTCGCGCCGGCCGCCAAGAACAAGCTGCGTTTTTTCACGCGCCAGATGATCGATGCGGCCGCACCCACCAATTTCGCGCCGACCAATCCCGAAGTGATCAAGCTCGCCGCTGCTACCAACGGCGAAAGTCTTGCGCGTGGACTCGAACACCTGCGCGCCGACATCGAGAAAGGCCGCATCTCGATGAGCGACGAAGCGGCGTTCGAAATCGGCCGCAATATCGCAGTGACACCGGGCACGGTGATCTACGAAAACGAACTGATGCAGCTGATCCAGTACCAACCCACGACCGCGACGGTCTGCGCGCGCCCGCTGGTCATGGTCCCACCGTGCATCAACAAGTACTATATCCTGGATTTGCAGCCCGCCAATTCGCTCGTGCGTTACGCGGTCGAACAGGGCCACACCGTATTCATGGTGTCGTGGCGCAACGTGCCGGCCGATATGGGGCACCTGACGTGGAACCAGTACCTGGAAGACGGCGTGATCAAAGCGATGAACGTCGCGCGCGATGTGTGCGCTGCCGCGCAGGTAAACGTGCTGGGGTTTTGTGTCGGCGGCACGCTGGTCGGCGCGGCACTCGCGGTGCTCGAAGCACAGGGCAACCAGGCGGCAGCGAGCGCGACGCTGCTCGCCGCCATGCTCGATTTCAGCGATCCCGGCGAACTGGCGGTGTTCATCGACGACGCTTATGTCGAGCAACGTGAAAAGGATTTCGCACACGGCGGCATATTGCGCGGCAAGGAACTCGCGCTGACGTTTTCGAGCCTGCGCGCCAACGATCTTATCTGGAACTACGTGGTCAACAATTACCTGAAAGGCGGCACGCCCGACGCCTTCGACCTGCTTTACTGGAACAGCGACAGCACCAACCTGCCGGGCGCGATGTTCGTCTACTACGTGCGCAATACCTATCTCGAAAACAATCTGCGCACGCCCGGCAAGCTCACCATGTGCGGCGTGCCGGTCGATTTATCCAGCGTGGCACTGCCCGCCTACATACTGGCCACGCGCGAAGACCATATCGTGCCGTGGAAAACCGTCTATCAAAGCACGCAGTTGCTGGGCGGTGACAACAGGTTCGTGCTGGCCGCCAGCGGTCATATCGCGGGCGTGGTAAATCCGACCGGCAAAAACCGCCGCAATTACTGGACCGCCGCGGCGCTGCCGCCGGATGCCGACGCGTGGCTGGACAACGCATCGTCCTGCGCGGGCAGCTGGTGGCCGGACTGGATAAACTGGCTGGGCGGGCACGCGGGCGACCAGGTGGCGGCACCGGCCTCGCCCGGCAATGAAAACTACCCGCCCATCGAGGCGGCGCCGGGGCGTTACGTGCGGGAGCGCTGTGAATAACAGCACGGCGTGACTTCGTGATACGCTGGGTTTTCGGCAGCAGAATTTTTTCTTGGTGAGGAGAACACAGATGGAGCAACGCGTAGCGGTAGTCACCGGCGGCATGGGCGGATTAGGAGAAGCAATCTGCATCAAGCTGTCCAAAATGGGGTACAAGGTCGTCACCACCTACTCGCCCGGCAACACCAAGGCGAAGGAATGGCTGGCGGACATGAAAAAGAACGGCTACGACTGCCACGCGGCGCCTGCCGACGTCGCCGACTTTGACGCCTGCGCCAAGGCGATCAAGCAGATCGAAGCCGAAGTCGGCCCCATCGACGTGCTGGTCAACAATGCCGGCATCACGCGCGACATGACGTTCAAAAAAATGGGCAAGACCGACTGGGACGCGGTGATGCACACCAATCTCGACAGCGTGTTCAACATGACCAAGCCTGTTTGCGACGGCATGGTCGAGCGCGGCTGGGGACGCATCATCAACGTGTCCTCGGTAAACGGCCAGAAAGGCGCGTTCGGCCAGACCAATTATTCCGCAGCCAAGGCCGGCATGCACGGCTTCACCAAAGCGCTCTCGCTCGAAGTGGCTAAAAAAGGCGTGACCGTCAACACCATTTCGCCCGGTTATATCGGCACCAAGATGGTCATGGCGATCCCGAAGGAAGTCCTCGACTCCAAAATCATCCCGCAGATCCCCATCGGGCGGCTCGGCAAGCCGGAGGAAGTCGCGGGGCTGGTCGCCTACCTGTGCTCGGATGAAGCGGCGTTCGTCACCGGCGCCAACATCGCGATCAACGGCGGCCAGCACATGCAATAAACCGCCAAATCGGCAGCCGCACCGGACGCCGGGCTATAATGCAGCGATGCAGCATGGCCGGTCCGGCGATGTAAAAACGATGGGCGGCGGCGATTTGCGAATTGTTGCCGGACACGATAATACTGCAACGCACACCAGAGGCCGGAGATGAGTGAAGCTATCAGAATAATCAAAAAATATCCGAATCGCCGCTTGTATGACACCACCACCAGCATCTACATCACGCTGGCAGACGTCAAAAAGCTGGTGCTTGACAATATCGATTTCAAGATCGAGGACGCCAAGACCAAGGACGACCTCACGCGCAGCATCCTGCTGCAGATCATCCTCGAAGAAGAAGGCGGCGACGGCGTGCCGATGTTTTCGAGCGACGTGCTGTCCAAGATCATCCGGTTTTACGGCAATGCGATGCAGGGCATGATGGGCAATTACCTCGAAAAGAACATCCAGACCTTCATCGAAATCCAGAAAAAACTGCAGGCGCAGTCGAGCGCGATGTACGGCGGCACCGCCGGGGTGCCCAATGCCGACGCGTGGAGCGAGTTTCTGAAAATGCAGGGCCCGGCGATCCAGGGCATGATGGGCAGCTACCTCGAGCAAAGCGCCAACGCCTTCCTCGAAATGCAGCAGCAAATGCAAAAGCAATCGCGTAATATGTTCGGCAACTTCCCGTTCCCCAATTTCGTCGCGCCCAATCCGTTCGCGCAACCGCCACGCGCCGACGCGGCGCCTGCAGGCTCACCCCCAGACCAATCCCCCCCCAAGGATGAAGACGGCGACAAAAACAGCGGCTGATAGCAAACCACGAACGGCGTCAAAAACAGCGCCGGAAAAGCAGCGCCCACGGCGCCCCGCCGCCCCGAAAGTCGGTTTCGTTTCCCTCGGCTGTCCCAAAGCACTGGTTGATTCCGAGCGTATCCTGACGCAATTGCGCGCCGAGGGTTATCTCGTCGCGCCCAGCTATAAGGATGCTGATCTCGTCGTCGTCAATACCTGCGGCTTCATCGACAGCGCGGTCGAGGAGTCACTCGACGCCATCGGCGAAGCGCTGGCCGAAAACGGCAAAGTCATCGTCACCGGCTGCCTCGGCGCCAAGGGCAGCGTGGTGAAGGACACTCACCCGCGCGTGCTTGCCGTCACCGGTCCGCATGCCACCGATGAAGTGATGCGCGCCATTCACGCGCACCTGCCACAGCCGCCAGACCCGCACATCGACCTGATCCCGCCCCAGGGAATCAAACTCACGCCGCGGCATTACGCTTACCTGAAAATCGCCGAAGGCTGCAATCACCGCTGCACGTTCTGCATCATTCCGTCGATGCGCGGCGATCTCGTCAGCCGCCCGGTCGGCGACGTGATGCAGGAAGCGGCCAACCTGGTCAAAGCCGGCGTGAAGGAACTGCTGGTGATCTCGCAGGACACCAGCGCCTATGGCGTAGACGTCAAATACCGCACCGGCTTCTGGGGCGGCCGTCCGCTCAAGACCCGCATGACCGAACTGGCAGTGGCGCTCGGCGAACTTGGTGTCTGGGTGCGCCTGCATTACGTCTACCCGTACCCGCACGTCGATGAAGTCATTCCACTCATGGCCGAGGGAAAAATCCTGCCCTACCTCGACGTGCCGTTCCAGCACGCAAGCCCGCGCATCCTCAAAGCGATGAAGCGCCCGGCCAGTTCCGAAAACAACCTGGCGCGCATCAAGCGTTGGCGCGAGATCTGCCCCGACATCACGATCCGCAGCACCTTCATCGTCGGCTTTCCCGGCGAAACCGACGACGAGTTCGAGCAATTGCTGGAATTCATGCAGGAAGCACAGCTGGACCGCGTCGGCTGTTTCACTTATTCCGCAGTGGAGGGCGCAACCGCCAATGCGCTGCCCAACCACGCGCCGGCAGCAATCAAGGAAGAACGCAAGGCACGGTTCATGGCCGTGCAGGCGGCCATCAGCGCTGAGCGCCTCAAACGCAAGGTCGGCAGGACCATGCTCGTATTGATCGACCAGGCCGACGGCAAAAACGTCGTCGCACGCAGCCCGGCCGACGCGCCGGAGATCGACGGCGTCGTGCATATCAAGGCCTCACCGCAGCTCAAGCCCGGCGAATTTGCCACGGTGCGTATCACGCGCTCCGACCAGCACGATTTGTGGGCCGAGCTCGCGTAGGTTTGCCGGCGCACATCCGCCACCCTCCGCACGGCTGATAACATCCCGCGATGTGGCAAAACCTCCGTAACTGGGCACGCCTGCTCAAAGCGGAGACGCTGGTGCTGTGGTTCTGCTGCAGGCATCCACGCACGCCGCTTGCCGCCAAGATACTCGCTACGGCAGTCGTCGCCTACGCGCTCTCGCCGATCGACCTGATTCCGGATTTCATTCCGGTCATCGGTTATCTCGACGACGTGATCCTGGTGCCGATCGGGATTTATTTCGCGCTGAAACTGATTCCGCAGCCCGTGATCGACGAATGCCGCCTGCAGGCGCGCGACTGGCTCAACACGCAGCATGCGAAGTTGCGCAACCACATCGCCGCCGCCGTCATCGTCGTTATATGGCTGGCCGCACTGTGGTGGGCGTGGAACTGGTTCAGCGCACGCGGCTGAATTTATCCGCGCTGGAAAAACGCGATCACATCCTCAACGTCGCGCGTGCCTTTCATGGTCGGCAGGCTCCTCAGTATGCGCTTGCCGTAACCTTTGCTGAACAGGCGCGGATCGCAGATCATCAACACGCCGCGATCGCTTTCATCGCGGATCAGCCGCCCGGCACCCTGCTTTAAAGTAATCACCGCCTGCGGCAATTGATATTCCACGAACGCGTTGCGCCCATCGCGGTTGATGCGCTCGATGCGCGCCGCCAGCAACGGATCGTCGGGCGGCGCGAACGGCAGCTTGTCGATGACGACCAGCGACAACGCGTCGCCGCGCACGTCGACGCCTTCCCAGAACGACTGGCTGCCCACCAATACCGCGTTGCCGATGCGCCGGAAGCGCTCGAGGAGTTCGGTGCGCGAACCCTCGCCCTGCATCATCAGCGGAAATTCAAGTTTGCGCCGGAAAAACGCATCCTTCAGCAACTCGTAGCCTTCGCGCATGGCGCGCAGGCTGGTAAACAGCATGAACGCGCGTCCGCCGCTCGCCTCAATCGCGGGCAGCGCCGCGGCGACCACCGCCTGCGTGTAATCGGGAGTGTTGGGCTCCGGCATGCCCTTGGGCACATATAACAAAGCGTGCGTCGAATAATCGAACGGACTTTCCCACGACTGCGCGCTCGCGTCGGCCAGACCCATTTGCGCGTTGTAATGGCTGAAATCACCGCCGACCGACAACGTCGCCGAAGTAAATATCCACGATCGCGCGTGGTCGTTGATTTGCGCCTGGAACACCTCGGCGATCGACAATGGCGTCGCGTTGAGGTGCAGCGCATGATTGAAAAGCTCCAGCCAACGCACGAATTCCGGGTCGTCATGATCACGCCAGCGCCGCACGCTCGCGGCCAGCGACTGGGCGCGCTGCCAGCATTTCTCCAACCCCTCGCCGCGCTCGGCCTGCGTTTCGAGCATGGCAACCAGCGCATCGAGTTTTTCGCACAGGACTGCCAGCGCCGGTTCGAATGCCCGATTGCGCGCCAGCGCCTGGAACGGAAAGCGCCCGTTATCTTCCTTGAATACCAGCCGCAAATCGCGTGTCGCCTTGTCGAGCGCCTGTGTCGCCTCGGGCAATGGTGCGAAGTCCTTGGCCGACGCCGCCGCCTCTATGCGCGTGTCACGCGCGAGTTCAATCAGTTGCGACGTCGATACCGTTTGCCCGAAAAAAAGGCTCGCCGTTTCCGGCAATTGATGGGCTTCGTCGAAAATGATGGTGTTCGATGCCGGCAGCAGTTCGGAGACGCCCTCGTCGCGCAACACGACGTCAGCGAAAAACAGATGATGGTTGACGACCACGACGTCGGCCGCCAGCGCCTGCTTGCGCGCCTCCATCACAAAGCATTTGGAATAGTGTGCGCAGTCGGAACCGAGGCAGTTCTCGCGCGTCGAAGTTACATAAGACCAGATTGCCGCGTTCTCGGGCACCGCCGGCAGATCGCTTTTGTCGCCGGTGGCGCTGTTTTTCGCGAAATTGGCGATGATCGGCAGATAGCGCGCATCGTCGCGTGTCGGGAAGCGCCCTTCGTTCTGCGCGCGCTCGACGTAGTAATGACAGACGTAGTTCGCGCGCCCTTTGAGCACCGCAACGGTGACCGGCACTTTCAGCGCCTTGCGCACTACCTGGATGTCGCGGCCGAATAATTGATCCTGCAGAGTCTTGGTGCCGGTGGAAATGATGACTTTGCCGCCGGACAGCAATGCCGGCACCAGATAGGCAAACGTCTTGCCGGTACCGGTGCCGGCTTCCGCCACCAGCACGGAATTCCCCGCGATCGCGGCGGCCACCGCGCGCGCCATCTCGAGTTGCCCTTCGCGCACGCGAAAACCGTCTACCGCACGCGCCAATGCGCCTTCACCTGAAAATATCTCGTCGAGGTCTTGCAAGCAGGTTCCCGGGTCAGGGCGCGCGCAATCTGCGCCGCCTCTCGCAACCAAAGCGCGAGAGTATAGAGCAAGGCCGCCGCCGCTTCCTAATCGGCAGCCCTTGCGCCACCGGCATACTCACAGTGATTACGCTATATTCGCTTATGGCTTCAACACCAATCAGGATCGGCCTCATTTCCGATACACATGACCTGCTGCGTCCGGCGGCTAAACGCGCGCTCAATGGCGTTGAACATATCCTGCATGCGGGAGATATCTGCGGCGGCGACGTGCTCGCCGAGCTGGCGAATATAGCGCCGGTCACGGCAGTGCGCGGCAACAACGATCGTGGCGCATGGGCGGGCAAGCTGCGCGAAACGGAACTGGTGGAAATCGGCGGCATCTCGATCTATATCCTGCACGACCTGAGTGCACTCGACATCGACCCGCGCGCCGCCGGCGTGCATGCGGTGATTTCCGGACACTCACACCAGCCGCTGGTCGAAGAACGCGACGGCGTGCTGTTCGTCAATCCCGGCAGCGCCGGGCCACGCCGCTTTTCGCTGCCGATATCACTGGGCTTTATCGAAATCGCCGCTGGCAAAGTCAGCGCCAGTCTGCTCACGCTGCAAACATAACTGGGGAGACGGCAAATGAATGTCGGAGCCTCAACATCTTCCAGAGCAGCGCGGGCAACGGCAAGAAGTTATTGTGGCCACTGCTGGTGCTGCCGGCACCCGTGCTTGGCGTAATTCTCTGATACCTGCTGGGGCCGCGCGGCAGCAAGGCGTGACGCCTGCGGGCGTCTGTGCGCGGTCAGCGGATTTCGTCGACCTTGAGCAGGATGCGCCGGTTGTCGCTGGAGGTCTCGCGCGTGCTGCCGAGTATCGTCGACTGCTGGTTCGACGCGCTGTGCGCGACCCCGCCGATTTCCATCCATTCGCCGAGCCGTCCGGAAACGGTCGTTGCGGCCTGCTGAACGTTGACGCTACCGCTCGGCAGATTCTGCTCCGGCCGCGCCAGGGTATCGCGCTGCGGATTGATTTCCAGCGTGACGCGGTCGCCTGCGAGGCGCGGCAGCACATAAAACCCGCTCGTCACATCGCGGTATTCGACCGCATTGCCGACCCGTTCCACGACCTGCCCGTTGACGATGGTGCGCACGACCTGGCGCTGCGGCACGGGCACCGACTGGCCGGCACGGATGAAACCACTGCTGCCTTCGAGCACTTGCAAAGTCTGCGTATTGTCATCGGCGTTCAACGACCGGGTGTTGTCGATACGGCCGCGCAGCACGTTGTCGCCGCGTTGCACCTCGACCGTAGCGCCGCGCGGGTTGGTGTTGCCGGGAACTACTACGGACGCACCGCCGCCGGACACGCGCCCGGACAGGTCGGCCTGCGTGCGGTCGCGGTCGAACGCTGCGTCCTGGCGCACGGTAATCAGCAAGCGGCGCGGCTGCGCATCCAGTGTGGCAAGCACCACCTTGAGATCGGCAAGATTGGCCGGCGTCGTGCGCACGATCAGCTGGTTCTGCATGCCGCTCAGCGTACCCGCTTTGTCGAGCAGCGGCTTCAGCACCGGGATGAGCTGCTCCGCCGTGCGGAACTTCAGCGTGATGATTTCGAGCGTAGTGTTTTGCGCGAAAGCAGACACCTGCAGCAACAAGGAGAGCAGCACCAGGCATCGCAGCAACGCGGGAATCATGAGGACATTTATGCGCATAATTCGGCTATATCGTATAAACGGCGGGTTATTGGAAAAGTTTACCCCCAACCCGGCTTATCTCACGCGATTGCGGCGTTTTCATAAAAAAACCCGTTTTACAATCAGTCTGCTATCGCCTATTATCGCGCCGATGAAAATTTTTATACCCTTATTTGCCGTATTCATTGCGTGCGCCGCGGTGCCGGCGCTGGCTGCCGAAAATCCTGCCGAGACACCGGCTGCGGCCCCCGCAGAAGCACCCAAATCCGCCGGATATCTGGAGCAAGCGCGCGAACTGACGATACATGCGCTGGCCCTGATCGGCGTACGCTACAAATGGGGCAGCGACTCGCCTGAAAACGGTTTCGACTGTAGCGGCCTCGTCAGCCATGTATTCGAGCAAGTCGCCGGCGTCGTGTTGCCGCGCAATTCGCAAAGCATGAGCAAGGTCGGTGCGAAGGTGGACCAGTCAGAACTCCAGCCCGGCGATCTCGTATTTTTCAATACGCGTCGACGGCCGTTCTCGCACGTCGGCATTTACATCGGCGAGGAACGTTTCGTGCATGCGCCGCGCCGCGGCCGCGAAGTCGAAGTATCGGACATGCATGGCGGCTACTGGAAAAAACGCTACAACGGCGCCCGCCGCGTAGTCAGCAACTGACCCTCATTACCGACATTACCGGCTCACCGTCTTCTCCGCAATTTTCTGCTTGATCGCGGCAATCGCCGCCAGCCCGGCCTTTTCGCCCTCGATAATCGCCAGATGGCGGTCTTCGAAACCCGTGCTGCGGATCCTGCCGGTATCGGGACGGATCACGATGTCTGCTTCGTTCAATTCATAACCGGCAATGCTCTGCCCCATGATCGCGAACGACTGCAGCATGACATCCACGCTGTCGCGGGTCTTGCCCAGCCGCGGATTGTTGGAGATATAAACCGCAATCACGATGTCGGCGCCCATGCCGCGCGCCGCGCGCACCGGCACCGGGCTGACCAGGCCGCCGTCGACGTAGTCGCGCCCGCTGATGGACACCGGCTGAAACACGCCGGGCACGCTGCTTGAGGCACGCACCGCCATGCCGGTGTTACCGGTGCGAAACACCACCGGTTCCCCGCTTTGCAAATCGGTGGCCACCGCCGCGAACGGCTTGTTGAGTTTTTCCAGCAACCGGTTCTGCACCGCCTGGTTGACGAAATTCTGCAGCGCTTCGCCCTTGATGAAACCGCGGTCCGGCAGCGACCAGTCGGCAATGACCGTATCGTCCAGTTGCAGCGCGACGCGCTGCAAATCGAATCCGCCGTAGCCGCTCGCATACAACGCGCCGACCAGGCTGCCGGCGCTGGTGCCGACCACAATGTCCGGCACGATGCCATGGGATTCGAGCGCCTTGATCACCCCAATGTGCGCAAACCCGCGGGCTGCGCCACCACCCAGCGCCAGCGCGATCCTGGGTGCCACGAGCCGCACTTCCGGCTTGAGCGGCGGCTCGACGGCAGGTTGGGGCTTGGGTGCGGGTTCAGGCGCGCGCGGCAACATGCCGCAGCCGGTAAGCAAGCTCAGTAACAAGACCGCGGCGATACGCAATGAATTGACCTCTATCAGAGCAAACTACGACCGGCGGATTGTAGCGTCAGTTCACCGCGCGTGCGCTCACCGCGCAGATGAAAAAGTGCTGCGCCGTACCTCGCATCAAAGCCGCCACGTGCGTTGCAACGCGGACCATCGGCGCCGAAAAAGTTAATGCTATTCGAGCACTTGACAAATGATAATCATTATCATTTAATGCTACTTGAGAATCATTCCTAACATGACAACCCTCACACTAAACCAAGTCAATACAGGGTAGTACCCATGAAATTTGATCTCTGGAATAAATATGCTCTACCCGTCCTGGCGCTGATAGCGTCGTCTTGCGGCGTGCTGTTGGCAGCCATGGCTTTCGTCGCGGGCACGGCCGAAAACGCATCCGCGCAGGACACCGTACTCAACCTCTACTCCGCGCGCCACTACCAGACCGACGAAGCGCTCTACTCCAATTTCACCAAGGCCACCGGCGTCAAGATCAACCTCATCGAAGGCGGCGAAGACGCGCTGATGGAGCGCATCAAGAACGAAGGCGTCAACAGCCCGGCCGACGTGTTCATCACGGTCGATGTCGGCCGCCTGTGGCGCGCCGAGCAAATGGGCCTCTTTGCGCCGGTGAAATCCAAAACGCTCGAGAGCCGTATTCCCGCCAACTACCGCGATCCCGACGGCAACTGGTTCGGGTTCTCGCGACGCGCCCGCATCATCGTTTACAACAAGGCCGCCATCAAACCCGGCGAGATCGCAACCTATGAAGACCTCGCGCATCCCAAATACAAAGGCCGCATCTGCACGCGTTCCGGCAGCCACGTCTACAACCTTTCGCTGATGGGCTCCATCATGGGCGCGCTCGGCGAAGAAAAGTCCGAAGCCTGGGCGAAAGGCGTTGCAACCAATCTCGCGCGTCCGCCCAAAGGCGGCGACACCGATCAACTGAAGGCCGCCGCCGCAGGCGAATGCGACGTCGCTGTCAGCAACACTTATTACTTCGCACGGCTGCTGCGCTCGGACAAGGCGGACGAACGGCAGGTGGCGGAAAAACTCGGCGTGGTATTCCCCAACCAGGCCGGCCGCGGCACCCACTTCAATATTTCGGGCGGTGGCACGCTCAAACACGCGCCGCACAAGGAAGCCGCCGTCAAGTTTCTGGAATACCTGGCGAGCGATGAAGCGCAGGTCTACTTCGCCGACGGCAACAACGAATGGCCGGTGGTGCCCAATGTCGCGACCAACAACCCGGCGCTGAAAGCGATGGGCGCATTCAAAGCTGAAACACTCAACATCGCCGCCATCGGCAGAAACCAGCCGAACGCGCAGAAGATATTCGATCGCGTCGGCTACAAATAAGGCGCAGCGGCAATACAACCCGCCCCGTCGTAACGACGGGGCTTTTTATTGGGCGCCCGCTTTTCCCCGGTTCGCGCTGCCGCGCGCGATGCGCCGCGACAGGAATATCAGCGGCAACAGACTGACCGCCACGATCGCGAGCGCCGGCACTGCCGCTTCGGCGAGGCGTTCGTCCGCCGCGAGGTTGTACGCCTGCACCGCCAGCGTGTCGAAGTTAAATGGCCGCATCATGAAAGTCGCCGGCAGTTCTTTCAAGACGTCGACGAACACCAGCAAAGCCGCGGTCAACAGAGTGCCCCGCATGAGCGGCCCGTGCACTTTGATGAGTGTCCCGACCGGCCCGACGCCCAGCGAGCGCGCCGCCTCATCCATGCTGGGCGTGATCTTGGTCAGACCGGCTTCCACGGTCTGCAGCGCAACGGCGAGAAAACGCACCAGGTAAGCATAGACCAGCGCAAATATGCTGCCGGTCAGCAGCAGACCGGTACTGATATCGAAATTGGCGCGCATCCACGCATCCAGCGCATTGTCGAGGCGCGCGACCGGCACCAGAATGCCAATCGCGATGACAGCGCCGGGCACCGCGTAACCGAGGCCAGCGAGCCGGTTGGCCGCCTGCACCGCGGGCCCCGGCCGCAAACGCATCGCGTACGCCATGATCAGCGCAAGCACCACGGCGGCAACGGCCGTTACTCCGGCGAGCGTCACGCTGTTGAGCGTCAGGGCGATGAAACGCGCGCCGAAATGCCCGCCGCTTTCGGTCAACGCCATGCGCAACAACAAACCGGCCGGCAGCAGGAAACCCAGCAGCAAAGGCACGCTGCAAATCAGCGTCGCGGTCCACGCGGCAATCCCGCGCAACTGGTAGCGCGTATCGCGCAGGCGTCCGCCTTTGTTGTAATAGCGCGCGCGGCCCCGGCTCCAGCGTTCCAGAAGCAACAGGAGCACGACAAAGCACAGCAGCATCGCGGAGAGCTGCGCCGCCGCGACGCGGTCGCCCATCGACAGCCACGCGCGATAGATACCGGTGGTAAACGTCGGCACCGCGAAATAGGAAACCGTGCCGAAGTCGGCCAGCGTCTCCATCAGCGCCAGTGTCGTGCCCGCCACTATCGCCGGCCGCACCAGCGGCAACGCGATGCGAAAAAAACTGCCCCACGCGCCATAACCCAGCGTGCGGCCGACTTCCATGATACCGACCGACTGTTCCAGGAACGCGGCGCGCACCACCAGGTAAACATAGGGATACAGCACGAGCCCCAGCATCACGATGGCGCCGCCGACCGAACGGATCTCCGGAAACCAGTATTCGCGCGCGTGCCAGCCAGTTACCGCGCGCAGCCAAGTCTGCACCGGCCCGGTGAATTGCAGCAGATCGGTATACGCGTACGCCATGATGTAAGCCGGCACCGCGAGCGGCAGTATCAGCGTCCATTCGAACATGCGCTGACCTGGAAAGCGGCAGGTCGTCACCAGCCATGCCGTCGAGACGCCGCCGAAAATCACCATCACGCTGACGCCGGCCAATAAACACAGAGTATTGGCGATGTACTCGGGCAACACCGTCGCGGCAAGATGTGCCCACGCCCCCTGCCCCGGCGCGAATACATTGGCGAGCACAACCACCACCGGCACCGCGAGCAGCACCGCTATCAGGGTCGCCAGCAGCGGCAGCGCGCCGGCGCGGCGCGCGGAACCTGCGCCGGCTATCGCCATGGATGTATTCACGCCGGAATTTTCATTTTTTTGGTCGACCCTGCTTTGCGCTGCACGAG
The DNA here is from genome assembly GCA_947474275.1 of Betaproteobacteria bacterium. Taxonomy (GTDB): domain Bacteria; phylum Pseudomonadota; class Gammaproteobacteria; order Burkholderiales; family SG8-41; genus PALSA-1004. The sequence goes on from CANJHY010000017.1 coordinate 38,329, forward strand.
TGTAGCAAAGGCGCTCACCAGCGGCAAAGACGCAATCGTAACGTTTTGAGGCGGACGCCGGCAGCTATAATGCCGCACATGAACAGCGACCATTCACAACCGGCTGCCGGGCCGCAGGCCCTGGTCGCGATTGACGGCGTGGAACAGTATTACGGCGCCAACCAGGTGCTCGCCGGCATCTCCTTCGCCGTGCGGCGCGGCGAGATCAGCTGCCTGCTCGGCGCCAGCGGCTGCGGCAAGACCACCGTGTTGCGCTGTATTGCCGGATTCGAGCCAGTCGCCGCCGGCGAAATCCGCCTCAATGGCGCGCTCGTCAGCAGCAAAAATTTCAGCGTGCCGACCGAGCAACGCCGCGTCGGCATGGTGTTCCAGGACCACGCGCTGTTTCCGCATCTCGATATTGCCGCCAATATTGCGTTCGGACTGCAGCGCATGGACCCGGCGCAACGCGGATTGCGCGTCGGCGAACTGCTCGAAACCGTCGGCCTTGCGGGCGCCGGCGGCAAGTTCCCGCACGAATTGTCCGGCGGACAGCAGCAGCGCGTTGCGCTCGCGCGCGCGCTGGCGCCAAAGCCGGAACTTTTGCTGCTTGACGAACCGTTCTCCAATCTCGACGTTGAATTGCGCGAACGCCTGAGCCTGGAAGTGCGCGACATCCTCAAGCAGCAGAACGCGACCGCGATACTCGTCACCCACGATCAGCACGAAGCATTCAATATCGCCGACGCAGTCGGCATCATGGCCAGCGGCAGGATAGAGCAATGGGACACGCCGTACAATCTTTATCACGAGCCGGCCACCCGCCTGGTCGCCGATTTTATCGGCCAGGGCACCCTCCTCCCCGGCACCGTCGTCAGCGACCAGCTCGTGCAACTCGAGCTGGGCACGTTTCAGGCCAAATTTCCGGCGGAATGGCCGCGCGGCGCCGCCGTGGACGTATTGCTGCGGCCCGACGACATCCTGCATGACGATGCGGGAGAATTACGCGCGGAAGTGCTGCACAAGGCATTCCGCGGCGCCGCATTTCTATATACGCTGCGGCTCCCGGCTGGCGGACGCGTCATGTCGCTGGTGCCCAGCCATCACAATCACGCGATTGGCGAAAAAATCGGCATCCGCCTTGAAATCGACCATCTGGTGGCGTTTCGCCGCTGACATTGCCCCTGTCAATCGAAACGCTGCGCGTTCCTTAACCCACGCAGTTCCTGCGCGAGTTCGTAGACGGCCAACGCGTAATTCACGCTGCGGTTATAACGCGTGATCACGTAGAAGTTGTTAAATCCCATCCAGTAGCGCATGCCCGCTTCGGTTTCCGCGCCGAATACCGCGGCCGGCATATCGTCCGCGACCAGGTAGGCCGGAGACGCTCCGGTGCGCCTGATTGCGCCGACGGTGGTATTGGGATTGATGCCGCGTTCAACCAGCGCTTTGAACTCATCGTTCGGCGCATCCGCCGGTTGCTCGAGCGCGGCAAGCACAGGCTCACCGCGCTGCCATCCGTGGCTCTTGTAATAGTTGGCGATGCTGCCGATGGCGTCGTGGTGGTTCCACAGATCGCGCTTACCGTCGTTGTCGAAATCGACCGCGTAACGGCGGTAGCTGCTGGGCAGGAACTGCGGCACACCGAGGGCGCCCGCATACGAACCTTTGATGCCCAGCGGATTGATCTTCAACTCGCGCGTCAGCAGCAGAAATTGCTCCAGCTCACCGCGAAAACGCGCCGCGCGCGGCGGATAATTGAAAGCGAGCGTTACCAACGCGTCGAACACCTTGCTGGTGCCGGCAAGCCGGCCGTAGAACGACTCGATGCCGACGGTAGCGACCAGCAGCTCTTCCGGCACGCCGGTCTCGGCGCTGGCCAGCTTCAGGGTGGCGGCGTGGCGTTCCCAGTAATCGATGCCGCCGCGGATACGCCCAGGACTCACGTGGCTCGCGCGAAATACGTGCCACGGCAGCGCAGTAGTGGGATTCGCGATGGCTTTCAGTATGCCGTGCTGGATGCGCGCCTGGCCAAACCAGCGGTTCAGCTGGCCGCGGTCGAATTGATGGTTGACCGCAAGTTCGTCGATGAAAGTCGCAATTTCGGGATCGAGCGCTGCGGCGGCTGGCGTCTCGCCGCTGCTTCCTAGTAACGGCACGCACATTGCAAGCAACATGCCGGCGCGTATCAGGCGCGATTTCAACACGGCGAACAACGAATCAGGCATGCATCGATTGTAGACCGACTCGCTACAAAAAGAGTCCTAAAGCGCATTCAGCGATTCGACGACTTTAAGGTCAAAGACCAGTCCTTCGATGCGCCGCCGTTCGCGCTCGCGGAATGCCCGTTCCGACGGGATGCGAATTTCATCCACACCGGGCCGCCGCGGCGTCGCCTTTATCTTGTCGACCAGTCCCGCCATGTGATCGGGAAATTCGCCGCCCGGCAGCGTCAACTTGGGATCGATGACCAGGAGCAGAAAACCGTAGTCCTTGACCGTGCCCTGCGTGAGCGCAGCGCCGGCCAGGAGTCCCAGCGCCTGCACCGCGAACGACAAACCATAGCCTTTGTGCCCGCCGAACGGCACCCAGCCTCCTCTCAAGGCGACATTGGGATCGCGCGTTGGATTGCCGTCCTCGTCGAACGCGATGCCTTCCGGCAGTTCCTGCCCGATGTGGGCGAAGAGCTGCACTTCGCCGACCATAATGGAAGCAGTGCCGATGTCGTAAACAACCGGGCCCTTGGACGATGGAAAGCCGATGCACAACGGGTTGGTGCCGAATACGGGCTTGATGCCGCCGATCGGCAGCACGTGCGGGCGCGTGCTTGCGGCATGAATGCCGACGAAGCCCGCATTCGCGATCATTTCCATGAAGTACGCGCTGCGACCGCTGTAATAACTGTCGTAGACGCCGACCATCGCAAACCCGCGCTCGCGCGCTTTCTTGATTGCCAGCTCCGTCGCGCGATACACGGAAACGTAGCCCAGGTTGTTGCCGCCGTCTATCAGTCCCGACAACGGCGTCTCATGGACGATTTTGATCGGCCGGCGCTCGTTGCGAGTCTTGTTGTTGCCTGCAATTGCGAGAATGCGCGGCAGACTGGCAAAGCGGTAACCGCACAGCGCGTTGTCGATCAACTGGTCGGTGATGATTTTGGCGTCTTCTGCCGAATAACCGATGCGCTTCAAGGCGCCCATGCCCAGCTCGGTGGCTTCGGCCGGCGTCATCCGCACCGTGTGCGGCGTATCGGCATCGAGCAATTTGCCCTGCGCGGCGTTGGAGCCAGAATCTTGTGACATTGATTGAATCCCCGGAATTGAAGCAGAAAGAAGCGCCAGCGCCCGCAATTATAAACCGGCAGTATCCCGGAGTTTGCTGCGGACTGTTGCGCGCCGCGGAGGTCGGGTGCAGAATTGCCTACATGGCCTCAATCAATAATCAGAATGCCCCTGTCAAGCAGCGCGTGGCGGCGCTCGAGTCCGTATTCGAGGCGCGCGGCCTCGAGCCAAAGCCCTTCGTCGAAACGCACTTACGGACCGCGGAGGAAGACTGGGTGCCGCAGAACGGCGCGCGGGTCGTCGCCCGTGCGTGGACCGATCCGGCGTTCCGGCAACGGCTCATCGCGAACGGACGCGATGCAGTCGCCGAATTGGGCCTTTCGATGCCAGTGCACCACCGGCACCTCGTCGCGCTGGAGAACACGCCGTCCGTGCACAACGTGATCGTCTGTACGCAGTGCTCGTGCACTGCCTACACCATCATCGGCCTGCCACCCGACTGGTACAAGGATTTCGAATACCGCGCGCGCGCCGTTCGCCAATCCCGCACC